>DAIQAU010000059.1:0-7894 GCA_036781565.1 Bacteriovorax sp. | reverse complement strand
ACAAGCGGAGCCGCGGCAATGGAAAAATAAATCAAAACGACAGTGAGAAAAACCTGCCAGGCGGTGAACTGATCTCTTTTTAAGAACCATCCGGCGAATCCTCCGGCCACAAGCAGAAGAGTGGTCAAAAGATTTTGAGTTCTGAGAATTCGTTTTATTCGTGGAGTGAAATTAAATTTTTCTTCAAAGAATAGAATTGTGGAGTGATTGCGAAAGATGGTGGAGAGAATGCCGAAAAAATTTGCGACGGCGACGAGTGCTATAAAATGACTGAAGCTGAATTGATCAAGTCTGAGTGAAGCGAAATATTGAAAGAGATAATTAAATGCTGAAGCAACCAGATTGATGGCGCTGAATGAAACAAACTGAAAAATCATCCTTTGGTTCCGATTTCCGCAACGGCTTTTCTACTTTGGATAAAGACCCATGAGTAAATCACAAGAGGAAGAATTCCGGCCCAAAGTTGAGAAACAATCATCATAAAACAGGAAAGAGCTGCAAGAGATGAATAGATGCGGACGTATTTAATGGCCCACGGTTTTCCTTTGCTATACAGCCAGTACACAACAATGTGAAAGCCAAGAAACAACAGAATGGAGAAGGTGAGGCTTTGAAGGAGAACCTGATACAGCTGAATCTGAAAATCAGGAGAGGCCAGGTAGGGACGAACACTTTTGACATATTCATCATAGTTCGTGAATTTGAAATATGACCAGAGTGACAGACCCACATCAGTTAAGAAACACAAAAGGGCCGTTTGTCGTTTGTTCATTCCTCTACAATTCCACCGTCTGCACCAAAGCCAACTTTTAATTCGCGCGTTTTTTCTGCCAGAATTTTTGTGACTTGATTCAGGTCCATCATGACTTGAAGTTCACTTTCACTCATCACGCCTGTTTCTTTTCCCATCAGATAAATTTCACCGAAAGCTAGTTGGCGAGTCGTTGTATTTTTTCCAATGAGAATAAGTTTGTAAGCGCAGGTGAGAAGATCCCAGCGAGGAAGCATTTCAGAAAGTGAGCCGGCCTTCACTTTTAAAGTATAGACGCCGTTTTCTGTTTTTTTCAGCCACGTCTGTGGATAGCGAATGGATTCTTTGCGGGTACCCTGATAATTGAAGTGACAGCTCATGACTGTTTGCCAGTCCGTCATCTCAATATTGTTGGCGATAAGTTTTCCATTGATCGCAGGGGAGCGATAACGAACATTATCCGCATGCGCAGCACTTGTGAAAAATACCAGAGCGAATAAGAAGGTTAAACTCTTCATAGTATAAGTATAGGAGTGATTAAAATTTTTGAGTAGCTTTTTTTTAGCGCGCTTTTATACTTAACATTATGAAGCGATTGATCATTATTCTCACAGTCACTATTCTTTCTACTGTTGTAGGCCTCTACTTCAGACCTTCTTATTTTATGATTGGTCAGTTGGACTGGTTAAATGTCCTGAGTAAAGGGTACTTCGTGGGTTCTTTTTCCAAGTTCTTCTCACAGGGTCTTCTGGACGAATCTTTTTATTTCGTCATGAGATTCACTGGTGGGGGATTGTTGGGGGGAATTCTGCTGAGCCTCGCGACTGGCGGTGGAAAAGCTAAGAAATCTTCAGGCAAAAAGAAAAAGGCTTAAAACGTACGACTAATCGTCGTAATGGCCTCTTTGTAATTTTCTCTGGATGTCTCTTTCTTTGTCCGACTCGCGCTTGTCGTGCATTTTCTTTCCTTTGCCGAGAGCAAATTCCAGTTTTACACGCGAATCTTTAAAGTAAACTTTGGTCACTACCAGAGTGAGATTTTGCGCTTTCATTTCATGATAAATGCGGCTGATTTCTTTTTTATTAAGAAGAAGTTTCTTAACTCTGTTTTCCTGGTGATTATTGATATTGCCGAAAGCGTATTGAGGAATGAGAACGTTGTACGCCCACACTTCACCGTTTTCATCAATGACAACGTATGAATCATTCAGCGTCACTTTTCCTTCGCGAAGAACTTTTACTTCAGTACCCTGAAGGACAAGTCCTGCTTCGAACTTTTCTTTCAAAGTAAAATCGAAGCTCGCGCGTTTATTAGTACCGATGATTTTCATGCCCATATTTTTTCACTAAAAATTAAATTTCACACCTAGCGTGGCAGCGATGACGTAGCCGTCAATATCGTATCCACCTGAGCCGATTTTAGATCCGGCAGAGCCGTTTTCCTGACCGGTTGTTTTTTCAACATGTTTCTTTTCGAGTTGTTGATATTCCACGGCCGTTCCTAAATTAACATCTTTTGACCAAATAACAATACGGTATTGAAGACCGGTTGTGAAAATATACGTATTGGAATCAATCGAGTTCCCCGCACCTGAATAATCGCCTTCGAGAGGACTCATGCGGTAAGCAGCACCAAGGCCCCATTTCCATCTGTCTGTCACATCTACTGCGTAGCCGAGGCGAGGGTTAATGGTGTCGCGGATTTTGATGTTTTCGTAATTTGAGCTGGAAACAATGGCCCCGCCCGTTTTAATAATTCTGATCGAGGGAGTTTTGTAGCCAGACCACATAAGATATTCAACGCCGGTATAAAATTCATGAGCACCGGTTTTAAAAGATGAACCCAATCGGAAAGTATGTGGATCATAAAAAATCATCGCATCAATATCGGCCTGGAATAAAGGCAGAGTCGGATCGACAATTTCACCAAAGACGTTAGCGTGAAGATTGGATTTCATTTCCTGCTGATAAGTAAAATAAATTTTTGAGCTGTCGAATTTCTTTACGACAGAAGCAATGACACCCAATGAAGGAGAAACTTTTGCCTGAGCTTTTCCCCACGAACCTTTCGATCCCCCCTGGAGACTCAGGTTTGTGCGCGCTTCAGCTGAAGCTTGAAAACCCACAATTGTTCCCAATGACCATGCAAGATCGTCACTGAATTTTCTGGCGAAGTTTAAATAAATACTCCCGCGACGGTAGCGCGAGTGATACATCACATATTCTGGAAGAAAAGGATCGCCTGAATTTGTTTCAATCAAATGTCCAAGCGGAAGATACACTGAGAGGCCAAGTGTTCCCAGGTGCTGATAGCCGATAGGCAGAGCAAAGTGCATGCTTCCGCCGTAAAATTTCTGATAATCATTCGACACGCGGCCGATCGTTGTCGCGGTTCCGGTCTTTGTACTATTAGTGCTGTTTTCAATGACGATATTGTTCATCGGCTTAAAATGAGTCGCCGTTGAAGTCGCTTGCATGAGAACGTTCACTTTATCAGAAAATCCAAGAACTGCCGGAGCATAATAATTATTAGAAGGATCGTTGCTGTCCAGGTTGGCCTGGTTGCCGATATAAGTTGTCGAGAAACTGGCACCGAACATTTCAGGATAACTGGCGTGTGCGCTCAATGAAAGAAAAGCGGAAAGAATGAGGAATCGTTTCATGAGCAAAGTCTCCTGTAAAGATCGAGCACCTGTTCAAGCGTAAGGGCTTCAGCGCGGATCGTGAGCGGAATATTGAGCTCGCCGAAATGTTTTGCAACGGCTTCAGCATTATAAAAACTTTTCAAAACACCACCGAGCTGTTTCCTTTTTTGAGAGAACGTTGCACGCAGAAATTTTTCAAGCTTAAGAAATTCATCAAGCGGAACAAGAGGTGTTTCTCTTCTTGTCATCGTGAGAACGGCAGAATCTACTTTTGGCGGCGGTTGAAAAGCTCCCGGAGGAACTTTCAGTAAAAGATCGCATTCAAAATAAGTTTGCGATAAAACCAGAAGAGAGCTCATGAAATTTTTTGTAGTCGCAAAAGGAAAAACTTTATCTGCAACTTCTTTTTGAAACATCAACGTCATGAATTTAATTTCCGGAGTCTGCAAGAAATTAATCAGGAGGGGAGAAGCGACGTTGTAGGGAAGATTGGAAACGAGCCAGATTTTTTTATCTGACAAATTCTTCTCGCGGAAAAATTCACTGAGCTTGATGGATAAAGCATCTGCCATGGTGATTTGCGAGGATTGGATAAATTGCTCGAGATAAACCTGGAAGCGCGTATCTTTTTCAATCACAAGAAAAGGTTTTTCTAGCTTCGCGAGATGCTCAGTGAGAATGCCCGGGCCCGGACCGATTTCAAGAACAGCTTCAGCCTCGTCTTTAAAATCGCTGCAGATTTTCTGAATGACATTCTGGTCGCGCAAAAAATGCTGGCCGAGTGATTTGTCAGCGTATGGTAATTCTAACTTCATTGGTCTTATGTTCCTTTCGACTTTCTTTGATCAACCAGCTTCTGTGATTTTGAAACATACTGATTGCGGGCATCGAGCTTTAAGCATTCCGGAAACGGAAGGGCTTCGTGAAATGTTCTCAGCGCATAGTTTGCGATCATCGCGCCGTTGTCAGTGCAATATTTAGGTGAAACAAAATGCACATTTTCAAAATTGCGGGTGAGAGTTTCGCGCAAACTGGAGTTGCAGGCGACGCCGCCGCCGACAACAATGGGCAGATCGCGTCCCACTCTCGAGAAAACCATATCAAGAGCGACCCGGCATTTTCTTGAAAGCGCTTCAACGATGGCGTACTGGTATGAAGCACATACGTCTTCCATTTTAAAATTCTGTTCAGGATTGGCCTCGACAAAATTGCGAAGCGCAGTTTTGACTCCTGAGAAACTCAGAGTCGCGTCTCCGCTGTTCAACATGGAAATCGGAAACTGATATTTTTTGTAGTCGCCGAACTTAGCTTTGTCGTCGATGATTTTTCCGGCCGGATAGCCCAGGCCCAGAAGTTTTCCTCCTTTATCGAAGGCTTCACCGGCAGCATCGTCGATGGTATTGCCGATCATTTCAAATTCCGTAGGACCACTAACCAGGAGGTACATGCTGTGGCCGCCGCTGACCAATAAACCTAAGTAGGGATATTCCACAGTCGTCGTTAAGTGGATCGCCTCAAGGTGAGCGTAGAGGTGATTGACCGAAGCGATAGGCAACTCTTGCAACAAAGCGATGGTTTTAGCACAGTTGATGCCCGTTAAAAGAGGCCCTAACAATCCGGGGTGTGTTGTCACTGCCACAAGATTGATCTGAGAAAGTTTAATTGCCGCCAGTTTTAGCGACGAATCGAGCAGAGGAGAGATTTTTTCAAGGTGATTTCTTGCCGCTATCTCCGGAACGACTCCTCCCCATTTGGCGAGCAGCATTTCCTGGGAAAAGGATTGATGGGCCAGGAGCTCTGGACGCTCGTTAAGCTGATCCGGATTGCCTTTTAAGATGGCAATCGACGTATCGTCACAGCTGGTCTCAATTCCTAAAATTATCTTTTCCATTTTCGATCTTTTTTGTTGTTTTTTTTGCCATGATACATGATCCTAATCGGTAAGCAAATATTCACAGCTTTCATAGTTCAAGGAGGACTTAAATGAAAAATTTACTAATCGGTTTATTCGCTCTAGTTTCTGCTGTTTCAGTTTACGCTGCTGACTCTTCTTCAGGATGTGGAATGGGTTGGGAAGTAGCTCCTAAGCAATCTCTTGTTTCTTCTTCAACAAGATCAATTGTTAACGCTACATTTTCTAATTCAATCGCAATGACTCTTGGTACATCTGGATGTGCTAAGCACTCAATCGTAAAAAACGACGCAAAAGGAATCCACTTTGCTGAAGCTAACATGAACCAACTTGCTATCGAAATGGCACGTGGTAACGGTGAATTCGTAAACGGATTTGCTTCAGTTTTTGGTTGCCAGAACTCAAGAGCATTTGGTTCAATGGTTCAATCTAAATATGAATCAGTTCTTCCATCTGCGACTACATCAGGTGTTGAACTTTACAACAACGTAAAGGCTGAAATTAAAAACAATGCATCACTTGCAGCTTCTTGTTCTCTTATCTAATTTGATTTTAATGCCTGCGGCAGCCAATGCCGCAGGTTCATATGCTGATCTTGCTCCTGTTCAAAAAGACTACTGGCTCAAACTTCTTCACTACCACAATGGAACTTCCCGCGCTGATGGCGAAAAATTTTTCGTCTCACCAAAAGGTAAAACAGATCCGGCCGCAGAATTCCAGGCTGACATCGATATCTTCAAAGACCATTATGCTCGCGCCGGATGGTTTAATTATCATCCGCAATGTGTTTTTCGCGAGCGCTATGAATTTATCAAGGCCGCAGGCTTTCTCAATGGCGTAGCGGAAGAGCCTTGTACGGAATTCAAAGAATGGAAACAAGGCCTGAACGCCGATTCCATCACGCTCGTTTTTTCTTCTTCATATCCCAACAATCCATCTTCACTTTTCGGGCATACTCTCATTCGCTTAAACCAAAAAGGCAAAGGTGAAAAATCTCCCGGCGATCTTCTCGACTACGCAGTGGCATTTTCAGCAATGCCTGAACAAGATGACATCGGTGTTGTGTTTGCGGCCAAGGGAATGTTTGGCGGCTACAAAGGTTTGCTCGAAGTCACGAAGTACTACACAAAAGTCACCGAATACAACAACGGTGAATCGCGCGATTTGATTGAATACGATTTGAAAAGCACACCGGAAGAACTCGATCGCCTGATCAATCACTTGTGGGAAATTTATCAGACGACGTATTTCGATTATTATTTTGCGGATGAAAATTGCTCTGCCGTCTTATCTGATATCCTCGCCGTTCCATTCAATCTCGACAATGTGAACACTCACGAGCGCTGGTATTATCTTCCGGCCGAAATGACAAAAACTTTCAAGAAAGCGGGAAGAGTGTCTTCCGAAAATTTCCGTCCGAGTTTAAAAAAACAATTAGAAAAAAGATTGGAAAAACTTTCAGCTGACCAGGTGAAAGAAGTGAGAAAATTAGCGGAAGGAAATTCGCTTCCAGTTGATTACAACAATGTTCCTGTCCTGGATGGTTTAATTTCGCTCTTGGATTTCACCCGTTATCGCACCAAAGATCAGCTCACGCCTGATCAGAAAATTCTCTTGAGAAAAGCACTTCTTCGAAGGGCCGCTCTTCCGCAAGCGCAGGAAGAAGCTGCATATGTTTACAACCAGAACAACAGACCCGATAAAGGTCATGAGTCGCAAAAAATTTCTTTCTTCACAAGAACTGAAAATTCTCATTCTTTAATTGGTTTAGAATTAAAACAGGGCTACCACGATCTCATGAGCAGAGACGACGGCTACGATCCGTTTTCACAATTTGATTTCCTTATCGGCTCACTTGTTTACGATAAGAAATTAAATCGCTTCAGCTACGACAAGCTCACTGTCGTTGATCTTGTCTCGCTTCACACGTACAAGTTTTACGATCCCCAATTTTCATGGGCCGCAAAAGTGACGGCAGACAGAATTTACGATCTCCCTTGCGATTTCTGCCACAAGGTCAACGCCCGCGCCTACCTCGGGCCCACCATTAGACCCAATTCCCAAATGGCCGCGTCTTTCATGACCGGCGTTTTCGGAGAAGCTTCACGCCACCTCGAAAAAGGTTACCGCGCAGGTCTCGGTTTTGAAGCAAGTTTCCTCTATCAATTAGGCCCCAGCACAAAAATCGGCCTTTTTGATGAACTGCGCTTTGATGCTACAAAGAAAATCCGCGACGATTATTATAATCAGCTCACCGGCAAGCTTTCAGTCTTCACCGGTGTTAACAGCGAATGGAGAGTGGAGTCCGCTCTCGTCTCGCGCTTTGGCAGCTTCACGAAGGAAACATGGGTCAATCAACTAGGCTTTGGTTTTTATTTTTAACATTACTCTTTTCAGGTTGCACGAACGTCATCTACCAACCTGATAGATACCTGCACGCCGATCCTCACGCGTACGGCATGAGTTTTAAAGAGTATTACGTCCGCTCATACGACGGCACACGCTTGCTGGCCTGGGAACTTCAAAGCAAACAATCTCCGCCCGAAAATTTAGTGCTGATGTTTCATGGCAACGCTGAAAATTTATC
>DAIQAU010000058.1:9763-14128 GCA_036781565.1 Bacteriovorax sp. | reverse complement strand
ATCTGGATTTGGTAATAAGTAGAAAAACCTTTTTTGCTTTTAATAAAGCTTTTCGGCGGGTTTGGAAGATTTAATTGCTTGAGTGTTTCTTCAAAGAAATAGTGAATGTCGTCGCTGTCTGATGACTTCAAAATTTTCACCGTGACGATATTTCCTTTTTCATCGTAATCGATACGCCCAATCAACAAATGTTTTCTTTCAAAATCTTTATCGATGCCAGGTCTTTCTACTGAGACTTTGTCATAAGTTGCATAAAGTTTGGAAAGATAACTGGCATAGGAACGTTTAAAAAAAGAATAGTATGCTTTCTCGTCTGAGTTCAATTCATCTTCGGAAACACCTTCAGGTCTTTCATAGCGAATTTCAAAATTCGAAAGCTTTTGCGCCACTGGATTAGAATTACTCACAGAAATATTGCGGTAGGCTTCCTGCTTTAAAGAATCCTGCTCAGAGTTGCGTGCAATCTTCTTTTCTTTTTTCGGATTAAAATAAAAATGAGTGGCGCTGTCATTAGATGATGTCGAAAAACTTGGAGCAGACAGAGAAGGTCCTGAATTGCTTCTTGATTTTGCAGCGCCGGCCTTTGTCTCCGCTTTTTCTTTAGGGGCGACTGGTTTAGGCAAAACGGGAGCAAGATTGCCCAGGGAGAGACCGCCTTGGCCTTTTCCGCCGGCAGGTTTGGGAATTTTAATTTCATCAGGCTGAAAATATTTTGTTTTTGAGCCGTTCTTAACACCTACCCGGCGCATCTGTTGAACTTCCTCAGGTCGCACCAATTCAATGCGGTCAATGCGAACAGGACGCGATTGAGCCGTAGGATGAGCATCCAAAAGAGTTAAATCCAGACCATTTTTCTTAACAAAAAGAAGGGCAACCATGTGAAAGACAATGGCCACCAGGAAAGAAACAGAAAGTGAGAGCCTTGTTCCGGAGTTTCTGATCATTTCAGTATGATACAACGGCCCTTTTAAAATTCACAGGGCATTTAGCGGCCAAAACAGAGGTATTTTTGACCTAATGTTGACCCGGAATCTATGAAAGGTACACTTTAAGTAGCGCCATTTTTCGCATGGACAGCGAGAAAGGTTTTTAACTTTGCAAGGATTGCAAACCTATGAAACGAATTTCACTACTCGAGAGTAAAAGAAACATTGCCGGAGTGTTGCTCCTGGCGGCTCTTGTAGCAATCACATACAACATTCAAGAAAATTCTACGCGCATTAAACGGATAACAAATTTTGAAAGCGGCATGCAGACTTGCTTTGCCAGAGTTAATCAGACTTACACTGCGAAAATGCTGGGTGAGACGACCTCAAATTATTTAACTCAAAATTTTCAAAATTTAACTGAGGAATGTTTTGCGGAGGGAATTTTAAATGTCGAAGAAAGTTTTAAAACAGAACTGGCGCAAGTTGCAAAGAAACTCAGCACTCTCGCTTCAAACGTTCATTGGTTTCATGAAGACATTCTTTCACCTGGCTCGGCCCGTGCAATTGCCGGTGCGGGTGAGAGTGAAGGACGCGATGTCGGTTCAAGATTTGAAAAAATTGAATCAACAAAAGATGAAATTTTAGAAAATACAGATCAGTACAAAACTGAACTTTCAGGCACACTCAATAAACAAAAAAACTTCTTTTATGTGACAGCAACTTTACTGGTCATCGTAATGATTTCTGAGTTTATGAGCAATACAAGAAGACGTCTGTCTAATCAGGCCAGAGAGAAGGAAGCGGAAGCGGAATTGCTCGACCATGGCGGAGCTGTCAGTGTGAAGGTCGGAGAAATTATCCGTACCGCCTTAGAACAAAATGATCTCATTAATTGTTCAAAACTCTTTGCGAACTATCACGCAGAACAATCTGTAGATAAAAAGAAAAATAAAGTTTCTCTCGAATCGCTCATTACACCGGTTGGAACTCAAAATGCAGCTGCAGTGAATGAGACGATTGATAAAATTTGGAACGATGATAGCATTGGTGTGTCGGCCGATAAATCAGAGGGAAAAATGTTAGTTGATCTTAACCTTGAACAAATGAGTTCAGCAGTCATTGACCTGCTTGCAGAAAAACTATTCTCACAAGGTGTTCAGCTAGATACGAAAATTCCAGAAAATCTGATGATTAAAGGACGCGCTGAAGACCTTGAGCAAATTCTTTATCATTTAATGAACTATGCGATTAACTCAACTCAATCTGAAAATGGCGAGAAGAGCGTTTCGATTTTTGCTCATAAACTGGGCGATATCGTAGCTTTTGATATGATCCATTCAGGTCTTGGTTTTGATGAGCAAATTTTAAAGCAAAGAGCGGGCCTCGCTCAATCTACACAAGCATTGGATATCGATCTTCAGATTTGTCAGTCTTTGCTTGAGGAAATTCAGGCCAAAGTACAACTCGATAATAAACTGAATCAACACGGACAAATTATCGGTGGTAGAGTGAAAATCATCTTTAAAGCAGGCGAAAGCACTGCTCGTCTTGTCGATTTGAAAAAAGGCAGCAAGAAAGAAATTCTGGCTTCCATCAATGCTCAATCAACAGCAGCAAATTAATTTAAAATGAATTATCGGGAGATCTGATTTCTGAGAACCGCAGAAATCAGTTCTTCTGTTTCTTTCAGAAGAAGTTCTTTCGAGTTCTTTAATTGTTCAACGTTTTTAGTCACGGTTGTCAGATCCGCCAGGGCCGGAATCCTTAAATTGACGAGAATATCGGCAATCTTAACACCTGAAGCATTTTGCAGAATGAATTTGATGAAATGGTTTATCAAGCTGGAAGCGTGAAGATGAACGATATCTTTATCCTGATATTTTAAAATCAGAACGGCTTCTTCACCCTCGTTTTTCAGAACAGTTGATGTCAGAGGAAGCTGAAGTTCTTCGTGCGTTTTAATTTTATAATCAATGTAAACGTCAGCATTGTTCGGATAAATGGCCTGAGTTTTCAGTTTTACGAGTCCTTCAGTGATCAAAGGATTGTTGAAGTTCACGGCGTTTGCTTTGTTGGCCCCAAACTCTTCGAGAGTCGCTTTTAACTGAATTTTAAAATGTGAAAGAAGCCCAAGCAAGTGCCATGGATACGCTTCAGCATTCTGGTTAAAATGCTTTTTAACCTGTTCAAAGTGGGACTGAAGTTCAAGAGGGTGCTGCGATTTCAATTCACCAACATTGATATCGAGTAATCGGAAAGCATTCTGAAGTTCGGCCGGCATGAACTGAGTTCTTGCAAAGAAATTTGGAATGAGAAGAGATTTTAACTTTGCTTTTAATTTTGTCGGTCCATCTGAAAGCTGCATTTGAATAATCTGATGCCCAATCGGTGAACTGAAAAATTCTCGGAAGACGTTCAGGTTGATAACCTGATTTTTTGGAATTAAACCAAAATAATTAAAGAACGCTGTTCCGTATTGTTCAACTTTTGCGCGGTAGCTGTCAGTTGTCGTCAATTCGATGCGAACATCCAGCGGCTCTGTCTGGTTCACAATCAGAAGAAGCGGATATTGTTTTTCCGGACCGATTTTCAATCCAAGTAATTCTGAGGCAACGCTTTTTTTCATCGCGAGGAAATCATCCGGAGTGATTTGTTCAATATGGAAGAAAGACTCCAGCGACGTACAAGACTCAGTTAAATTTTTGAAGAAACGCGGATGCGGTACATGACCGTTATCTTTTGAAGTTACACTTGAAACAAGTTTTCCTTCAATGATGGCATCCTGATGGAATTCAAAGCTGATATCTTGCTCAATTTCATTGATATAGATAGGAGTCGTTACTGCATTTTTCTGACGGATAAATTTTTGCAGCTCTTCGACAAGTTTGTTGAACTTGTTAAAACGAGAGAGCGATCCTTTGAATTCGAATGAAAGACAAGACTCTTTCACGTTTTTGTTCATCTCAAACAAGAGATGCTTGTTCAGATTCAGCGAAGCCGTTCTTTTAGTCAGAACATAGATAAAGTGAGCGATTTCGCCTTTCCCTTTAAGTTCTTCAAGATTGAAGCTTGCTTCAACTTTAAAATCTTTTAAAAGCTGTTCAACTCTTTCGCTATGACTTGGGACAAACAGTTTTTGGTTGGTGAAAACAAAAATCATCCCATCATTTTTCAGCAGGTTTTTCTGAGACTGAATTTGCTGAATGAGGAAGTGGTGTGGGTTCGTTTTTGGAAGCTCTGTCAGATTCAAAACGATTCTATGGTAAAGAGTTTCATTTTGATTCAAACTGACATTCCCCAGATTGAAGAATGAGGCTTGGGAGCCGACAATTTCCTCTGGTGAAGTTTGATATTTTTCTTTCATTATTTTGCAAATGAAAGGAATGATTTCATATTTATGTTCTACGGCCACTCTCGTAAGGAAGCTCAGGAATTG
>DAIQAU010000058.1:1452-9663 GCA_036781565.1 Bacteriovorax sp. | reverse complement strand
TTGATCAATTCTGTGAGAGTGATGCTTTCAAAAGCATCTTTCAATTTAAGAAGAGAATCTTTGTATTCACTCGATGGACGATACCAGCTGTACTGATTGATCTGAAGTGATTCGGCCATCAGTTCAGTTGAGCTGTCTTTTTTGAAAATTTTTCCTAGAAAAGAAAGAGGATTTAACAGAATAGCTTCTGTCACTTCCATATGCTGTTCTTTTGATAAATCCAGAATGAATTTAATTCTGAATAAATAGATAGCGACTGCGCGGAAACAATGAATTTTCACGAAATCGTCGAGGTGTTTTTTTAGAGGAGAAGTCTCATCCTGCATGTGTAGCCAGAAATCATTTTGCTGGCCGAGGAGAGATTTATCGAGTTTTGCATAGTCTGCAAAATGCATGAATTCATTATAGGTCTGCTGCTTCATCGACTTGCTTGTCGAGCACGATTTTTTAAAGAGCGACAAAGCATCAATCGTTAAATTGTTCAGACTGTTTTTGATAACAATAGCAGAAGCTGTGATGAGGCCTTCGCCTTTCCAGCCAGGGATAAGAAATTCAGATGGATTAAAAGGACGGGCGTCAGAAGACGCAACTTCTCCCAAATCGAAAGCATTACTTGCTGACGATGCCGAGTGAGCAGAGTCTATGCCCCAAGGCCAGAAGGTAGGTTTGCTACTGCCGTTGTCCAATTTTTAATCCTTAAAAAGACCAACTAATTTTATAAGTTAATGAGGATAAAATTGTGATGCATGAAACGATTTAAGTCACTCGAAAAAAACAATTTTAGTCCGCTTTTTTTTGACGCAAGTATTTGATTCCATTAACTAAAGAATTATTCTTAAAGTTTTGGCCATGTGTCGACGAAGAGTTGAGAGAAAAGCTGCAGAAATCCTGGCTTTTTGTGTCTAAATGAGGGGCATTTATGACTGATATTTTTGATGAAGTTGATGAAATTCTAGGCGACGTAGATTCAGTTGTGGAAGAACCGACGGCAGTCGAAGCTGACAGCAATTTTAATGAATCTGAGCTTCAGGACATTATGGCCGAGATTGAAAGTCTTGAAAAAGATTTTGAAAGCGAGCCGGTTATTGCTAGTGCGGAGACGCCCGTGAAAAAGACTCAGCTCCAGGAAGAAATTGAGCGCGAACTTGCGATGTCTCAGGAAGTGAGTGAAGAGGTGAAAGAAGAACTCATCGCTCAGGTTGAAACTGAGATGGAAACGGAAACGTTTGATGAAGAACCAAAAATTCTTTCTTTTGAAAAGAAAGCAGAACCGATAGTCACTCCGGTGGCACCAATGGCAAAGAGTTCAGAGATTTCTTTCGCTGCTCAAGGGCAGATGAATTTAAATCTTTCTTTTAAAGTAGGTGAAGAAACCGCAACATTGTCTGTTGATCCTGTCCTTGGTCTGGTGGTCACTATGAAAGGCGTTGAGCTTTGTATTAGTGAATGCGAAGGTTGCAAGGTCACAATGGAAAATGGTGTGAACTTTACAATTCCTTTGACGACTGCTCATTCCACTTCTAAAAAGAAAGCAGCTTAAATCCTTTTTAGGAGTTCGTTGTGAGTATAAAAATCCTCGGTGGATTCGCCCGGGGTCAGCAGCTTTCTGTTCCCAAAGGCGATACGATCAGACCGACTTCGGTCATGCTCAGAAGACGCATTTATGATTTTTACCAGCAGCTCGATGGAGTTGTGTTTGTCGATTTATGTGCGGGTTCCGGAGCAATGGGATTCGAGGCGTGGTCTAGAGGGGCAGAGCGAGTTTATCTTAACGAAGTCAATCGCCACGTCTTGAAAACTCTGGAAGAAAATCGCGAAACAATTCTTCTACGAAATGATCACAAAAAAACGGGAAGGATTATCTGTAGTCACACGCCTGCAGAAAAATTTATCAAACACTTTCAGGAAATTTATCAAGGATTTACTGAAGAAGAAAAAAGTGAAACCATTCTTTTTCTCGATCCTCCGTATTCACAAAAAAGTATTTATAACGATGTCATTAAAGCGCTCACTGCAGAGCCTTGGTATTTTGGTCAACTTTGGATTGAGTCAGACCCCGTCAAAGGGCTTCCCAAAGAAGTGTGGCAGGAATACGGTCTGGTTCCACTCAAAATTTTTGAACAAGGCGATAGTTATATCTTCGTGACAAATTTTCCTGGGCCATAAAAAATCTGTTAAGCTTTAAGAGTAGTTTTTTTTTAATCACGGAGTGATTATGGAGCTGAGCTCGAGAGTCAAAGGAATGGCCGAAAGTGTAACGTTGAAGCTGAATGCTAAAGCGATGGAACTCACTGAATCCGGCAAACAGATTTATAACCTGACAGCAGGACAACTTCCTTTCAGACCACCACAGACATTTATTGAATCCATCAGAAGCGAACTGGATTTTCTCAAATCTTATCAGTACAGTCCCGTCGCAGGATTTACAGAACTGAGAAAGAAAATCATGAATCATATCGAGAGCACGAGGGGAATTAATTTCTCTGCTCTCGGGGAATTTGATTGTGTTGTCTCAAATGGGGCCAAGCACTCCATTTCCAATATTCTGGGTGCGCTCATTGATCCAGGTGATGAAGTGATCATCATTGCTCCTTACTGGATTTCTTATCCGGAAATGATTAAGTTCTGCAGAGGAACTCCCATTATTGTTCAATCATCTATTTTTGATGTTTTTACACCTCCGCTGACTGAAATCAGAAAGGCCATTTCCGAAAAAACTAAGGCCATTATTATCAACAGCCCAAACAATCCCGCCGGAATTCATTACTCAGATGAATGGATGCAGGAGTTCGCTGAGTTGCTTGAAGAAAATCCGCACGTCAATGTGATCAGTGACGAAATTTATTTTGAAGTTTGTTACTACGATCCTCGTCCGTCTTATTTTTATCAGAAAAAACCGGAACTCTTAAAGAGAACAATTATTGTCGATGGCATTTCGAAAGCTTTTGCCAGCACTGGTCTTCGCATCGGCTGGTGTGTCGGGCCTAAGCATATCTGCAAAGGAATTGAAAACCTTCAGGGACAGCTTACGTCGAGTGCCAATTCGTTGATTCAAAGAGCGATGTTGAATTACGATTTTTCAAGCTCGTCTCAGTTTTTAGTTCCGGTGAAGAATCACCTTCGCGACAATGCCACAATTATTCGTGAAAAATTGAAAGAAGCTCATTTAATGAAGTGCTGGTACCAGCCGGTTTCCGCTTTTTATTACATGATCGATTTTTCTCAGACGCCAGCTTTTTCTCATTACACTAAAGACCGCAATGATAAGACCGACTATTCTGTTCAAATTTGCGAAGACATCCTCAATGAACTTGGGGTGGTCATTGTACCAGGAACAGATTTTGGTATGACCAATTCCGCACGCTTAAGTCTTGTTCTTCACAAAGAAGCTTTTTCAGAAGCGATGGAGAAGCTGGTTCAGTTTCTCGGAAATGGACCTTCGAAAGCAGACTAGGGGATTTTTTCCCCCGATATCCTCATATGTTTGAAACGGCCATAATAGAGTTAAGGGAGCCTAAACTCTATGATGAAACCGTTCATTTATTTTTCCGTTTTGATGATGCTTTTTTCGTGCGGAAAAAATGCAGATCAAAAAACAGCTGATGCTGTTTTGAGTGCGAACATCGCGCTCAGCAAAGGGAACTGTCAATCGGCCATAGATGTTCTGGAAGAAAATGGGCGCGTAAACAACAATGCCGTTTATTTAAAAACTCTCGCTTCGGCCTATGCTTGCCGCGCTGGATATTCAACACTCACTTTTTTTACTACTGATATTTCTAAAACAGTGACACCTGCACCTCTCGGCGGGACGACTACGTATACAACATCGAGCGCAGCTGTTACGACAACTTTACAAAGTGATGCTTCTTTTCAGGACATGCAGACTGCGATCAACATTCTCCTCTACGCAGGAGGAATTTCATCTTCAACAGAACCAACGACAGTTGAAAGAAAAAAATATTTCACAACTTCTGAAGTCGCTGATATCGATTCTCAACTTCTTTATATGATGCTTGTTCAGCTTGGCCGCTATGGATATTTCTATGGAGATTCAAGCGCCACTGGAGCAAAGGGGAGTGGTTCCGGAACCAATACTTGTTTTACCAGTTATATAAATGCTCATGCCAACATTAAAGCTATTCTAGGTGGTTCTGGAGGAACTTGTACTGATGTCGCGACATCAACTTCCGGTCACGCACAATTAGTAGACTCAGTAACGGCGGCGACCAGAAAAACCCGTTTATGTCATGGAGTCGTTCTTCTCAATAATATATTTGTTCTTCTTCCGAATGTGGTTGCTTCCATTTTCAGCAATCCTGCTGACCAGGCTGCAGTGACTGCTGCTTTGACAGCTGTTTCCAATGCAAAAACGGTGATGACAACACAAGATGGAACAACGGCGACAGTCTCTAATACTTTAAGTCAGACCATCTGTGAGAATGATACCGCGGTTCCTGTTGGCGCCATTGAAGGTTATTTTGCGCTGATGTTTGAGGGCGCCTTTCAATGATGAGAAAACTTTTACTCCTCACATTGTTTGTGTGTCAGTCAGCTTTTTCCAGAGAGATGAGTTATCTTGGGCGAAGTCCCCGCGCTCTTCTCATGGGAGATGCTTATACGGCGATAGCTGATGATGAATACACTTTGTTTTATAATCCGGCCGCGCTTGGAAAAAATAAAGGCGTAAGTTTCACTTTGATCGATCCGACTCTTGGTGTGACCGATGCTCTTTCTGAAATGGATCGTTTTAAAAACTTTCCGTCGGGAAGTGGAGCTGCGCCTCAGATAGCAAGCAGAATTCTGGATTTTCCTATTTACGTTCAGGCGGGAATTTTTCCGACACTGAAAATGGGGCAGTTTGGTTTTACTTTATTTGCTGACAACAAAACCAATGTCGTTTTAAGAAATGCGACTCATCCGATGCTCGATATCAACTACCGCTACGATCGCGGGTTTATTTTTGGTTATGCCTACAATATCGGCTCAGGGGTTTTTTCAACTCGTCCCAAAAAAAGCAATAAAACTACGACGACTGCAGGGACACGCATGTCTCTCGGTTTTGCTGTAAAACATATGAACCGCCAGGGATTGCAAAATCAATTCGATCTCTTCGGAACGGGACTCTTAAGCAAAATCAATTCTGGAAATGCCAAAGATATTGACGCTATTAAGGAAGCTCTTGGTTATGCCAAAGGTAAAGCCTGGGGCGTAGATCTTGGTGCAGAGTATGCTATTTCTTCAGGCCGAAAGACATTGACCTCGGCAATTTCTCTGCTGGATATCGGCAGCACGCGCTTTACGAAAACTGAAGGAACGGCCAATGTACCCGTTCAAGACATGACTGTGAATGTCGGGACTGCTTTCAAACAGGACTTCGGTTTTTTCGACTACACTCTATCTGCTGATCTTCACCCGCTGATGGGACCGGTAGATTTTGCAAGACAATTTCATTTCGGGACGGAACTTTCTCTTCCATTGGTGACATTGAATGCAGGATGGAACGAAGGCTATCTTTCCTACGGTGGTTCCGTAAAGCTATGGCCGGTAAAACTCACAGCAGGTTTCTACGGTGTAGAAGTTGGTTCAAAATTTAAAGAGCAAGCTGCACGAAGATTCATTCTTTATGTAAGTCTTTTCGACTTTTCAATCGATCTTTGATTCTCTACAATTTTTCTAAGGCAATCATATATGACGTATGATCATTAGTCCGACTCTTTTGGTCGGCTAAAAATAGTTACGCCGCCATGGAGGTATTGTTGAAAAAGACTTTTGTCCTGGACACCAACGTTCTTCTCTTTGATCCGACTGCATTCAGAAAATTCGGAAAGAACACAGTCTTCATTCCACTTATTGTTATTGAAGAGATTGATCGTTTCAAAAAAGATCAAAATGAAAACGGACGCAACGCCAGAAACTTTTCACGATATATAGATGATCTTCGCGCGCTGGGCTCTCTTGCCGACGGAGTGGTCTTAGAAAACGGCGGAACGCTGATTATTTCTGTCGATAAATATGTTGATTCGAAAGATCTTCCGATTGACCTGACTAAAAATGATAACCTCATTTTATCTTCAGCTCTAAGTCTGAAACTTTCAGGCGAAGATGTTTTACTTGTTACGAAAGATATTAACCTGCGTTTAAAAGCTGATATCCTCGGCGTTCCTGCAGACGACTACGGACAGGTAGATGTCACGCTTGAAGAACTTTATTCAGGACAGAGAGTTTTTGAAGTCTCAGGCGAACGTTTAAAAGAATATGAAGCAAATCGTTTTCTTGCTCTCGATGAAGATGAGCAGGTGGGCGTTTTTGCCAACGAATATTTTATTCTTCAGGAATTTCACAACCCAAGAAGAAGACTTCTTGGACGCTATCATCAGGCAAAAAAAGGAATCATTCCTCTTATTTCGCTTCGTGAAGGTATTTGGGGAATCTATCCAAAAAATATCGAACAGCAGTTTGCACTCGATGCGCTTCTCAATGATGAAATCGCTCTTGTTTCTCTCGTCGGTAAAGCTGGTACTGGTAAAACACTTCTTGCGATTGCAGCAGGTCTTGAGAAATCTATTGCTCAGGGAAAATATTCTAGACTTCTTGTTTCCCGTCCGATTCAGCCGATGGGACGCGATCTGGGATTTTTACCAGGCGACGTTAATGAAAAGCTCGCTCCGTGGATGCAACCGATCTTCGATAACATGGACTTCCTTTTCAATCAAAACAGAAAACAGGCCGGCACTTCATATGAAGATTTAATCAACCAGGGACTTCTGCATATTGAGCCTCTGACTTATATCCGTGGTCGTTCAATTCCGGGACAGTACCTGATCGTCGATGAAGCGCAAAACCTTTCTCCTCACGAAGTCAAAACGATCGTGACGAGAGCAGGCGAGGGAACAAAAATCGTTCTGACTGGTGATTGTCAGCAGATCGACAGCCCTTATCTCGACGAAACCAATAACGGTCTTGCTTACGTTGTTGATCGATTGAAGACTGAAGAAATTATTGGTCATACAACATTGAGAGTAGGTGAAAGATCGCCGCTTTCAGAGGTCGCTTCGAAACTTTTATAATATGGCGACAAAAAACGATCCAAGGTTACAGCGAAAATATTTACGTGCTCCTCTCAAATCCATTTGTCTTTATGTGGATGGGGAGCACGTTTTTAAAGCACGAGTGCTGAATATTTCAGAAGGCGGGATTCTTCTTTCAGAACTCCCACACATTCCGGAAATCAATTCGCTCCCTTTTGCCATCGATCTTCCTCAGTTTCCCCGGCTGCAGGGAATGTCTCTTGAACAAATGAAAGTTTTAAACGTTGATGAATTTCCCCGCATAGTTTTAAAAACCAAAGGCAGAATGGTTCGCTCATTTGAAAACCAAACAGCTGTGGATCGCGTGTTTATTAATTATATCGGTTGTGAATTTTATAATCCATCGACCGAATTCAAGATGGCCGTGTTCCAGTATGTCGAAACATTCGCGCGCAATACTGTTTTTCTTTTGAGTCTTTTTGAATCTCTGGGCAATCGGACTGAGCAGCTGGAGATGCTGAGAACAGTGGCGCATTTGCTTGGTTATGATCGCAGAATGAAAATTCCTCTTTTGCGTGCAAAAGTTCTTCACGATTATCAATCGCTTGAAAGTTTGTAATTCAGGTTAAAAGAAAATCCCGAACATTCCGTATTCTAATTTTTGTCCGGCATTGTCTTCAACGCTTGCACCAGCAGGACCGCGATAGACAACAGTTTCTTCTTCAAAAAATCCGAACGGAGTAAGGCCGCCCGAAAATTCCCTGACGGCATTGGTACCGGCGTCTCCGAAAGCTATGTTTTCCTGGAAATATTCAAAGTCATTGAGAGTAATTTTGGTAGTTGAACAGGAATAAAGAGGAACGACATAATTTGAATTCACAATATAACTTGTGACGTAGTTATCTCCATAATCAACCTGATCCAGACGGAAAGGAATTTCGATTTGCAGACCTGGATTGTCACCGCTGACATCAAGAGCTGTTAAAATTTCCAGAGCATTTGGTGCCGTATAGTTTGTGTAATTGGAAACAATTTCTTCACATTTCAAATTTAAAGCAGAGGGACCAGGATCATGAGTCATCATATTAACTTGACCGATGCTGTAACCGGATTTTCCAAAATCTGTACTCGTCACTAAAGTTTTTCCAGTCAGCTGTGTCGTTTGATAATTAATCTGAGGATG
>DAIQAU010000058.1:0-1352 GCA_036781565.1 Bacteriovorax sp. | reverse complement strand
CTTCAGATTAATAATAAAATTAATCGCAATTACAGTCGCAATAATGGAACTGATAATTTTGAAGTTCAAATACCCACCTTGATTTTAGTTTAAACCAAATCAGTCAGATATCTTTTCGTCACGGAAACTGAATTACTTGAGAATTATCAGGGTTGATAAAGCCAATACGTGGGCGCCACATATTTATGTCAATCTCAAGCAGTTAGGCTGACTATCCATCTATTCTAATCATTGGAATCTCTTGCCTTATCGAATATTTTGCTCGCATCCCATACAATGGAATAAATAAAATCACAGGATTACCCTCAAATGTCTGTTGTGAATTTCAAATTAAGAACGCTCTTATTGGAAAAGATTTTTCTCTTATTTGTTCTTACGTTGCCCTTCAATTCTTTCGCGGCAGAGTCTTTGAGCTACTCAGGGAGATTGGTTAACGCTAATGGTTCACCTGTTCCCGGGCCTGTCGATTTAAAAATTGATTTAGCATATTCTGGTTCTCCTGGAACCGTTATCTGTACGCAAAATTTCACAAACATTGCTCTCAGCAATGGTGTCTTCCACTTAAAGCTTGATCTCGATTGTACGCCGAGCACACTCAGTGACGTTCTTATCGCGGTTCCTGCCGGTGAATCAGCGGCACTCAGAGTAACAGATGTTACACATTCAAAAACGTATTCTTATCAGGCCGTGCATTCTATGCCGTTTGCCAATATTTCTGAAACAGCAAAACAGCTTGTGCAGATGGGAGCGGCCAACGGGCAAGTTTTAAAATGGAATAACACGACCAAGAAATGGGAACCAGGCAATCCAGGCGGAGTAGGGACTGTCACATCGGTTTCAGTTTCTCCTCCTCTCACTATTTCAAATGCGACGTCGACACCAGCGATTGCGATAACAAAAGCTGATACGAGCACTGACGGTTATTTATCTGCGACTGACTGGAATATTTTCAATGGCAAACAAGGAACCATTGTAGCGGGCACGACTGCTCAATACTACCGTGGTGATAAAAGCTGGCAGACACTTGATACAAGTGCTGTGGCAGAAAATATTGCGAATCTTTATTTTACCAATGCGCGCGTTTTAGGTGTGCCATTAACAAGCTTGTCTCTTTCGAATTCAGCTATCACTAATACAGATACTGTCGTGGCAGCTTTTGGAAAAGCGCAGGGACAGATTGATGCGATCAACACGGCAAGGGCCAATTATCTTATCAAAAATAGCACTGATGCCATCACTGGTTTAGTTAATGTCGGTACGATCGGCCTTCTGCAATTAAATTATGCGCCGGTAGGATTGAACGATGCTGCTAACAAAGCTTACGTTGATACAAAACTGGATTTAACCGGCGG
>DAIQAU010000057.1:10734-14252 GCA_036781565.1 Bacteriovorax sp. | reverse complement strand
ATCGTCGGAAGTTATTTTACTGCGACGTCTATGATCGGATTTATTGCCGGAGCAGGAATTATTGTCCGTAACTCAATTATTCTCGTGGATTTTATCGAACACCTTCTTGGTGAAGGAATGGATTTAAAAGAAGCGGTTATTAATGCCGGGATCACGCGTTTCAGACCAATGCTTTTGACAGCGGCCGCGGTTGTTGTTGGTAGTTCGGTTATGTTATTCGATCCCATTTTTCAAGGACTGGCCGTGAGTTTAATTTTCGGCGAAGTCGCTGCAACAGTTCTGTCAAGATTTGCTGTACCGGTTCTTTATTACTGGATGGTTGGTAAATCGCGTGTAAAACAAATAAGACATCGTGAAGAGGAGGAAGTATGACTATTGAAAATCAAATCAGAGCATTCGCTGGAACATTTATCTTAGGAAGCCTGGTGCTGGCGAGAGTTCACAATCCAAACTGGATCTGGTTCACAGTTTTTGTAGGAGCGAATTTGCTGCAGTCATCGTTCACAAAATTTTGCCCGCTTGAAATGGGGCTACGTTACGTTCAGAAGAAGTAGATTATTGACCCTGACACCCAAAGAGTGTACTTTTTAAAGGTACATTTCTTTGGGGTCACTCATGTTTATTCGCTTATTCCTTTCTGTTTGTTTCCTGACATTTTTTCTTAAGACGACTGACGTATCGGCCCAGATCGGTCCGGCCGGTTTTGCCATAGAATCAACTAAAGTCGAAGTCAAAAAAGAACCAAAAGAATTATCGCGCGAAGAACTCGATCTTCACGAGCGTCTGAAAAATCCCCAGGAGACGATGAAGTCTTTTATTCAGGCCATGGATAAAGTTAAAAATGGCGACGGTGGCGCGTTTTCTGCGGCCATTGAAACACTCGATCTTTCGCAGATTGATCCTCCACTCAGAACTTTGACGGGAAAAATTACGGCAGAAAGATTGATCAACACTATCGATCGCATTGCTAAAATAAATTTTTCACATATCCCGACTTATGACAATGGACCGAAATGGTTTTTTAGGAAACAAACGGTTTCAGTGGGCAACGATGTTCACGATGTTGAAATTGCCATTGGAAAAGCAGCGGATGGAAACTGGAAATTTTCTCCGGAGACAATAGAGTCGATTGAGAATTTCTACACTGCTGTGGCCGGGCAGAAAGTTGTACACGGTGTTTCTGAATACAGAAACTGGAAGACTAGCTTTAAAGAAAAAATGCCTGCGTGGACAGCGGACGAATTCTTAATGTTTAAAAAAGGGCAGTGGCTGGGACTTATCGCTATTTTAATAGTCTCAGTGACTATGTTCGGTCTGGTTCGTTCAATTATTACTGCAGTGATCAGATTCAAAGTTCGCAATCGTTCAATGGAAATGAATTCGGACGATCAATACAGATCAACACAGGCATTCGGTTATCTGGCCTTCTCTTTGACCTGGCTTTTCGGAGTACGTTTCCTCGAATTTGATGTGGACATGCTTGAGAGCTTTGTCCGTGCTTCTTATATTTTGACTGCTTTTTTCTTTGTGTGGTCTGCACTCAGAATTGTCGATTATATTAGTTTGCATTTTGAAAAGCGTGCTGAAGCTACTCATAATAAGTTTGATGATGTTCTGATTCCAATGTTGAAGAAGACATCGAAAGTCATCGTCGTTGCTTTTGGTATTCTTCTTATCGCCCATTCACTCACATTTGATATCGCCAGCATCGTGGCCGGTCTGGGGATCGGGGGGGTGGCGGTCGCTCTTGCTGCCAAAGATACTATTTCCAATTTTTTCGGCTCAGTCACCGTCATTATCGATCGTCCTTTTCAGATCGGCGATTATGTCATTCTGGATAAAGGAATTGAGGGCTCGGTGGAAGAAGTGGGGTTTAGAAGTACAAGGCTCAGAACACCAGTTAAATCCGTTGTCACAATTCCCAACAGCGTTCTTGCGAATATGGCGATTGATAACTATGGCCTGCGTTCCATGAGACGATTCAACACGACTTTGCAGATGGAGTTTAATACTCCAGTAGAAAAGCTGCAGGAGTTTTGTGATCGTCTTCGTTATGAAATTCAAATTAATCCAATGTTGTTGAAAGACGAACCATTAGTCACTATTAACGAACTGACTCAAACATCGATCAATATCTCTGTGACTACTTTTATTACAACCAGTGATTATAAAATTGAGATGGACGAAAAACATAAATTCATCAAACGCATTCTTGAAGTGGCCAATGAAGTGGGAGTGCGATTCGCTTTTCCTACGAGAAAGATTTTCATGGAGCAGGTTGGAACTCAGAATTAAGTTAAAATTTCCAGGTCGATTTTAACTGAACAGCAATGGCCGCAGCAATTTTTTCATTACCATAGGAAACATTGTTTTGATCTTTTATGTAATGGATGTGATCAGAATAAATATCTTGTCGATCACCAGCAAAAACATTTGTCAGTGAATAAACAGGATATTTGTCCTTAGCTAAACTTTTATACATAGACTCCAGACGTTCATACATTTCTTTACTGATAAATTCGTCAGGTTTCTTTTCTTTTTCAGTGAGGACTTTGCCGTAAAGACGGCTGGGCTGCAGGAACTGGGCAGATTTAATTCCATTGATTCGGGCCAGATGATGAAACTGAACATTATATCTTTTTAAATTATTCAGACTCCACTGAACGGCTTCGTCTTTAGTCAGTCGGATCTGTTCAATATTTCCTTTGGTAAATTCATCAAGCACCTGCGGTGACATGATCAGATCGCGAAAAAGTGCGACCATGATCTGGTAAGAGACGTTAAAGAAATAAGAATGCTTAATGAACTTATGGGCAAGACCGTACTGAAGCGCCCAAAGAGTCCGAAGATAGATTTGATTGAATCCATTGTGGCGTGAATTGGCGAGAAGGTATAAATCCGGAAAGATTTGTTCCGGCCGGAGTCCCTTGCTCACTGGATAAGCTTCGTTGTACCCATCCAGGGCGACAATGGCATCAAGTCTGTCGCCATACAGTTCAATCATATGCAATTGATTAGGCATGGCCCAGCCACCCAGAGCTCCATTGTAGATTTTAAATCTTTTTTTTCCCGGAAGTCTAATCTGCTTATTTAACTGATCTTCAAAATAGTATGAGCCGTTCACCTGATAATTAGCAAATTGTTCCGCTACGGATCCACCGACTATCATCACGGCAAATTCATCAGGATTTTTTGTCAGAGGCAAATCCCTCGCTGATCTCATTCCAATGTTGTTAACGGTCGTTGTTTTCTGGCAACGCTCTGACATGAATTTCGGCTGTCGATGAACATAACCAAGAACAGGGTGGCCAATAATTGTTTCAGAAAAAAGACATCCAGTCTTAAGTGAGAAATCTTCGATATATTTATTTTGATTTACTGTAAGTAATTTTGAAGGTGGTAAACGTTTCTCCTCTGAGCTTAGGGAGAGATATGAAACCAGCTCCAATAGCAGATAAGAAAAAATTAAAACAGTTACGACTGATAAAAATATGATTTTGGGCTTGTTGCTTGGTTGG
>DAIQAU010000057.1:8220-10634 GCA_036781565.1 Bacteriovorax sp. | reverse complement strand
TTCATTAATGAGATGCTGTAAATTTTAGCCAATTCACCCATGCCTCAATTGAAAGGGCTATAATCCCGTCATGAAATTCATTTTCGTCATTTTGCTAATAATTACAGCAGAGGCGTATGCCCTCGATTTTCACCCTTACAAATTCCAGGATCTATGGAAGCAAATGAACTATCCCATGGCCCTGGAAAAAGCGGCTTCAGAAGACGCCATGTCCGATCTGGAGACCTACACCAGCAAAGAAGACACCTGGTATCGCGACATCAATTCCTATCTTCGAAATTTTCCAAAGACTGGTTATGATTGGGACAGCATTTCGCCTGAGCAGGCAGGCCCGATGGTGAAAAACATCGACAGCATCTATTCCCAGCTGAGTCCAATTCCGGCAGATATCATTCTCTTTCGCGGTATCGATCTCAAATACAGAAAGAATAAAAGTTTTGATATAGGGGAGGAGTTTGTTGAGAAAGGCTATGCCTCAACTTCGACAAGCTATAAAATTGCCGACTACTTCGCTAATCACATCAATGACAATGAAACGACTTCTAGTCTTAAAGGAATTCTGGTGCTCTATTCGGAAAAGAAAAACCTGAAGGGAATTCTTATTGATCAAGGTGAAGACGAAGTTTTGCTGGCCCACGGAGAAAAAATTCGCATTATGGAAGTGGATAACTCACGTAAGTTTCATGTGTATCTTGCGCAGGTTTGTGAAGTGAAGTGTGAATCAACTCTTCCCACAGGTCTCAATTTAAAGCGTCTTAAATTTCTTCCTTAGATCTTTCTGCAATAAATTGATTCAAATTTTTCCAATCGAAATAAAAAAGGACAACAACCGGAAGTCCAAACCACAGTATCATGTGAAGGGAAGATTTAATATCTCCAGCCAGGGCAATCCAGACTGTGAGGATGGAGAATGTGCTGAAGGGAATTAAGGCAGATATTTTATAGAAACGCATTTTTAAGTTCTTAATTGTTTCCATCGTCGCAAATTGAATGTCTCTTCTCACAAAGAGTATCCACAGACCGGAGGATAAATACGCCAAAGCATTTATTGCTAAGATGAAATATAAGTCCGGCTTCTTTTTTAAACCGACTTTAGCGAGGACTATGGCAATAAAGGCAGATGTCGCAAAATAGACCAGGGAAGAAATGAGCATCCACTTGCGCTCTTCTTTAATGAGTTCATTCAATGTTGGCGGATATGAAAAGAATGATTTAATTTTTTTCCACATAGGAGGATTGTATCATGACCGTGAGAAGGCTTTTCCCCAAATAATTGGCGCTTATCAGACCGAAACTAGGACTATCAAGCTCTCTAATCCCTTGAATCTCTATTCAGCAAAAGACTCATTTCTGAAATTCTCAACTCCCTCGTATAATTAGTCATCGCCTTCACTCTACTCAACCATCCTGAGTGTCTGCGATAGGAGAGAAGTCTATGCATATGACTAATTCGAACAATGCTAACAACGAGACACCAAACGGCTATTCGTTTTGGAGTTATTGTCTCGCAATCCTCACAACCGTTGTGTTTGCGGATGTACTGACTGGAGGTATCGTCAGACAGTCGATCACGTCACACGCAGTTGAATATGGGGTAGCATTGGCAGCTATGATTGCGGTAACTGGAGTTGCCGTCAAAGATGGCCCACCCGGGCTTAAGTTCGTTCGCGCCTGCTCCCGTCACAAATTATGAAGACGTCTAAAATGTCATAGAAGATAAAAAAAGGGACCTTGTGGAGGGTCCCTTTTTTTTTGTTTAAAAACAAATGATGTTTGTCACGCTATTCTGAGAAAAGTTGTTAAAATATATGATGGATGTCGCATTTTTAAGGATTTCTTAAATAACATTGTTTTGCTCCGGCTCCGAACAATACGCAACAATAAAAATAGGGAGCCGCAATGAACTTTAAGAACTGGAGCTTGTATCAAAAAATCTGGACGTTAGTAGGAATACTAATTTTCTTCGGAGTTTTTTCCAGTGTGTATTCTATCTACAGTCTGAAAAAAATTAATTCTACAATTGAAGAACTGTCTCAGGTTCATTATGAAGCCCGAGGCCTTGCTTTCAAAATTACAGATGAACAAAGATTCATGGTCATCCAGACCAGAAACCTCATCATTGAAAGTGATCCTGCAAAAATAAAAGATATTTCTCTGGCCTTTGATAAGGCCGGAAAAAAGCAAGATGAACTATTTACTAAAATAGAGCCTCTTCTTGATAGCGCTGCTCTTCTTGAGTTAAAAAGCTATAAAGACAACAGAGCGAAGTGGTTTGCAGTTATTGATAAAGCTGAAGCTGCTAAAAATCAAAATAACAATGAAGAAACAAAGAATTTGATTTTCACGGCCCAGACAGAAATTCTTAACGGTATGTTGAAAACGCTCGATACAATCAGAACAATGACCGGAGAGAC
>DAIQAU010000057.1:0-8120 GCA_036781565.1 Bacteriovorax sp. | reverse complement strand
CATGAATCGCAAGAGCATGCTCGCGAAGGAAAAGTGGCTGTTGAACGCATGATTTCAGCTATGGGAGAAATCAATCAAAGCAATAACTCTATTATGGAGCAGGTTGAGAGCAGTAACAAACAAATCACGGAAATTGTCGACGTAATCAAAGAAATCGGCGCAAAAACAAAAGTTATCAACGATATCGTTTTCCAGACAAAGCTATTGTCATTCAATGCTTCTGTTGAAGCGGCTCGCGCCGGTGAAATGGGGAAAGGATTTGCGGTTGTTGCTGAAGAAGTCGGTAACCTTGCAGCAATGAGTGGAAATGCGGCCCGAGAAATCAGTGAACTTCTGGACAGCTCGATCAGCAAGGTTGAAACGATTGTCCATGAAACCAAAGAGAAAGTTGGAACTCAGGTTATTTCCGGGAAGGAAAAAGTGAAAGTCGGAACTGAGATTGCCAATCAGTGTGGTACTTTACTTGAAACAATTGTAAGCGAAGTCAGCAGTATTTCAAAAATGGCAGAAGAAATTTCAGTTGCAAGTAACGAGCAAGCGCAAGGCGTAGGTGAAATTACTAAAGCGATTACTCAGCTTGATACGGTCACTCAGCAAAACTCTTCTTCAAGTGAAGAAACAGCAAGCGCCGCTGAAGAACTTTCAGCTCAGGCAGAATCTCTCAATACAGCTGTTCTTGATTTAGTGGCGGCGATTGAAGGCTCTCGAAAAGCACCCGTACAAACTCATACTAAAATGGCCGAGGTGAAAACGCTTCCCGTGAAGTCTAAAAAAACTGCACCAGCACAAACCTCGATGAAGAAAGCAGCGGGACACGATGTTGTTCCTAGTTGCGATCATAGTGGATTTCAGGACGTTTAATGTTTACGGAAACGCACGGACTCAAATGGTCTATTGAGAAGGATGACTTTTCATACTTCAAAGAAATGCTTTATCAAAAAAGCGGCATTTGGATGAAGGAAGTGAAAAGCGACCTGATGAGTTCGCGTTTGAGAAGGCGAGTCACACAATTGGGAATGAAATCCCTTCATGAATATCGACAGCATCTTGAAAAAGAAGCTGTCGCTTCAAATGAATGGCAGATTTTTATCAATCTCCTAACGACCAATAAGACGGATTTCTTTCGCGAACCCGATCATTATGAATATTTGATTCATCAATTTATTCCAGAATGGTTAAAGCTTGGAAAAAAACATCTCAACATCTGGTCGTGTGCTTCTTCTACAGGAGAAGAACCATATACGCTCGCGATGATTTTTGATAAGCATCTGCCCGATGGAATTACGTTCTCCGTTTTAGCGACAGATATTGATACCAATGTCCTTTCTACGGCAAAAAATGGAGTCTACAGTAAGAATAGATTGTGGGAAATTCCGGAAGAATATTTTTCACAGCTCGCATTCGGCACTGGTGAAGTGGCGGAGTGGTTCACACTAAAAAAAAGAATTCGTGAAAAAGTTCAATTCGTTCAACACAATCTCATCAGCGCAGAAATGCCACCTCTTTCAAATGAGAGTAAATACGATTTAGTCCTATGCCGGAATGTTTTGATCTACTTCGATACCGAAGGAATAGAAAAAACTGCAAAAAAGATATATCAGTCGACTACGGAAAAAGGTGTTCTTTTAATCGGCCACTCTGAGAGTTTGCAAGGGAAAAAGGGTTTGTGGAAGACAAGCAAGCCTTCCTATTACTTTAAAATGGACTAACAAGAGGGAAGTGAAAGTGGCATTGTGCAATTGCTTGCATTTGTCAGTGGCGCTTGAATCTTGTCATTTGTGTCCGGTCCAAATGTATTAACCCAATAAGCCTTATAGGTTCCGTTGCCGGAATATTCGCCAATGCCAATTGTTTTGTGATCTGCCCTCAGCATATTGCTGTTGTGGCCGGATGAGTTTTTCCACTGGCAAAAAGTCATTTGCGCCGTTGTATTTCCCGCGGCTATGTTTTCAGACCAGGCAGAATAGCCAAAAGCGAGTGCTCGCTCGGAAAAAGTTCTTCCATCAGGCTCAATATGCGAAAAATAATTTTTGTCATTCATATCCTGCGCATGCCATCGCGCACCTTCCACGCCGGCTTCAGAAACTTCAACCATGCCCAGATTATTTTTTTTCCGGTAAAGATTCAGCAAGACAACAAACTTTGCTTCTTCACATGAAAGAGTGTCTTTGGAGAGTGCTGGAGTGGTGGTCGTCACCGTAGTAGAGACAGGTTCATCTGATTGGACTAACTCTTTCGGAATCAGTTTCTCAGGTCCAGGCAGACAAGATGATAAGAAAAGGAGAGAACAGACAGGCAGGATTTTTTTCATAAACCAAGCACAGACCAGAAACTTGCGTGCAAACTACTGGGCCCATGCTCGGTTATTGCAGATTTTTTTATTAGCGTTTTTTTATGTGGCCAAGACTTGCCAGAGAAGCAGAAGTCATTTTGTAGAGAAGTCTCATTCCTACGTTCGCATCCCACTCATTTGTTTTATCTTTTGGATTCGGTGCAACTTCAACAAGGTCAAATCCGACCAGTTTCTTTCCACTCGCAATCAATTCATTGATGATTAAAACGACTTCCTGGTAATCGAGTCCGCCTGGAACAGGTGTTCCTGTATTCGGGCAAAAACGCGGGTCAAGTCCGTCGATATCAAATGAAATATAAACATGCTCAGGGAGATGAGAAACAATTTCTTTTGCAATTTTCTGGAACGATTCACCGCTCATTTTTCTTCTGGCAAGAGTCTGATCAAAATACACTTCAACTTTTTTGTTATCGCGAGTGTAATTAAATTCCTGTTCACAAAAATCTCTGATTCCTACCTGAACCAACTTGGAGACGCCGGAAATTTTTTCCATCACATTGTGCATAATCGAAGCGTGAGAATTCTGAAAACCCATATAAGCAATGCGGGTATCTGAGTGAGCGTCAAAATGAAGAACGCCTAGCTTGGGATATTTTTCGGCGTAAGCTTTAATGGCCCCGAATGGTGTAGAGTGATCGCCGCCAACAACAACCGCGATTTTATTTTTATCAAGCTGCGCTTTTGTTTCTTTGTAAACTTCCTGATTCATCTCTTCACAAAGTTGATTCACTTTTTGAAGCGACTTCTGAAGGTTTTTATTTTTGGCCATCTGATCATCGTCAGCGTCGATAATTTTCTTGGCAAGGACGCGGCCTTCAGTATTGAGTTTTTTTAGTCTCGACGATTCTTTTTTCATGAAAAGACCGGCCTGGTAAGCGTCGATATAGTCCAGATCAAAAAAATCAATCTGCTCGCTGGCCGCAAGGATCGCTCCCGGACCTTTTGCTGTGCCCGCCTGATATGATGTCGTCACATCCCATGGAATTGGCAGATAAACGACCGTTGCATGTTCTTCTTTAAAGGGAAGACCGTAAATGCCGTCCTTTGAAGAAGCTTTTCCGTTAACGTCAATTTGTGGTTTGCCCATTTCTGGTTTTTTTGGGGTTGTTTTTTTAGTGGCCATAAACATCTCTCATTGTAAAATTGAGAGCAGAACATATCACAAAAAAAGGAGCAGGTCACGGCCATGAAAAAGATTATTTTAGCGTCATTTTTCGCTTTAAGTGCGTTAGCTGTTGCAACGGCCCAGGATCCGCGATTAATCAGCGTCTCAGGCTCTGCTGAAGCCTCGCAGGAACCTGACATGGCCCGCGTACAGGTCAATGTCTGGGGAAAAGCGGACAGTGCTAAAACGGCGCAGGGACTTGCTAATCAGGAAAATGAACATTTTAAAAAAGTTATTAGTTCGTTCAATCTCCAGAAGCAGGATATTTCGACAACGGGGTACGACCTGACACCGGAATATAAGTGGGAAGAAAAAACCAATTCAAATAAAATTATCGGATACACGGCCAATCAATCAATAAGAGTGACATTGAAAAAAGCTGAACAAGTAGGCAAATTTCTGGATGCACTCATCAAAGAAGAAAAGACCAACAAGTCGGGCATCATGGTTCAGGGAGTGGCTTGGGATCTGGAAAAGCGAGAAGAAATGGAGAGAAATCTTCTTACGGCCGCAGTAAAGAATGCGGAAGAGACTGCTCAAATTCTTGCAAAAGCAGCGCGGGTGAAAATTAAGAATGTCTATCGTCTGACTCCACAATCTTTCAATACACCCATTCCGATGTTTGCAGCGGCACCGATGATGAAATCTATGGATGGCGGCGCCAGAGAAACGACTGTCTTCGCCGGTGAAATTAAAGTGCGTGCCCAGGTAACAGCTGATTTTGAAATAGAATAAGATTAAAGAGGGAGGCGGATAATAAAGGTGCTTCCCTCATTTTTTTTGGTTTCGACAGAAATGCTTCCATTGTGGGCCTCAATAATGGACTTTACCAACGATAAGCCAAGTCCGATTCCTTTTTCATTGCGACCATTTTCTCCTCTGTAAAGTCGCTTCCAGATATGCGGCAGATCTTGATCGTCAATTCCAATCCCCTGATCCGTTATGCGAATAACGGCGTGTTGATTGTGACGATAAAAACTGACATTAATTTCGCTTCCTTCGGCCGAGTATTTAATGGCGTTGTCGATGAGATTCGCGAGGGCCTGGCGAAGTTTTTTTCTGTCGGCCATGAGATGAAGATTTTTTGATTCATCAGAAAGTTTGATTGTAATTTCTTTTTGATCTGCAACGATTTCGTATAAATCAATTATATCTTCACAGACAGATAAGAGATCGACTTCTTCTTTGCGAAGGTTCTGCAGTCCTGATTCAACTTCGGTTATGTCTGTCATCATTTTGAATTCGGACAGTATTTCATCAATTCCTTCAATGCAGTTTTCAAAAGCAATCCTTGCTTCATTATCGGAAATGCTTGGCTTGCGAAGATGAACTTCAGCAATTCCTCTGATGCTTGTTAACGGAGTTCGCAATTCATGCGCTATCGTATCAAGTGTCTGTCGCATGCTTTGATTGGAGGTTTTAATGTGATCAAGCATTTCATTGAATAATTGAGTCAGTTCTTCAAGCTCGTCATCAGTTCCGCGCACAGGCACACGTGCTTCTTCGTCTCCTTTGTTGATACTCTGGAGAGTGGTGATCAATTCACGAATCGGACGTAGGGCCCGGTTTGTCAGAAAAACGCCACCGACTCCACCGAGAGCGAGGGCGATTAAAAGAACTTCAGCGAAAGATTTTTCGAAATGTTCAAGCAATTCGTCGCGGTCCGAAACAGTTTTTCCAACCTGGAGATATTCACCGCTGTTCATTCTCAATGACAAAATCTCAAGGTCGTCATCGGCCCTTTTTGTCTTAATGTAAAACCACTTTTTCTTATCGTTATGATCGTAAAGACCATGTTCAATTTCCCTGACATTGAAAATATTGTTTTTGCCTTCCGACTGGAAAAATGAGGTCGAGTAATCCTGATTTTCAATGCGGACAAAAAACGCAGAGGATTCTTTAATAGAAAGATCCGGTGAGAGCATATATTTCTCGAGAGCTTTTATTCCTCCCAGAGAATAGATGGCCTTGTACTCTTTAAAACGGGCCTCAAGAATTTCATGATCTTTTTTTTCCATCGACTGTGAAAAAAGATAATAAAACATGAAGAAGAGAACGCTTGAGCTGACGATCAGTAAGAACAAGTGGCCGAGGGTCATCTTGACCCCGACCTGACGGAAAAAAGATTTAAGCTTGCTTAAGAACATATCCTACGCCTCTGTGAGTCTGGATAACTTTTTCATTGAAATCCTTATCCACTTTATTGCGCAGGCGACAGACGAGAACGTCGACAACATTTGTCTGCGGATCAAAATCATAACCCCAGACTTTTTCCAGGATGAGTGACTTGGTAATGACTTTTTCCGGATTTCTCATAAAGTAATCTAGAAGAGCAAATTCTTTTACCTGGAGAGAAATCTTTTTGCCCTGGCGATAAACTTCGCGCTTTTCCAGATCCATGACGAGATCACCATAAGATAATTTTGATTCTTCAGTTGGCTCAACAGGTGCTGATCTTCTGAGCAAGGCCTGGACTCTTGCAAGCAACTCAGAGAATGCAAAAGGTTTAACGAGATAATCATCACCGCCCATTTGAAGTCCTTCAACTCTTTCTTCAAGAGATTTCTTGGCACTTAAAATAAGAACGGGTGTGCGGATTTTTTCTTCACGAATTTTTTTCAGAAGAGTGAATCCGTCCATAACTGGCAACATAACATCGAGAATGATAATGTCATAAGCCGCTTTTTTTATTTTTTCTAAAGCAATTAATCCATCAGTAGCAGACTCGACCTGATAGCCGGCCTCGCGCAAACCAAGATCCAGGAATTCAAGAATTTTTGAATCGTCTTCGATGATAAGAGTTTTCATAGCGCACCTTTTGTCTTCAGTTTAGGAGATGCGCTCATGATAACTGCAGTCATTCAGGCTTTCAGGCCTGTAATGAAAATTTAATTTGGTTTTAATTCCGTTTTAATCCCGAGGGAATTAATACATATGGGCATTATGATGAAGCAGGTACTTGGCCGTTTCATAAAGGCCTTTCGCGAGATCTTCCATCTGTTTATATTTCTCAGGGTATTTTTCTTTTACATTTTCATTCGGGTTGGCACTCGTATGATTGTTGATTTTCCCCTGACCATTGTACGGAATGTATTCAAAGTAAAAGTCCTTATCAATCAAGGCCAGATTGAAAGGTGCTGTCCAGTTGTAAGAGAAGGCTGCTCGGTAAGAATCAAATTTGGGATTGAATAAATCGCGGCCGAAACTTCGTGTGCGATAAGGAATCCCTGTGAGACCTGCTACTGTTGGCATTACATCCATTTCACTGGCAATTTTTGTTTCAATGCCAGGCTTAACATATTTAGGCGAGTGGATAATAAGTGGAACGTGAAAGCCATTTGAAAGTTGTCTTTCCCATTCCTGCGTGTTGAGAGCGTTGCTGGCCGGAAGACTGTGATCACCGAAGACCAGAAAGATTGTGTTATCGTACCACTTTGTTTTCTTCGCCATCTGCATGAATTTTCCCAGGGCATAGTCCTGCAGCCTCATGGCATTGTAATCAGCGAGAGAGTCAAATCCGTAGTCCTGAACCGCTTTCGTCGAAATATCTTTTTCCGTTAAAGTGATAAAATCATCGTTGTCTTCAGGGATGGTGTATGGACGGTGAAAGCCTGACGTTTGAATGAGGGCGAAAAATGGTTTTTCAACCGTGCGTCCGTTATCAATGACTCCAAAAGATTCTTTCATCAGGTTCAGGTCAGAAATTCCCCAGACATCGACGCGGGGGCTTTTATAAGAACCTTCTTCGTACACATTCAGTTGTGGAATGTTATAAGTGAGAACGCCACGAATATTTCCCCAGTTCGCGCTGCCGCCGAGAAAATAATATTTTTCATATCCGTTCAGCTCTCCAATATTTGTGTGTTGATTCACAATAAACGGATTTCTTGATCCCGTTTTTACGCGTGAGATATCTGGAAGAGATGTGATTGCCGCGAAGACTGACCTTGCCGTAGCAACTGTTGGTGTATAAAATTTGGTAAAAAGAAGTGATTCACCTGCAAATTTATCCAGGTTCGGTGTTGGATTAACTTTAGAGCCGCCAACTCCGGTTTTATAAAAACCCATCGATTCCATGATGATCACAACAACATTCGGATGCTGCTTCATTCTTTCAGGATTAGCGGGAAATGAACGGGTAAAATTCAAATGAGTCGGATCGTATTCAGGACTATTTTTATCAATACCTAAAAATTCTGCGACCATTGGATAAACGGCGCGAACCTGTTTCTCATCATAATCATCAGTTTTAAAGCTATAGGTATCGGCCACATAGAGAATGGGGTTTAAAGAAAGATTGGAAGTGAAAGGGTCAGGCGAGATAAACGCTTCAGACCAGCGAAGCGGATACCATTTCGTCGATCCATAAATCCCTAAAGCAAAGACGAGAATAAAAGTTGTGATACTGATCGCTTTATCTTTTTTTGTACCCGAGTGCCATGTTTCCAGCATAGGGGTTACTAGGCGCGATAAAGCATAGTAGGCCGCGACTGTAAAGGCCGCAATCAGAAGAATAAAAAGTGGCCACGGATAAGTTTCCCGGACCATTTCAAAGGAGATGGCAGGGTTTTTTAAAAATTGAATGACGGTTGAATTTAAACG
>DAIQAU010000056.1:6200-14508 GCA_036781565.1 Bacteriovorax sp. | reverse complement strand
TCGCAATCTCAATGATTCCTGGCTTCACTACGTGAGCGGGGCCTTTGGGACCATCCACTGTCAATGCCCCCGGATAACCCGATTTCATATTGCGGACAATTTCAACAAGGGCTTTTTTTCCACCGCGGGTGGAACTGCCTCTGGCCGGAAGATGACCGAATTTTTCACAAGTCACAGCGACCAGCTCACCGTCCTTGGATTCCGAAATAACCATGGTAAATTTCTCAAGACCTATATGAGAAAAAATAGCGCCTATTAAATTTTGATGCCAGAGAGCATAAGCAAAAGTGCTGTTGGCATTCATGGCCTTGGCCTTTTCTTTATTTGCATTTCCGATGAACTCATATCGATAGGTGAGATTGAGCAACCGGATGATGTAATAAATAAGCTGGGCAATTATTTTAATTTTCATTTTATGTAATATTTGTCCTGAACCAGCCCGCAATAGAATAACGAGTTTCTACCGCCGGAAGAACTTCGTGATAAATGTCCGACGTTAAAAAGCAGATCAGGCGTCCAGCTACTGGCTTCACATCAGCATCAATCAAATTATTGTCCTGTTTATTATACACCCGAAGTTCTCCACCGAAAGCGGGAGAGTTTAAATAGGTGACAGTTGTGACAAGTCGTTCTTTTGTTCCAATAAACTGGTCGGAATGTTTTTTGTAAAATTGTCCCTGCTCATAGCGGGCGAAATGGCCTTCAAATTGTTTGAGTCCGAAATAAAGTTCCCTGTTCAGCATGGCCATGAGGTCATTCATTTTTGCCAGAAATTCATTCTGGGCCTCGCTGCCATTTTCAGTCAGCCAGTAAATTGAATCACTGCGAATAAGGTCGTGGCGGTGCTCACTGTTTCCGCGCCCGATTTTAGCTTCGCGCAGAGGGAGCTTTTGAAGATCTTCGACGAGGCGTTGACAGAGCCCGGCATCCAGAAATCCGTCTGCCATGAACCAGCCGCGCTCGATCAGCGAAGTAATCATTGATTCTTTGTCCATTTTGTAAAGCTATCTTAGAATTTTGCCATTATCAATGATACACTTATCACAAAATATCTAAGGAGACTTTGTTTGACTGTAAATCTCTCGGCCTGGATTGGCTTTCACGTTTTTGTTTTTATTATGCTGGCCCTGGACCTGGGCGTTTTTCATAAAAAAGATAAAGCTATCAGCGTAAAAGAATCACTCTACTGGACCCTTGCATGGATCGCGATGGCGATGATTTTCAACTTGGGAGTCTATAAATTCATGGGCCACACCGAAGCCTATGAGTTCCTGACTTGTTATATTCTTGAAAAGAGTTTGAGCGTTGATAATATTTTTGTCATGACGATCATCTTTGGATATTTCAAAGTACTTCCGAAATACCAACACCGCGTTCTTTTCTGGGGGATTCTCGGGGCCCTTGTCATGAGAATTCTTTTTATTGTCGGTGGTGTTTCCCTCATCCAGAAATTTCATTTCATTCTTTATTTCTTTGGCGCGTTTCTTATTTACACTGGTATCAAAATGCTTTTCAGCGGAGAAGCAGAAGTCGATCCGGAAAAGGATATTGTTTATAAGTACTCAAAGAAATTTTTTAAGATGACACCAGAATTTCACGGACATCATTTTTTCGTCATGATTAATGGCGTTCGACACATGACTCCGCTGTTTCTTGTTTTACTCATCATTGAATCAACTGACGTAATCTTTGCTCTCGATTCGATTCCGGCCACACTTTCGGTGACGAAAAATTCTTTCGTTGCGTACACATCTAACATCTTTGCTATTTTGGGATTGCGCTCTTTGTATTTTGCTTTTGCAGGTGTAGTAAATCTCTTCAGATACCTGACTTATGCCTTGTCGGCCGTGCTCATTTTTATCGGCGTCAAGATGCTGATTGAGCATTGGTACGTTATTCCGACTTCGACTTCATTGTTTATCGTATTAACGACCATCGGTGTTTCGGTCCTTGTCTCAATCTTAGTTCCAGAAAAAAAAGATTAGATAGAATTTAAAAGATTTGTCGCAATCGGGTTATCAATAGTTCTTTTTGAACTGATAACCCAATACTCTTCACTGATATTTTGGAGCGTGCCTATTTTGAAGAGTTTCTTTTCACCCATCAATTCAGAGGCTGCAATGTCCGGCAACGCTGCTAATCCTGCTCCTTGAGTGGCAAAAATTTTCATCAGGGCCGTATCCTGAGTTTCAAGCTCGCAAGAAATTTTTATTTTTCTTGAATCAAAATAATCATCCAGATCGTGTCTTAATTTCGAATGATGAGTCGGCAGTATGATTGGTTGACCGGAAAGTGATTTGGGAAAGTTCTTTTTAAATTGAGCAAAGTCTTTGGCACCGTAAATAGAAACCGGAGCTTTGACAAACGAACGGCTGGTCATATTTTTATCACGTGAAAAATCCGCTGTGTAATTGGAAATAAAACAATCAATTTCACGTTGAAGCAACTGATTAGTCAATTCTTCCTGCGAACCTTCGATAATGCTCACAAAACATTCTCCGAAAGATTTCGCCCGTTGAGCAATTTCCCAGACTATTTGCTTGGGTACACTGTCGAGGGCCCCAAGGCGGAGCGTAGTTTTAGCAGTATAAGATTTTTCTTCCACTACTGTCAGCAATTCTTGTCCAAGACGTGAAATTTCATCTGCATATTTTAAAACTACTTTGCCTGCATCGGTTAAAACCAGCTTGCGGTTTTTTCTTTCAAACAATTCAATCTGCAATTCGTCTTCAAGTTGTTTGAGTTGAGCACTGAGCGCAGGCTGCCCGATAAGCAATTTCTCAGACGCTTTGGAAATACTTCCAGTCGTTGCAATTTCCTTGAAATAAATCAAATGATGATAGTTCAGCCATTTCATAACTTTCTCCCTGCGAAAGTATAGCTCAGGCCTATACGTTGCGGATACATCGTAAAAACCGAATTATTTTTACCTTATTATCAATTTTATTAAAATATTTTTTTCCGTCAGAATGAAGCTAGGCTGTGAAAAAAATCCAAGGGAGGATTTTTATGAAAGAAATGATGTTGCAAGACCTGAAGGCCATAACTGAGGCCAGCTCAGCGCCGATGATCTCGATCTATCTTTCGCGGGATCCTATTCTGGATACTAAATCACTGGCCGAACGTTGGAAACTCTCGCTTACTAAAGCCGAGGGTTATCTGCTTAAAGATTATACGCGCTCATTTGTTCATACTTTTATGGAGCCTCTTAGGCACGCCACCTTTATAGAGTCTCTTGAACCGCTTGATAAGGGGCTAATTGTATTTCATTCCACTGAACAGCAAGGCTATATGCGCGTACAGACAAACTTGAACGATCTGGTGGTGGTTGCTGACAGCTTTCATATAAAACCTTTGTTGCGAATTAAAAATACAGAGCGAGGCTATTTTGTTCTAGGAGTCAGTCCCCGTCTGATTTCGCTGATGGTAGAAACGAACCTTCACTTATATCGCTTGGATGCGCTCCGAAATCCTTTACTTCTCAATAATGCAGATGAAAACAGGATCAAAAATTCTACTAAAGATTTTTTCAGTCGAAGTGCTCTGCAAATTAACAAAACGCTGGCGGAATATAAACTTCCGGTCATCCTGGCCGGCACGAAGGATAATATCGATCAGATGAAAAAATTCCTTCAGAGCTCATCGGTTATGGATGAAGTCATTATCGGAAACGCCGAAAGCATGAGCAATGATGAAATCCGAGAGCGTTGTCTTGAAATTCTTGAACCATATAACCGAAGACTCGAGCTGGAAGCGATTTATGATTTGAATTTCGCGGTTAAAAAAAATCAGGCCATTACTTACATAGAAGATATTGCTGTCAGTGCAGTGTATGGGAAAATTTTAAAATTATTTGTCATTGAGAACAAGCAATTGTGGGGGAGAATCAATCATCAGACTGGCGAAATATTTATTTCACCGAAACAAATTGATTCTCATGACGATGATATTTTAGATGATATTTGCCAGATTGTTCTTTCCAAGGGAGGTGAAGTGGTCGTTCTCCGCGATGGAACAAATGCAAAAGGCTACATAGCGGCGGCGATCGTCACTGATACGTCGCACCTCTACGATTACAACCAAGATTATCAGTCACCAGGATTATAGGGATGCTCGCAGGCCACACATATTTGGAATGGCTTGCATTTCTTGGAATCATTTTCTTTATGCTTTTTCTCGATCTTGGTGTCTTTCACCGGAAAGTGCACAAAGTTTCGATCAAAGAATCACTGACCTGGACTGGGGTATGGATAGCGCTGGCACTGGCTTTTAATTTTTATATTTATCAGCGAATGGGGAGTCAGGCCGGATTAGAATTTCTCACCGGGTACATCATCGAAAAATCCCTGAGCATCGATAATATTTTTGTTATCTCTCTTATTTTTTCTTATTTCAAAGTTGCCAGTAAAAATCAACATCGCGTTTTATTCTGGGGAGTGCTCGGCGCCCTCGTCTTTAGAATCCTGTTTATTTTTGCCGGAGTCGCTTTGATACAAAAATTCCAATGGATGATTTATGTTTTTGGAGCCTTTTTAATATTCACCGGATTAAAAATGCTGAGAGAAAAAGAGACTCATCTTGATATTGAAAATAATCCACTGGTGAAGTTTGCTAAGAAACATTTCAGGTTCACACATCATTTTGAAGAAGAGAAATTCACAACTATCCACAACGGAAAGCGATACCTGACGCCACTCTTTCTCGTTTTAATTATGATTGAAAGTACCGACATTATTTTTGCAGTAGATTCCATCCCGGCCATCCTGGCAGTAACTCCCGATCCGTTTATCGTTTTCACTTCCAATGTTTTTGCGATTCTCGGATTGAGATCGCTTTATTTTGCACTCAACGGTCTGATGGAAATGTTCGAGTATATCAGTTACGCATTGTCAGGTATTTTGATTTTTGTGGGAATTAAAATGATTGCCGGGCCTTTTTTTCACATTCCTACTTCAATATCTGTCGCCGTTATCATTTTGTTACTAGGAATTTCAGTAGTTGCCTCACTATTTTTTCCCAGAAAAAAGTGAAGGAATAAAGTTCCCTATCTACATTTTTCAGGTTGTCCCTTATCATTAACAGATCACTTTTGTTTATGGAGGAACAATGAAGAATTTTAGAATGTTGATGGCGGCTCTTTTCTTCATGATTGTTTCACCGTTTGCTAAAGCCTCGTTAAATCTTAATGTTAAAATTGGTCAGATTGTTGGTTCACAAATTGTTGAAATCAACAAAACGATCTCAGCTGATTACAACAAAGAAATCGTTATTGCTCCCGAAGGTTTGAAAAATAAAATTGTTTTTTCATTGAGAAAATTTTCAAATGTATTGGTGAATGGCAAAAGAATTAATCCTGTTCAGATTGACATGAAAATTGTCGACGAAATGAAAAAAATCATTGGTAAACCTCAAACCATTACTTCTTTTTACAGCAAATCTGCTCAGTTTGCGATTCCTACAAATGGTCAGCCTCAAGATCAATCTGATCTCAACGTGACTCTGCATTTCGAAGAAACTAATTAATCTATTGAACTAAATTTTTCAGGAATGTTTCGATTCTATCAAAGAAGTTAGCGCTCAATCGCTCTGCTGAGTTTTTACAGATTTTGATAGCGTTGCAATTTTCTTCCTTGGCAAGTTTATCAAGGTGATCCATCAGCGCTTTGTAGCCTTTGATGCTCGTCTGATAAATTTCCTTAACTTCCAGAATTTTACCCATATGAGGGCAAGGGCGGACCAGGTAGCTGATAGTTCCGAGACAATCTTCATTGTCAAAAACACCAATCAGTTTATATCCATCGCTATAGCTGTGAGTTTCGTGTTTGAGTGAGTACTCATAAAAAGAAAGCGGATATTCTCTTTGATTGAGAATATTGTACGCCTTCTCAAAGTCATCCTTGACCGTGATTAATCGTATATCCATATAAAGGACATACTAATGTGGTCCTAAAAAAGTGCAATCAAATATTGCCTGACTAATTCATTCTTTTTGTTTTGAGGGAAGAATGACAGTGGGGTTATTGATCAAGGATCCGATCACGCCAAGAAGACAACCCAAGGCAATGTCGATCGTTCTTAGCTTTGCCAGTTCAAAACTTGATGTCACATCTGGAGCAGAAATTTCCAGAAGAAAATGAATTAATGCCGCTACAAAAATATTTCCTAGCCAGTAATTCCGCATCAGACCCAATGGAGCAAAATAGGCGGAGATTAAAACGAAACTAATCAGCAGAAGCGGGTTGTGGCCGAGATTGACGAGAAAAGCAGCAATCACCACGCCCAAAAAAGTTCCAAGCAAACGTTGAGTGCTTTTATAAAAACTCTTATAAGTATCCGGCAGCATCACGATCAATGTTGTTCCTACGACCCAATAACCACGACTGATTTCCATCCAGTTCGCAAGTAAATAGCCAAGAGTTGCAGTCACGGAAAAAACCAGAGCAAATTTAGTCGAATGAGATTGTGAAAAAATCTTTTGAAACGTCTTCCTTTTACTCTTTATAAACTCAGCTGGTGGTTTGAAGTAAAAGTACACAAGCGAAAGACAAATGATGTAGTTAATAAAAGAGAAAAGACAATAGAGTAGAATACCTGCAAAATGTTCGGCCAGGGCCGGAGAACCGGATGCAGTGAGAATCTGCAGAGTCATAAAGAGAAGGAGGCGCTCAAGTTCAACACCATAATCTTTAGACTTGCCGACCATAAAGGACATGATAAAAAGCGCTATCGCAGTCAAAAGAATATTTTGAGAAACCATGGCCCCTAGATAAAAGGCCAGTGAGAGTAAAACAAAAGTAACGCACAAGTGTTGCAGTCGATGTTTATAAGGACCGAAGTGGTCATTCAAAATAAGCACAAACCCAAACAGGCCGCCAAAAATTGCCAGTGGCAATTGGTGAAGAAAAAAACCGAGAATTAACGGAAGCGTTGTGCACAGTGAACAAAGAACCATTCTAGGAATGGGCGTTGGAACAGGTGTTAGTTTGAGAGTGTTATCGAGATGTTCTTTTAATTGAAATGGCATCGGCAACAGTCTAAACGATCATGCCGCCGAACGCCACTGTAAAAAATAAAGTTATTCTTGAGATTGGCCCGGAACTACCAGCACTTTAGCATTCAATTCGTAACACCAGTAGTACGTGCATTTCGGATTCACACTGCTTGAGCAAGTCGATCTGAAAACGATCTTGTCGTTGCTCATGATAGAAAGAATGCGCATTGTTGTTTCGCAGTCGCGTCTTGCGATGTCAGGACTTTGACTATTGGAAATGAGCACTGTATTTGTATCGATCCAAGTTTGCGCGGACTGAATTTCATCAGCGTGAGCAAATGACAATGACGTGAAGAGTGAGAGAGTAAGTAATAGTGCTTTCATCGTTCCTCCTGTGAATGTTGTTCAATCACATCAAGTATGTAATGGAATGTCAATCTTACAGAAATACCTGCGTCATCGTTCATTTTTCATTGGTAAACTCATAACGAATCGTTTTAAAATTTCTTCTTTTTTAAAAGTTACACAAGGAAAGACTTTTTATGAATAATTCAATCACAATTAAAATTCCGTCGCAGATTAATGTGCAGAATTTCGTCGGTGGCACATTCAAGAATGGCAGCGGTGAAAAAATGCAAGTTCATAGTCCGTACAACGGCAAACTTCTTGGCGAATTTTTCGTCTCTACAAAACAAGATGTAGAAGCTGCAGCTCTGGAAGCAGCGGCAGCTCAAAAAATTTGGGCAGAAGTTCCTATGAAAGAAAGAACCAAGGTCATGTTCAACTTCAGAAACATATTGCTGAGAGATCTTGAAGAAATTTCCCATGTCAAAGCATCCGAAAGCGGAAAGACGCTGGATGAAGGACGTGCAGGGTTGATGAAAGGGATTGAAGTCCTCGAGTTTGCGATTGCACTCCAGAATATGGATCTCGGCGGGCGCAATGAAGTTTCCCGCGGCGTGAGTTGTGAATACAGACGCGAGCCAGTTGGTGTCGTTGCAAACATTACTCCATTTAACTTTCCAGCAATGGTTCCTATGTGGACTATTCCAATTGCACTTACACTTGGAAATGCTTACCTATGGAAACCTTCTGAAAAAACTCCGATTACATCATTGAGAATTGCAGCGGCATTGAAAGAAGCTGGGCTACCCAATGGATTGTTCCAGGTTCTTCAGGGAACAAAAGAAACAGTTGAAGCGATCATTGATGATAAGCATGTTAAGGCCATCGGATTTGTTGGTTCAACAAAAATTGCCAAGATGGTTTACGATCGCGGAACTCAATTAGGTAAACGCGTTCTTGCCCTTGGTGGAG
>DAIQAU010000056.1:0-6100 GCA_036781565.1 Bacteriovorax sp. | reverse complement strand
ATGGTTTACGATCGCGGAACTCAATTAGGTAAACGCGTTCTTGCCCTTGGTGGAGCAAAAAATCATATCGTTCTTCTTCCGGATGCCAATCCGGAATTGGCCGGCATTGGTATCAGCGATTCATTTACCGGATGTGCTGGTCAGAGATGTATGGCCGCTTCCGTGCTTCTCGCAGTTGGTGACGTAGACAAACACATCGAAAAAATTATTGCACGTGCAAGCTCGCTTCAACTTGGAAAAGAGATGGGAGCTATTATCACTAAGGCCCAGGTAAAATTCCTGAACGAGGCTATTGAGAAAGCAGAAAAAGCAGGAGCGAAAATACTCCTTGATGGTAGAAAAGCGAAAGCTCCTGCTGGTTGCGAGGAAGGAAACTGGATCGGCCCGACAATTCTCGACAACATCAAGCCAGGTTCTGAAGCAGCATCAGTAGAGCTCTTTGGACCAATCATCAGCATCGTCAGATGCCCTGACATCACAACTGCAATGGAAATTGAAAACAGTGTTGAGTACGGAAATGCTTGTTCAGTGTTTACTCAAAATGGTGCACTTGCTGAAAAAGTTATCAGAGCAGCTAGTACAGGAATGGTTGGAGTCAACGTAGGTGTGCCTGTTCCGAGAGAGCCATTTTCATTCGGCGGAATCAACGCTTCTAAATACGGTCACGGCGATATCACAGGAGTTCACTCACTGGATTTTTGGTCAAACATTAAAAAAGTTACAGTTAAATGGGAAAAACAAAACGACAACAACTGGATGTCGTAATTCCCAAAAATAAATAAGAGGTTAAGACTATGTCAGAATTTCAAAGATCAGCGCACGTCATTTTAACGTCGCACTCGAAACAAGTTTACAAACACAGCTTGCCTATTCATTGGGGAGCGAAGAATCCAAAGGAACGTGGACCTGTCATCGCTTCGCTTACAGATGTAAAGGAAAGAAATGCAATTGGAACTCACAGCGGTTCTTATTCAGTTTACCGCGCGCTTTCAATTGCTCAGGGCAAATACGATGTGAATCACAAGCCGGATCTTCACAACACAGAATCACCGGTGAAAATCGGGCCGTATGAGTCGTGGCATGATGCAGATAAAATGGTTTCGATTGATCCATGGGGACTCGATCCGCAAATACATTTCAAAGAATATTTTGATAAAGGGTACGATATTCGTCCCACGATTTCTGTCACACAAGCTCATCTGCAGCTTCCGGAACTTCATGAGGCCATCAGAGCTGGACGTCTTAAGATTGATGGCACTATCGTCAAAGAAAATATGGATGTGAGAGTAACAAAAGTCGCTCTTGAACCAGTCTGGTATTTACCGGGAATTGCAAAACGACTGGGCGTTGACGAAGGCGAACTTAGAAAAATTCTTTTCCAGGAAACTGGAGGCATGTTCCCTGAACTGGTAACGCGTCCTGATTTAAAAGTAATGCTTCCACCCATTGGAAGCACGACTGTTTATATTTTTGGTAATCCAAAAGATTTATCAAACACTGACGTTGAACTCACTTGCCGCGTCCACGACGAATGTAACGGTTCTGACGTTTTCGGCTCAGACATCTGTACTTGCAGACCTTATCTGCTTTACGGAATTGAAGATGCTGCCAGAACTGCTCAACGTGGCGGTGTAGGCATCATCGCTTACTACAGAAAAGAAGGACGCGCTCTAGGTGAAGTGACTAAATTTCTTGTGTACAACGCTAGAAAGCGCCAGCAAGGCGGTGACTCTGCAGCGACATACTTTAAGCGCACTGAATGTGTCGCAGGTGTTGAGGATGCACGCTTCCAGGAGTTGATGCCAGATATTCTTCAATTCTTTGGCATCAAAAAAATTCACAACCTTCACTCAATGTCGAACATGAAATACAACGCTATCACAAAGAGTGGCATTGAAGTTGTGAATCGTATCGAGATTCCCGAAGGATTGATTCCAGCTGATGCTCAGGTTGAGATCGAAGCGAAAAAAGCTGCGGGCTACTTCACTCCGGGTGAAGTGAAAAAAGGCGATGCTCTTGAAAAAGTAAAAGGAAGACCAATTGATGAATAAAAATAATTACACAGAAAAAGATCTCGACTTCCTTTTGTCGCCGCTGGCGATCAGACAAAGTGCAGAAGCGATTTTTGATCTGACAAAAAATGGAAAAACTCATTTCATTTATCACCCTGAAAAATTCAATTCAGTCGTTGAATACGTGATAGATGTGATTAAGGAAAATTACCCTTCGCTTGAAATCCCTTTTCACTCACGTTGGGGACATTTCAGAGTCGGAGGAATTAATCGCGTTGCTGACATCGATGAAAAATTAAAATCAGTAGACGCTCTGGAAAAGGCAAGAACGAAACTCGATCTCGTCATCACTTCCGTTCTCCTCGACGCTGGTGCAGGAGCAGAGTGGAAATTCAATGAAAAGAGTTCTGGAAAAAGTTTCAACCGGTCTGAAGGTCTGGGAGTGGCAAGTTTCTACCTGTTCATGAGCGGCGCTCTTTCTCACGATGGAAGTTTAAAGGCGACGGCAGAGGGACTTCAAAACTTGTCAAAAGAAAAACTAAGTGAAGCTTTTCAAGTGAGTCCGGCCAATCCTCTGGTTGGTGTTGAAGGAAGACTTTCTCTTTTAAAAAATCTCGGTGCCACAGTTGCGCAGAAAAAAGATTTATTTCCAGGTGGAAGACCAGGAAGTCTGGTTGATTATCTGAACAATCGCTATGGAAAAACTTTCACTGGCCCTCAACTTCTAAGAGCAGTGCTCGACGGACTTGGCGAAATCTGGCCCGGAAGAGTAAGAGTTGCTGGAGTTAATCTCGGCGATATCTGGCCGTACGAAAAAGTTCCAGGAGGACTGGCCGCTTTTCATAAACTTTCGCAATGGATGACCTATTCACTGTGCGAACCTTTAATGGAAGCAGGCTTTACCATTACTGACGTCGATAAATTAACCGGACTTGCTGAATATAGAAACGGCGGCTTATTGCTGGATCTTGGATTGATCACAATGACTGATTCAAAAGACCTTGATGTAGCTCATAGACCGGAATCTGAAGTTTTGATTGAATGGCGAGGTCTTACTATCGCTCTTCTCGACAGAATTGGGGCCGAAGTTCAGAAGAAGCTGAATAAATCGGCAACAGAATTTCCCCTGGCAAAAGTTCTTGAAGGCGGTACATGGTGGGCAGGAAGAAAAGCTGCGAAGGCCCTTCGCGCTGACAGTTCTCCTCCTTTGAAAATTGATAGTGACGGAACAGTTTTTTAATATTGAAAGATAAACGGAGACGATTGTGAAAAACGTAACAGTAATTGAACACCCGCTTTTAAAACATAAACTGGGTTACCTTCGCGATAAAAATACAAACTCAAGCGAGTTCAGAGAACTTGTTAAAGAAATTTCCAGAATTCTTGCTTATGAAGCGATGAGAGACTGGAAGCTGACAGAAACTGTGTCGATTGAAACACCGATTGCCAAAACAACAACGGACAGAATTATCAATCCACCGGTTGTTGTATCTATTATGAGAGCTGGAAACGGCATGCTCGATGCTGTACTTTCCATGATTCCGATTTCAAGCGCGGGCTACATTGGAATTTACAGAGATAAATTCATCCACAACACAGTGGAGTATTATTTCAAAATGCCTGAGAACATTAAAGGTAAAGAAATCCTTCTTTGTGACCCTCTGATTGCAACGGCAGACACAATTGTGGCGGCAATCGACCGTTTAAAACAATACGACGTAGGCAAGATCAAGGTGTTAAGCATTCTTGCAAGCCGAATTGGTTTAGAGAAAGTTTTACACTTTCACCCCGATGTTGAGATTTTTACGGTAAATGTAGAGCAGGAAACAAATGAATCAGGATATCTGGTTCCGGGTCTTGGAGACGCGGGCGACAGATTGTTTCAGACGAAATAAAAATGGAAAGACCATATATCATAGGCGTAGCAGGCGGGAGCGGATCGGGCAAAACATATTTTGCCCGTGAGCTTCATCGCATACTCGGTGAAAAACATTGCACTATTCTTTATCAGGACAATTATTACATCGACCAATCCCACCGCTTCGACGGTGATGGTGGTTCAGTTAATTTCGACCATCCAAGCAGTCTCGATTTCGATCTTCTTGCCGAAGGTCTTGCCCGTTTAAAACAAGGCAAGAGCATTGAGGTTCCAATATACGAATTTGCGACTCACAAACGACTTCAAAAAACGATTACCTGCGAACCAAAAAAAATTATTCTCGTAGATGGAATTCTCATTCTGGATTCAGCTGTCGTTCGCGCAGAACTTGATGAAGCTGTCTTTTTTGATACTCCTGAAGAACTTCGCTTCCAACGTCGTCTCGAAAGAGATGTTGTGGAAAGAGGAAGAACCCCTGACGGAGTCAAAAAACAATTTGACCTTCAAGTCCGTCCTATGCATGATCTCTTCGTGCAACCTTCTAAGGTTCACGCCCAGACCGTTGTTTGCGATCTGGGAGAGTACAGTGAAGCGCTCCAGGCCTTCACTAAAAAATTATGCATCTGACGGGAAAATTCCAAATGAAAAAATTAATCGTTTTTACATCTCTTCTTTTAAGCACAACTGCATTTGCAAGCCTCACAGGCCAGTGGACTGGCTGGGGGGACTGGACTTATGAAGGCGCGGGCACTCACTGCTATTCAATGAAATTAAATTTCGAAGAATCTGATGGCCTTCTTGTCAGACACGGCGGCTATTTTGATTGTCAGATGGTCGGTCTAGATGTCGCTCCCGGAGAGTGGACAAAGCGCGGGAATAATCTTTTAGTCGACGATAAGATTGTTGGAACAATAACAGATTCACGCCTTCATCTCGAAGAAGAGTACAGCGATGAAGTTAAGATTGTGACTGAAGTCACTTATGAAGGGAACCACATGGACTATGTTGAAACATGGTATGACAAAGATATGATCGTGGTTTATGAAATTACAGGAAGACTTTTCAGAAGAGCAGTCGCTAACCCTTAGTTAGCGACTTCACCTACAAAGCGGTAACCGCTTCCCCAGATAGTTTTTAGAAATTTTGGATTTTTAACATCGTCTTTCAATTTTGATCTTAAACGGCTGATCAAAACATCGATTGTTCTATCGATACTGTCCCATTCAATTCCGCGAAGTTTATCGACAACTTGTTCACGCGAAAGAGTCACACCCGGATTCTGCATAAACAGACAGAGCATTTCAAATTCCATGGTCGTTAGTTCAAGCGGATTTCCGGAAAGAGAGACAGAGGCTTTGTTCATATCAATCACAAGATCATTCGATCTCAAGATTTTGCTTTCGGGCCCAAGCTTATAATTTTCTGTTCTTCTTAAAACAGATTGAATGCGGGCCACAAGCTCGCGTGGTTCATAAGGCTTCGGCATATAATCGTCAGCGCCAAGATCCAATCCTGCCAGACGATCATCAAGAGCGCCACGAGCAGAAAGAATGATGATTGGAACCTTTGATGTTTCTCTGATTTCTTTACAAACATCAAAACCAGTTTTACCTGGCAACATGATATCGAGAACAATCAAATGAGGTTGGTGTTTGTTGAAAAGTTCAAGGCCCTCATTTGGATGAGTAGAAGTGAAGACTTCGAAATTGTGTTTCGATAGAAAATCTGAAAGAAGTTCATTCAGTTCATTATCGTCATCAATAATTAAAATTTTTTTCGTATTCATTTGTCATTTTCTCTTATGGTTTGTATAACTAATGACTATAGCTCAAACGCCATTTATGTCCAATAAAAATAATATTTACAATTATTTACAACTCTTCTGTTAAAATATTTTCATGAACAATTTTATCGTAATAATTTTTTGCGGATTGATGGGAATTCTTTTAAAAAGGCACAAAAATTTCCCTGCCAATTCATCAGTTGCAATTAATTCATATATTATTCTTATATCATTGCCATCGCTTGTCTTGGCGCAATTTCCAAAATTAGTTTCGACCCTGCAACCGAATGGGAACTGGTGGCTACCTGTCATTATGGCATGGTTGACCTTCTTTCTTTCTTTAGTTTGTATCAATTTTTTGGCAAAGAAATTTAGTTGGAGCCACGCAACTACAGGGGCTTTGGTACTTACTGCAGGTTTGGGCAA
>DAIQAU010000055.1:4303-14698 GCA_036781565.1 Bacteriovorax sp. | reverse complement strand
GATCAGCTTTTTATCTGTTTATTTTACGTTTCCGGGGAATTGCGGCTAAAATAGTAAAATGGTGCGACCGAAAAAAACGTATTTTTATATAAAGATCAATTAATATTTTAAAATGAACAAACTCTATTCTAAATACATTCTGGCGGCCGTTGTTCTGGCGGTTGTTAGTCTTTTACTATTCAGTGTTGTTCTTCCTCAGGCTGACGAATTCAAAAAAGCTTCACGCGCTTATATTATCGATTGCACGATCTACGATTCCAGAATGACAGTTCTGAAAGATGTATCGGGGGGAATGTGTGTCTTTTTAAAGAATGGAAGTGTTGTCAGATTTCTCAGCGAAGCGTACTTCAACGATCCTGGCAAAACTGAAGTCGAGTTGATTGATTCAAACGATCAGCCGAAATGGCGGATTCCGCTGGCCGTTCATCATACAATGAAAGCAGATCGAAAACAGGAGAGAGTTTACGCCTTCACTTCTGAAGTCAGAATGCATAAGGGAAGGCCAACCAAGTTTGATGTCATTGTTTCGATTGATGTGGCCTCAGGGGCCATACTGCATAAGTGGAAGCTCAGTGAACGTCAGCAGGAATTCGAAGAAGAAATGAAACAGCCTTTTCCTGTTGCCGAGAGTATCCCTTACGGTGAAAAAGGGGAGTCGACCCAAGAAGTTTCACATTTCAATTCAATCAATGTTGTCCCTGAATCATACAGTAATGATCTTGAAATTGTGGTGAACTCCGGAAGAGGGCTTGTGCTTTTTTTTGATAGAAATTTGAACTATAAGGGCAGATATTGGTTTGATCATCATTGGAGTGCAACGACTCACGATGTTCAGCTTAATGATGATGGATCACTTCTCGTTTATAAAAATTGGGGACCCGGAGATCCAAAAAGTTCCATTGTCATAGTCTCGATGGATAACGATAAGGTTCTTTGGTCGTTTACTAAAACTCCTGAAGGAAAAGAGTTCAAGTCAACAAAGTACGGAAGCGTTCAATTTTTTCCTGACAAAAGTTTTATCTATACTGACATGGATGAGGGGGGACGATTTTCGACTATTTCCCCTGAGGGAAAACTCATTAATATGTTTTTTCATCCTTTAATTGATCCAAGAACTAACAGGGCCAAAGAATTCCATACCGTAAGAAGAGTGAACTATGAAGATTTGTCTGCTGACGTTCAAAAGCTCATGGATCAAGACAGAGAAAAAATTTTTCTTTCGCCCGTTTTTGAATTGTTAAACATCGACTAAAGTTAAATTTCTTTATTCATCCGCTCAACGTCTTTAGCTTGCTTCTCGCGGAATTTTTGCAGCTTGTCCGCAAGAGATTTATTTTCTACTGATAAAATTTGAACAGCAAGAATACCAGCATTGGCAGCATTGCCAATGGCGACTGTCGCAACCGGAATTCCTTTCGGCATCTGAACGATTGAATGAAGACTATCGACTCCGCTCAAGGCCTTTGTCTGCACGGGGACTCCAATCACGGGGAGAGTTGTGTAGCTGGCGGTCATGCCTGGCAGGTGAGCGGCGCCACCAGCGCCGGCGATGATAACTTTTAAACCATTTTTTCGGGCATTCATCGCAAACGTTCTCATGGCATCGGGTGTTCTGTGCGCTGAGAGAACATGTTTTTCATAGGCGAGACCAAATGATTCAAGAATGTCACAAGCCTCTTTCATTGTCGGCCAGTCTGATGAACTTCCCATAATCACTGCAACGACAGGTTTAACTTTTTTCATAGTGAATAATCCGATTTAAGTTTTTCGAGAATTTGAAACATTTCTTTTTTATCGCTGCCGAGGAGAGTGAAATGTCCCATCTTTCTTCCGGGTTTAGAAATTTTTTTCCCATAGAGGTGAAGATGGGCATTGGGAATTTTTAAAAAATTCTGAGCGTTCATAAGATTGGCTTCACCATTTTGTGTTCCGAGCAGATTAAGCATAAGAATATTTTCTGCAAGAAGAGTTGTTTCACCTAATGGAAAATTTAAAACGGCACGGACATGATTATGAAACTGGCTGGTTCGACATCCCTCAAGACTGTAGTGACCACTGTTATGAGGACGCGGAGCAGATTCATTGAGGTAAAGTTCACCGGTCTTTGTCAGAAAAAATTCAAAGGCAAATATGCCGACGGCCTGGATTGTTTCCATCGCCTTTAAAGCGCTTGTTTCAATCTGAGTTTGAATGTTCCTTGAAATTTCAGCGGGCACGCTCACGAAATGGCAGATATGATTTTCCTGCATTGTATGAGCAATGGGGTAAACTTTCATTTCTCCGCTTTGGTTTCTTGCCACCATGACGGCAAGTTCTTTTTCATAAGGAATGAACGCTTCAATTAATTTTTCACCTTTTAGCGATGAAAATTTTTCTTCAACATCGTCTGAATTTTTTAGTGTCACATTCCCATAACCATCGTATCCCCCTTTGGAAGATTTAAGAACAACGGGATAGCCGTGCTCTCTGGCAAAGATCAAAACGTCTTCTGCCGTTTTAACTTCTTTATAAGGAGCGACTTTTAATCCGGCATTATTAAAAGTTTCTTTTTCAGAAATTTTATCGCCGATGAGTTTGAAAGTTTTCGATGAAGGAAAAAGTTTACCTGGAAATCTTTCATCGATACTTTCTAAAATCTTTTGATCAATGAATTCATTTTCAAGCGTGACAATATCGCAATGTTCGCAAAATTTGAGAATGGCCGACAGATCTGTAAAGTCACCTTTGGTTGTCCGTGAAGCCACTGCTTGAGCTGGACTGATCTCTTTTTCCGCACAAAAAATATGTGTAAGAATACCGAAATCACTGGCGGCGAGAGATGTCATTCGGGCCAGTTGACCACCGCCCAAAATACCCAAAACGAAGCTGGATTTTAGTTGAATCCGGGAATTTTGCTGACTCATCATGGAATCGATAATGGCCTTAAAAATGAAAAAAGCCAAAGATTTTATTGGCCAGACCTAGAAAATATTATTAGTCTCGTTAATGCGAGCTATTAGTTTTTCTTATCTTTAACCATCCTCCGAGGTTAGACCAATGTGCGGAATTGTAGGGGTTTTTGGAACGCCTTTTTCAAGTCAAGAAGTCTATCAGGGGTTGCTTCTGTTGCAACACCGGGGACAAGATGCCGCCGGAATTTTATCTTACGATTTCACTTCAAAAGATTTTCATCACTATAAAGATCTGGGTTTAATCAGCGATGTCTTCACCCCGGAAGTTCTCTCCGGTTTTTCGGGACAGATGAGCATTGCTCACACTCGTTATTCAACCATTGGTCCCAAAAAATCTGTGAGCAATCAGATTGATAAAAAGCGAGATATTCAACCAATGATGATTAACTATCCTTTCGGGATAGGAATGGTTCACAACGGAAACATCGTGAATTATTACGAGTTGAAAGAGAAACTGCTGAATGAAAAAGATCGCCACCTGTTTACGCAAAATGATCTTGAAGCGCTTATTAATCTTCTTTCAGATGGTTTATCAGAAAGAACGAAAACGTCTTTCAGTTTTGATAAATTGAAACTTTCTATTCAGACTATTTTTGACCAGGCCCATGGGGGCTTCTCCGTCCTTGGAATGCTGGCAGACAAAGGTCTTTATGCCTTCCGGGATCCTCACGGCCTGCGTCCCCTTATTTTAGGCGAGCGCGAACTCACTGAAGAAGAAAAATCTCTTCATCCAAAGAATTTTGGAAAAAGTTATTGTCTGGCCTCAGAGTCCAATGCGCTCAACTTTTTGGGATATAAGATTCTTCGCGATTTAGAACCTGGAGAAATTCTTTTTATAGACGAAAGCGGAGAGATTTATTCTTCTGCCACTTATTCGAAACTAAAAAAGATTGAACCGCGTCCCTGCATGTTTGAATGGGTTTATTTCGCCAATCCGGAATCTGTTCTGGAAGAAAGAAGTGTTTATTCAACAAGGCTCGAGTTCGGCAAAAATCTCGCGGGAGAAATTCAGGAACTCATCGCACGCGGTGAAATTAAACCAGATATCGTCGTGCCGATTCCTGAAACGAGCCGCGTGGCCGCGATCAGTTTAAGTGAACAATTAAAAATTCCTTATAGAGAAGTTCTTATTAAAAACCGCTATATCCAGCGAAGTTTTATTCTTAATACGCAGGAGAGCCGGAACAGGGCCGTGGCACTCAAACTCACTGCTATTGGGAGTGAGATTAAAGGAAAAAATATTCTTCTTCTCGATGACAGCATCGTGAGAGGAACAACTTCGAAAAGAATTATCGATATGGTTAAAGAGGCAGGAGCGAATGAAGTCTATTTTGCTTCAACTTGTCCTCCGATTAAATATCCATGCTATTACGGCGTCGATATGCCTGATCCAAAAGAACTAGTGGCCAGCTCGAGAACAATTGCTGAAGTTGAAACTTATCTAGGTGCCGATAAGCTTATCTATATTTCTGAAGAAGCTTTAAAGAAAAGCATCGCCAAGGAAAATCTGTGCATGGCCTGTATCAATGGTTGTTATCCGGTTGATGTCAGCTGTGCCAGCACTTTTAAAACTATGAGAACTCTGCACAGGGAGTAACTGTTATGATGAATTTGCCACCTCTTCTATACCGTGGATCGGTTAAAAATATCAGGGGAGAAGTGTCGGCAAATTCTCTGCTGTTTGAATACTCCGACCGCTTCTCAGTCTTTGACTGGGGAGAAATGCCTGATGAGCTCTCAGAAAAAGGCCGCGCACTCTCTGTCATGGGGAAACTTTTCTTTCTCTTTCTGGAAAATCCCAATAACTGGACTGATTTATTCGAGCGCACTGAAATCCTCTCATCCTTTGAACCTTCTTACCTGGAAGTTCTTAAGAATTCTTCGGTTTATGCACGATTCTGTACTGAAGGAGTAAATCATCACTTTCTGAATGATGAAAACATTCCTTTTTCTTCAAATATTATGAAGGTTAAGAAGATTGATGTCTTGAGGCCCGTTCTTCACAATCAGGACTACGATTACACTCCGTATTCTTCAAAACCAGTTAACGCTCTTGTTCCGCTGGAAATTATTTTCAGGCTGGGATTACCAAAAGGGAATTCACTTTCCAAACGACTTGGGGCCAATCCAGTGGCGTGGAAAGAAATGGGCTTCGCTGGTGTTCCCCAGGAAGGAACTTTTTTGAAAAAACCTGTTCTTGATTTTTCAACCAAACTGGAAAGAGGTGATCGCTACCTTGAAACACGGGAAGCGAAACGTATCGCCGGTCTTTCCGAAACGGAATGGACTGAGCTGCAGACCATCACTCATCTGATAGCACTCAATCTTTATTCTCTTCATAAGTCGATCGGGCTGGAGCTTTGGGACGGCAAGATTGAAATGGCTTTTGTGGAAAACAATAAAGAGCAGCGTTTGTTCATGCTTGTCGATTCAATCGGAATTGATGAACTGAGACTTCTTATTGACGGAAAAAGTTTTTCAAAAGAATTTCTGCGCGAACACTATAAAAACAGCAACTGGTATAAAAACCTTGAAGAGGCTAAGAAAGAAGCCAGTATGCGAGGGCTTGATTTCAAAAAACTTTGTGTTGAAAAATATCATTCATCTCCTGCGCCTCTTCCACCAGAAATACTTGAGAGAGCGCTCTTTGTTTATAAAAGCTATTGCAACACTCTTTCATTAAAGCTTACAGGCTCAGCTCCTTTTTCAAATGAAATGACTCTGCAAAATTATCGGGCGAGGTATTTATGAAAATCCTTATCATTGGTTCTGGAGGCAGAGAACACGCCCTTGCTCATTGTGTAAGCAAATCGAATCTGGTTTCAAGAATTGTCGTCTGCCCTGGAAATCCGGGAATGATGTCAACGTTGCCCGGCCTGGAGTGCAAGGCAATTGCAGCCACTGATGTGGAAGGCTTAATGGCATTCGCACTAGCAGAAAAATTTGACCTCACAATTGTTGGACCTGAAGCAAGCCTGTCATTGGGAATTGTCGATGCGTTTGAAAAAAACGGACTCGCTATAGTAGGCCCGACGCTTGCCGCGAGCCAGCTGGAATCGTCCAAGGCTTTTGCCAAAAAAATAATGAAGAAAGCTCATGTCCCTACGGCCGCTTACGCTGAATTCTTTGAAGTTGAATCGGCCCTGCATTGGATTTCAAAATCCGAACACGAAAAAATGGTCGTGAAATGCGACGGACTCGCTCAAGGTAAAGGCGTCATTGTTTGTCAGACAAAAGATGAAGCTACAAATGCTGTCCGCGCTTTAATGCTGGACAAATTTCTTGGCGAGAATATTGATCACATTATTATAGAAGAATTTCTTGAAGGCGTTGAAGTTTCGGCGTTCGCCCTTTGTGACGGGCATACCTTTTCCTTTTTAGGCACGGCCTGCGATCACAAAAGATTATTCGACGGCGATGAAGGGCCTAATACTGGAGGAATGGGAACGTTTGCTCCGGCCCGATGCCTGGATAACTCTGAAAAAAAGAATGATGAAAAATGGATTGAAGAAAATATCTTTTCACCGATGATCGAGACGATGAATAAAGAAGGAATTCCTTTTTCAGGAATTCTTTTTGCCGGGTTGATGAAAACTCCAGATAAATCGTGGCAGGTGCTGGAATTTAATGTCCGCTTTGGTGATCCCGAAACACAGGTCTTGCTTCCTCTTCTAAATGAAGATCTCGTTCCCTGGTTGATGGCGGCAGCTTCTCATTCTCTCGAATCTTTTCAGCGAAAAATCGAAAGAAAAAATACACTACGAAAAAACAAACACGCTATTCACGTAGTGATGGCGGCCCACGGTTATCCGGGGACTGAAGGAATGAAAGTGAGAGCTGGGGATAAAATCGAGTTTACAGATTTTCGCCCCGGAGAATTTGACTCTCTTTATTTTGCCGGTGTTGAGATGAAAGATCAGTCTTTTTATACCAAAGGCGGAAGAATTCTGGGATTAACCACTCTGGCCGAAGATCCGGAAACGGCGAGACTCAATGTTTATGCAAAACTTGAAGCGATTCATTTTGATGGCGCTCAATTTCGCCATGATATTGGAGCGAGAGCAGAATGAAAAAAATCAAACTTGCCATTCTCGCTTCAGGTTCAGGATCAAATGCCGAGGCCATTATGAAATGGGCCCTCGGTTCAGATCTTGCCGAAGTCGTTTGTGTAGGGAGTGATAAAAAGAAAGCGCTTGTTCATGAACGGGCAAAAAAATTTAATGTGCCAAGTTTTGCCGTAATAAAAAAACTGGGTGAGGAAAAATCATCTTTTGATCGAAGATTGCTGGCGAAGCTTGACGTTTTTCAACCTGACTGGATCATTCTTGCGGGCTATATGAAACTCCTCACTCCGCAATTTCTGGAACACTTTCCGCAGAGAGTGATCAATATTCATCCCTCGTTGTTGCCTGCTTTTCCGGGAACAGACGGTTACGGTGACGCCTTCAAAGCGAATATCGAAATGTCCGGTTGCACCGTTCATTATGTCGATGAGGGACTGGACACTGGAAAAATTATTGAGCAAACAAATATCCCCAGACTTTCAGGAGATACACTGGAAGATTTTAAGAAGCGCGGACTCTCGATTGAAAATGAATTCTACCCGCGAGTGATTGAAAAATTATTGAGGACCACACTATGAAAAAACTAACCCGGCTTGAAATCTTTCCTAATGCGTTTCATCTGGAAGATCAGACTGTCCAGGAAGAAAATCTGAAAAAGTGGTTCAAGAAATACATGGATGTGTCTATTGATCGCATCTGGGAAATCAAAACGTTTCTGGTTGAAACAGGAAAAGAAGTTGTCTCTTTCTCTACCTATGCAGAGGAAGTGTTCACCGACACCGTCATGGAAACTCTTGTGACTTCAGACGATGCCGATCAGAAAAAAGTTTATGAATGGCTCAAGCTTCGCGGCTTCAAAAATCCACAGGTGATCGATATCGGTTTTCGGCCGGGTGTCACTGATAATTCCGCCCATGCAGCACTCGAGGCCTTAAAACTGATTCCTTCTTTAAGCGCCGTTGAAATGAATGTTTCTTCCGGAACAATGTTTCTTGTTGAAGCAGCGGCCTTGTCGCCAGACATGCTTATGAAACTTGCTTATGAGAAACTGGCCAATCAGCTTCTCCATAAAGTTTCTATCGTGCCACTCACTGCAAGAATGACAGATTTAAAATTTCCTTCTGTGGATATCGTAGCGGCCCCATCCAGAATCATTGACCTTCAAGTCTCAGAAAGCGAATTGATGAAAATGAATCAGGAAAATTGCTGGGCCCTGAGCACAGATGAATTAGCTCACATCAAAAGACACTATGAGGATATGGAGCGCAATCCTACTGATGTTGAAATGGAAATCATTGCGCAAAGCTGGAGTGAACACTGCAAGCATAAGATTTTTTCTTCCGAGATTACTTACCGTGAAGCTGAAGAATTACCTGCAGGTGTGAAGCGCCTTGGTGATTTAAAAATCCAGGGGATTTTTAAATCATATATAAGAGGAGCGACGAAAAGAATTCAGGAAGAAAGAAAACTTCCGTGGCTCATTTCTGTCTTTCACGACAACGCTGGAATTGTCCGCTTCGATGATAAAGTCGATGTGTGTATCAAAGTTGAGACTCACAATTCTCCATCAGCACTTGATCCTTACGGTGGTTCACTGACGGGAATTTTGGGCGTAAACCGCGATATCTATGGCGTGGGGCTTGGAGCTAAGCCGATTGCCAATACAAACGTTTTTTGTCTCGCTGAAAATGATTACTTCAAAGAAAATCAGATCGATCTTCCTCTGCTGTTAAAAAATCCTGATCGAATCAAAGAGGGCGTGCATCTCGGTGTTCAGGATGGTGGAAATAAAAGTGGTATTCCCACAGTCAACGGCGCTTTTGTTTTTGACAGAGATTATGTCGGCAAACCTCTTGTTTACTGCGGAACAATCGGAGTCATGCCTCAAAAAGAAAACGATGCTCCGACATGCGATAAAGGACAAAGAACGGGCGATCTCATCGTGATGGCCGGAGGACGAATCGGAAAAGACGGCATTCACGGCGCCACCTTCAGTTCCATGGAACTGGTTGACGGAGTTCCTTCTTCAGTTGTTCAAATTGGAGATCCGATTACGCAAAAAAGGCTTGGCGATTTTTTAATTGAAGCAAGAAAGCGCGCACTCTTTAACAGCGTGACTGATAACGGCGCAGGAGGACTCAGTTCTTCCATTGGAGAAATGGCACAGAAGACTAACGGAGCTGTTGTTCACCTGGATAAAGCGCTGGTGAAGTACCCCGGCCTTTCTCCCTATGAACTGATGGTGAGTGAATCACAGGAGCGCATGACTTTTTCCGTGGAAAAAGAAAAAGTAGAAGCTTTTATGAAGCTGGCAAAAGAAAGAGGAGTTGAAGCTTCTGTTGTCGGTGAATTTACAGATAGCGGATTTCTGCATGTTCGCTATAACAACGAAGTTGTGGCCAATCTCTCTATGCACTTTCTTCACGAATCATTGATCCCGATGAAACTTTCAGCGAGCTTTGATCCAACGAAGGCCGCTGCTCACTGGATAAAAAAATCCGTTCCTAAATTTAAATTGCCAGGAACAAATTACGAAGAAATTCTTTTTACACTTCTGCGCTCGCCGAATGTCAGAAGCCATGAGCATCTCGTTCGTCGCTACGATCACGAAGTGAAAGGTGCAACCATTGTAAAACCTTACACAGGGACTCCTGAAGTCGGGTTCTCAGCTCCGACTGATGCCGGTGTCGTCTGGATGAAACCTCACGGCGGAAATGCCGACAATGCTCTGGCGATTTCGTGCGGAATCAATCCCAAAATTTCAACTTATGATTCTTATGCGATGGCCGTTTACGCCGTCGACGAAGCTGTGAGAAATGCCGTGTGCACAGGAGCCAATCCAGATGAAATGGTTCTGGTAGACAACTACTGCTGGCCCGATCCGATTCCTTCAGGGAAAAATCCAGATGCGGAATTAAAACTTTCACACCTCGTCCGTTCATCGGCTGCCTTGTATGACATCAGCGTGGATTACGGTATGCCTTTTGTCAGCGGTAAAGACAGCATGAAAAATGATTTCATCGGAAAAACAAAAAATGATGAAACAGTAAAAATTAGTGTTCCTCCAACACTATTGGTGACTGCGATGGGACGAGTGCCGACTCTTCAATGCGTGACTACATCTGAAGTCAAAAAGGCCGGCGACAAACTTTACCTCATCGGGGCTGATTTAAGAGAATTCAAATCTGCTTTTGAAGTCGAGTTGCAGTTTGATTATCAGGTCACTTATCCGCTACCGGATCTTGATGCCAAAAAACAGCTGGATGTTTACCGCAAAGTTCATCTGGCGATGAAAGAACAAATGATTGCCAGCGCTCACGATATCTCTGACGGCGGACTTCTTGTTGCTCTGGCCGAAAAAATCATGGGCACTCAGCTCG
>DAIQAU010000055.1:0-4203 GCA_036781565.1 Bacteriovorax sp. | reverse complement strand
TCTGACGGCGGACTTCTTGTTGCTCTGGCCGAAAAAATCATGGGCACTCAGCTCGGCTGCAAACTTCTGGTTCAGGATATACCTGCCAATGAACGCTTTGGTTTTTATTTTAATGAAGGACCAGGTCGTCTGATTGTGAGCGTAGCTGCCAATGCCGCTGATAAATTTGAAAAGTTGTTTGAGGGATCCGAGATAAGAGCTCTTGGTGAAGTCACAGAGACTGGCACAATCATTTCAGAAGATTTTGCAATTATTGGTTCTGAGTGTCTGAAAAATTATAAATACCTGACGGGTAAAAACATATGAAAAAAACAGTAAACGTTTTGGTTCTCACTGGCGACGGGATTAACTGCGAAGAAGAAACGGCGCTGGCCTTTAAAGAAGAAGGAGCCGTTTCAAAAATCGTCCACATCGCTGAACTCATTGCTCAGCCGGGCATGCTTCATGATGTTCAGATTCTCGCTTTGCCGGGCGGATTTTCTTTTGGTGATGAACTCGGTTCGGGGCAAATCCTCGCTTTGAAACTTCGCCACGCGCTTGGATCTGAACTGAAAAAATTTGTAGATTCAGGAAAACTTGTCATCGGTATTTGCAATGGATTTCAGGCCCTCGTCAGGCTCGGGCTTTTGCCAAGGCCATTTCAGGAAAGAACGATGTCGCTGACTCACAATCGTCAGGGACAATTTCTGGACAAATGGGTTGGATTAGAAGTTCCGCGCTCTGCTTGCTTGTGGACAAAAGCTTTGCAGGAAAAAACAATTCAACTTCCGATTCGTCACGGCGAAGGGAAAATTGTTTTTGCTGGTGACGAATCTTTTCAGCAGCTCTATTACGAAACCCTGCAGGCAAACGGACAAATCGCTCTTCGCTACACTGAAGATGTGAATGGTTCATTTGGACAAATTGCAGGAGTCTGTGATCCGGAAGGAAAAATTTTCGGATTAATGCCTCACCCTGAAGCGGCCACCAGCAATTGGTTAATGCCGGCGGGAGCACAAAAGAATGAAGGCAAAGGACTTGCGTCTTTGATTTTTAAAAGCGGAATTGAATATTGTGAAAAACACTTATAAGCGGAGAAAACATGCACACACACATGCAACCAATTAAAAGGGCCCTCATCAGTGTAACGGACAAGTCGCAACTGGGAGAACTTGTTCAGATGCTCCACTCACATAAAGTAGAATTGATTTCTACGGGCGGAACAAAGAAGTTCATTGAAGATCTGGGAGTACCGGTCACGGGGATTGAAAAAGTTACCGGAAATCCGGAAGCATTCGGTGGAAGAATGAAGTCGATCAGTTTTCCTGTGTCGAGTGCACTGCTTTTTAGACGGCATCATGAAAAGGATCTCGCTCAGGCGAAAGAATTAAATATAGAGCCGATTGATCTGGTCGTTTGCAACCTTTATCCTTTCGATCAATACGCTGGAAAAAATGCTGAAGAAGATGTTCTCATTGAAAATATCGATATTGGCGGCCCACTGATGTTGCGTGCGTCTGCCAAAAATTATGAATCGGTGACTGTTCTTTCCTGCATTCAGGATTATGAAAAGTTCATGTCTGCCTTCAAGGAAAATAAAGGTGCTATTGATTTTAAAATGCGTCGTGATCTGGCCATAAAAACTTTTACCAGAGTGGCGGAATACGATTGTCTGATTGCTCAGGAATTGAATGAGCGATTCAATGAAGATTTCGCGCAGGGGGATCTCCCATTCTTAAGTGTGGCTCCAAAAGAGTCACTTCGCTATGGAGAAAATCCTCATCAATGGGCCAAGGTTTTCAAGTTTAAAAATACAGATGCGAAAACGACGCTGGTTGATTCAGAAATGTTGCAGGGAAAAGAATTGTCTTACAACAACTGGATGGACGCTGATGCAGCCTGGAGATTGATGAGCGATACGGCCAGTATGTTTCCGTCAAAAAAGATTGTGTCTATTATCAAGCATGCTAATCCTTGCGGGCTGGCGGTTTCCGAAAATTTGTTCGCCTCTTTACAAGAAGCATGGAATGGCGATTCCGTTTCAAGCTTTGGCGGTATCATTGCTTTTTCCGATATAGTTGAAAAAGACATTGCAGACTTTTTAAATGAGCGTTTCATTGAAGTTGTGATTGCTCCTTCATTCACGGAAGAAGCGTTGAAAATTTTCGCTAAGAAGAAAAATGTCAGACTACTGAAAACTCCTGTTCGCGAAAAAAATCAGAATGAATTTATTGTAAAAAGTATTTCCGGCGGACTTCTTATGCAAAATGAAGATGAATGCCGTGAAAAAGAAGATCTGAAATGTGTGACGAAAACTCCAATGAAAAAAGAAGCTCTTGAGCTTGCTGATTTCGGAATTATTGCCTGCAAACATTTAAAGAGCAACGGCATTGCTCTCGTCTATAAAACACCGGAAGGAAGATTGACTCTTGCAGGCGCTGGGATGGGGCAACCCAACAGACTCGATTCTCTCCGATTGCTGGCAAAAGTTCGCGCCGATCAAAAAAATCTTCCACTTGAGGAAATGGTTCTTATCTCTGATGCCTTCTTTCCGTTTGCTGACTCAGTGGAAGTCTGCAACGAAGTGGGGATTAAATCCATTATTCAGCCTGGTGGAAGTATTCGCGATGATGAAGTCATTGAAGCTTGCAATAAATTTGGAATTGCAATGATGACAACTGGAAAGAGACACTTTCGTCATTAAGGAAATTTTATGGGATTAAATTATAAAGATAGCGGCGTTGATATTGAAAAAGGTGATCTGTTCGTTGAACGAATCAGCAAGATGGTTAAATCTACTTATAACAAGCAGGTCGTTTCCGGAGTAGGAGGCTTTTGTGCCTTATACGCTATGGACGACAACAGATACCTCGCTTCTTCGACTGATGGAGTGGGAACGAAAATCAAGCTCGCGATTGAACTTGGAGTTCACGATACCATCGGCATCGATCTGGTCGCTATGTGCGTGAACGATCTGATTTGTTCAGGGGCCCGGCCGATGTTCTTTCTCGATTACTTTGCATCGAGCTCCCTTGATCTTGAAGTCAGTGAAGCTGTCATCAAAGGGATCGTTGATGGCTGTCATCAATCTCAGATGGCCTTGATCGGCGGAGAGACGGCGGAAATGCCGGGCATGTATCAAAAAGGCGATTACGATCTGGCAGGCTTCTCAGTCGGTGAAGTTTTCAAAAAAGATCTGATCGATGGAACGAAATTAAAAGAAGGCGATACATTGCTGGCCATTGCGAGTTCAGGTTTTCATTCCAACGGCTATTCGCTCGTCAGAAAAATTCTTGAGACGAAAAAGGCCGATCTCGATTTAAAACGCGCCTGCCTGACGCCGACAAAAATTTACGTCCGCTCAATCATGAATCTTCTTTCTCAGCACCCTGAAAAAATAAAAGGCATCGCCAATATCACGGGATCAGGTTTTTTAAATATTCCCCGAATCAGCGAGCAGTTTGATTATCATATTCAAACTACGGCAGGGCTTCCTCATCACATGAAAGAAGTCTGTCAAATGAGCGGACTAGATGAAGTTGAGCTTCACCGCACTTTTAATATGGGAGTGGGAATGGTGATAGCGACCGATGATCCTGAAACCATCGGCCGCGAGCTTGAACTTTGTGGCGAAAAAACTTTCGTTATTGGAAGTGTTGAGAAGGGAAGTGGAAAGATTTATTTAAAAGGAAAAGAACTTTAATTACCGGCCCTGAACGTTTCCATTGCCGCCAGCAAGTTTTGGCTGTTTTGATCCTGCAAAACTCATGGTGGAAAAAGAAAGGCAGATGAGCAGCAACGAGATAAAAGTCGCTGCGCTCAGTTTGCTTTTTTTAGGAGTAAGAAAAATATTTCTTTCTGCCTTGATTGATTTTTGTGTTCTGTAGTTCTGTGAAAAGTGAAATTGACCGTACATTGATTGACCCCCTTTTGTTTTTGATGAGTCTAACCAAAGCAAGGGGCCTGCCAGTTTTTTTTTGTTATTAATTCATGACTTATATGTGCGCCGAAAAAGAAAGCGTTTCGAAACGGAAACGATGTGTTCTTTAAAAAGAATTTTTAATGGAAGAAATTTTTAGGAGTATCGGATGCAACCGGGACCTGGAAGACAAAAGAAGTGTTAGAGGCTTCATCGTCGAGCCACAGGCGACCGCGATGTTCTTCAATAATACCGGAAGAAATAGAAAGTCCGAGACCGGTTCCCTGATCGACCGGTTTCGTTGT
>DAIQAU010000054.1:11396-14732 GCA_036781565.1 Bacteriovorax sp. | reverse complement strand
TTCTTAAAAAACAACGGCAGACATTTTGAAGTTGCATAGTAATCTGCTTGTCCTTCGGCTGAAGACCAGCCTCGAAGACCAGAGTTGCCTCGAAGAATTTTCGGGGCACCACCCAGGTGATGGCCTACTTCATGACAGATTAAAAGCAGAAAAGCATCTTTTGTCATCAAAGGATGTCTGGCTAAACCGCCATTCATAACTACGACAGCATTGTTAGCATCATCTCTCGTTGCAAATGCATCTACAGTTGCGTCCTGCCAGCGTTTATCAAAAATTAATTTTTTTCCCAGCATCTTTTTCACATCAGGTTCAAGAAGCAGCTGAGCTGATTCAATCAATTGATTGAATTCATCCTGAGTTAATCCTTGCCCGAAAGCTTTCACTCCTGCTTCATATTTTTGAGAAGAAAGAGGAAAACAGGATTCCGGTTCGCGCTTGTAAGCGGCCTGAGTGAGATGACTCAGGATCAGTAAAGTTGTTATTAAAGTGGTTTTCATATCTTTCTCCTATATGTGTCCTTGCTTTTTAAGTAGCACCGCTTTACGCCAAAAAACATGACAAAGCTCAGACAAAAACGCTGAGATCAATCTTTGTACAAGCTGTTCTAAATCAGTTTTCTTTTGTTTTGAGAGGATTAAAACATTATCAGAAAGATTAAAAACACCCATAAGGAGGGTTTTATGAGAGCAATGAATCGCAATTTTATACTGGCCCTAGCAATGATGCCGGCGCTTGGATTCGCTTCAATACCAGTTGTCTCGTATGAAGCAAACGTACCGGTAGATCATGTATACTCTCCTGCTGGATTTGATAGTAATGATAATTCGGAAATTGTTGTTTCCGGTTTCTTGCCTAACCTTTGCTACAAAGCTCCACAACATATGGTGAATGTAAAAGATGGCAAAATTAATATTTCAATTAAAGCGATTAAAAATCAAAGAGGCCTTGGCTTCTGTGCAGATGTCATTGTTCCCTATATTGAATATGTAAATGTCGGCGTGCTTGATAAAGGTAAATACGACATTGCCGTCAACGAAAACAGCCAATGGGAAAAACGCAGTAAAATGCAAATTGCTGAAGCAAGCAGCAGCTCTATCGACGAAGCCATTTACGCGAACGTTGAAGAAGTTGTAAAAGCTGACGATGGTTCACGCAAAGTTATACTGAAAGGCCACAACCCAAGTGACTGCTTTGAATTAAAAGAAATTGAAATTAAAGATAATGGTGTGGATGTTTACTCTGTCCTTCCTAAAATGAAACAAGTCAGAGCTTTCTGTCCTAAAAAAATGATTCCATTCTCTTATGAATTTGATGTTCCACAAAATCTGGAAGCAGATAAAGTGTTACTTCATGTGCGTGTTATGGACGGTAGATCAGTGAACGCCTTCTTTAACAATCAGCCACAAAATGAGTAACAGCTGATCGGGCCAGTAAATTAAGGCAAGAGGAGCAATCCTCTTGCCTAGTTAATATCTTCAACGAGTACTTTTGCGCATCCCAATCTTTCAAACTTGTCCTGAATATTTTTAACTGTATTCCGGATATCAGAAACGTCCAACATCGACCTGCCTAAATATGAACTCCCATTCCACTTGCGCAAAAGATATTTTGCTTCTTCGTCCGGATCAATCTGTTCATTCTTCAGCTTTTTCACAGCGAGAATTGTCGATTTATAGTGACGTTGAATTTTCTCAATTGAACTTCCCGCACTGGTTCCATTTTCTTCATCAAGTTCTGTGTTGTAGTACGTTTTTTGATCAGTGTGGAAAAGATCTTTATTGGTCACTATAAAGTCGTATCCTTCCTGGACAAGACTGTCCGCATATTTGAAGGAATAGCGGATGCGTTGAATGTCCTGGCAGATATACGTTGAAGGTGAACTGTCTACTTTGAAAGCTTTTAATTGCTCACCGTATTTCTTATTGAAACGTTCAATTTTATCTCCAAAGGTTTTTGTTTCTTCGTAGCTTTTCAGCGTTGTATAACGAAGGAACTTCTCTCCCCACTCTCCATAAATCTGACCAGCAATATTTTTATAATTTTCCAGCAGAGAAACCATATTATCAGAGCCGTCATCGGTTGCAGAATACTGACGTGGAGAAACGACTCTTCCAAGTTTTTCTTCAAGTTTTTTCAACTCGGCCAGCTTCGCATTGTACAGATCCACTTTCTTCTGCAATTCATCGACCTTGGCTTTTTTCGCCTCTTTGTTTTTTGTCGATGCAAGTTCTTCTTTGGAACCAATATCATTGAGAATTCTGGTTACGTGGAATAAAGTGCGGGCACGCAATCCTTCATTAAACTCTTTTACACTCAAATTCATTGTATTCTGGAACGCAATCATGTCCATCGGATCGAATTTTTTCAACTCAACACTAAAAACATCATCCAGCATCGGAATCGCACTCACTTTTAATGACCGATAATTGGTCAGCTGGAAACTGAGTGTTTCATAATCCTGAGCGATTGCAGAAATCATAAGTAACTTTTGAGTTTCGGCAGGAGTCTCAGCATTGTCGACGATTGGTGAATTCAAAATTGTTTTTGCTTTCAGAAGCGATTTTTTAAAAGTCGACACATCTCCGACGAGAGAGACAAGCATTTGCTGATCCATTTCATCCAGGACTTTTTTCTGCTCAGTTTTTTCTTTTTCAAGATCTTTCAAGGTTAGATTTAATTTCTCGATGTGAAACTTCACGTCTCTCAAGTCTTCTTTATTGGAGCTATTTTCCACATCTAATCCGCCCTGCGCTTCCAGCTCTTTTCGGATGTCATAGAACGAACAATTTAATTTAATGAATGTCTGGCGATCAGAATTCTTTACGAAATCAAAGCGCTGTTTAAAAATTAAATCGATCAGTTTAATGGCCGATGAAATAATGAAACCACCACCCGCAACGATTAGTCCTGTGGTATTACCCGCGAGAAGCCCAAGTTGAGTTGAATCGTAAATAAGATCTGCTGTTTGCTCAAGAACTCTACCGTCTTCCAGATTACATTGGTTCTTTTTAATCATTGTCGAAATATTAGTGAAGAGATTTGAAAACTTAATTCCACTCAATGCACTGACTGAAGATCCTTCTTCATTGCCAGTAATCGAATTCATGATAGTGCTTCCATCAACCGTTTTATCGATAATGTTTCTTTTCTTCAATTCTTCCTGAATAGAATTAATGGACGTCAATACATCTGAAACTTTCGAGTCATCCTTTTGAAGACAATTACTTTTGAATACGTTCTTAATCGACTCTGTTTTTGCCAGAAGATCTGCAAATTTTTTTGATTCCATCGGACAGGACTTAGGTCTTTCGCCCACCACTTTGTATTTATTGATCA
>DAIQAU010000054.1:0-11296 GCA_036781565.1 Bacteriovorax sp. | reverse complement strand
GATTCCATCGGACAGGACTTAGGTCTTTCGCCCACCACTTTGTATTTATTGATCAAAGAATTGATCTGCTCCATATCCTGCGCGTGAGCAGAAAGCATCGTCAAAGAGATCAAGACTAAAAAAATCTTTTTCATATTTTCCTCGGTCGAAAATTCGCGTAAGAATTCAAGGAAAACAGAGCAAGGATGGTGCCACGGTTAAATTGTGAATAGAAGTAGCTTAATGAGCTGAGGACTGTCTAAACTTTCGACGGCCGGTTTGTCACTAGACAGAGGTGACAACTTTTTTATTTAATGAGCTTGATCAGTGACGGATCGAGAAATTCATTTTTACTCTCGAGATAATTTTTGTAGTGATTGCCGTAGAGCTCGAGTTCTTCTTGTTTAAGCGCTCTTTTAACGACGGCCGGATTGCCCATGATCATTGAGCCTGAAGGATATTTTTTTCCTGGAGGAACAACACTACCGGCGGCCACTACACAGTGATTGCCGATTTCAGCTCCATCCAGAATAATGGCTCCCATGCCGATTAAGCAGCTATTACCGATTGTACAGCCATGAAGAATTGCATTGTGGCCCACGCTCACATTAGAGCCTATAACGAGCTTATTAGCGCCGGTTACATGAAGCATAGAGAGATCTTGAATATTGGTATTTTTGCCGATGGTGATGGTGTTGATATCGCCGCGAGCGACACATTGATGCCAGAGGCTTACATTTTCTGCGAAAGTCACACGGCCAATAACATCGGCCGAGGGAGCGATATAAACTCCCTCGCCGATTGTCGGTTCAATTCCTTTGTAGGAATAGAGGGCCATTATTTTTTAGGAGTGTTATCTAGAATCCACTTTTCCTTGTCCCATGGAAGTGCAGCTACGTAAGCAGCTACGTTTTTCATGTCGTCAGGAGAAAGACCTTTTACGATTGGATTCATCGCAACGTTGATACGTGCGCCGGATTTCATATCTACAAGTTGTTTTTCAACATACCAGTCATACTGGCCGCCGATGTGAGGAGCTTTTTGAGAAGCTTTCCCTTCTCCGCCTTTGCCGTGACAAGCAATACATTGTCCGTAAATTTTTGCGCCTGCTTGAAGTTGTGGTGTGCTTAAATCAACAACTGGTGCGTATTCGATTTCTGCAACTTCTTCAGCACCAGTGTTTTCTTTTGGCGCTGTCACTTCTGCGATGACTTTTTGTTTTTCGTTGTATTCAGTTTCAACTTTTTTAAGGTCGAATTTTTCGTTGTTTACCGGAGTTGTTTTGAATGTGAAGAGGATTAGAATAAAAACTAAACCAGTCATTACACCTAAAAATACCATTAACCTTGTCATGGACTCTCCCGCCCCAAAATAAATAAAATAAAATTTCTGAATTGAGTCTCAAATTATAGAGGAAATTAAAAACCTTGGCAATTTATAAGCTCTTGATCATGCCTTCGAGAGCGTTTGAATCTTTAATTTCTGAGAGCATTGAAAGGTGCTGAGGCTTGATGAAGCCTTCTTTATGAGCATGACGAAGATATTCGAGCAATGAGTCATAGAACCCCTGAAAGTTATAAATAAAACAAGGCTTGCTATGAAGTTTAAGTTGGGACCAGGTCAAAATTTCGAACATCTCATCGAGCGTTCCCATTCCTCCGGGCAAACTCAAAAATGCATCAGACTTATCATACATAAGCTTTTTGCGCTCATGCATGCCTTCCACGATATGTAATTCTGTTAAACCGCGGTGAGCGATTTCGTAATCAACCAATGTTTTAGGAATGACGCCGATGACTTTTCCATTATTGGCCAGGACAGCATCTGCGACGGCGCCCATGACTCCGATCGTTGCGCCTCCGTAGACAAGAGCGATATCGTTTTTCGCCATGAATGTCCCCAGGGCCTTCGCCATTTCAAGATAGGCAGGAGAAAAACCTTCAGCTGAGCCACAAAAAACACATAAACGTTTCACTTAATTTCCGCCCTTTTCAAAATAGAAGAAATATTCTTTGTTCCCGCTTTTACCGAGAATGGGTGATTCACATTGTCCTGCCACTACAAAATTTTCTTTCTGACACCATGACTTCAGCTCCGAAAGCATGACGAGTCGATGGCCTTCACTTTTAACGATTCCATTCTTATCGAGTCCGTCGCGACCAACTTCAAACTGCGGCTTAACAAGCGCGACGATTTTGCCGCCTGGTTTTACTAAATCAAAAATATTTTTGAGAACAAGTTTGAGAGAGATGAAGGATAGATCAACAACGGCAACATCTACTTTTTCACTGATCTCGAAGGGAAATTTAATATTCACACCTTCATGGTTTTCAACACGGGGATCTTTTCGCAGGGATTCTGCCAATTGATCGTGACCGACATCAAGACAGATGACTCGTTTTGCTCCGGCCCTTAAAACAAAGTCCGTAAAACCACCGGTAGAAGCACCGACATCAGCAATGATTTTATCTGTTACATCAACATTAAATCTTTCAAGCGCACGTTCAATTTTGTGAGCTCCACGAGAGACGTAAAGAACATCCTTTCTCACTTCGAGTCCCTCCGCACTCACATTCTGTGAGGCTTTTTCAACTTTTTGATTTTGATAATAGACAACACCTTCATCGATTAAGAGTGCAGCTTGTGACCTGGTTGGTGCTAGACCAGCTTCGACGAGAACTTTATCTGCGCGATCTCTGCTCATAGTGAAACTGGAGTAATGATTAAATCGATTTCTTCCTGATTTCTTTCTTCGTGAGAAATTTTCTTCGTCTCACCAAGGTAGATATCAAGATTAGGTTCATTGAGAGTTTTGACGACTTTGCCGGATTGATTATAAATTTCGCCTTTAATGCGAACAAACCCTGACGGACCGTATTCGTGCACACTCTGTACATAATTGGCCGACAATTCTGCCTTAATTCCATTCTTCATGGAAATCATCACCTGCTCGCGCTCATCCACCTGTTCAATTGAATGCTGCTCAGTGGACAGGAAAAACCCTTTCCCAATCCCTTTTTTATAAACGAGACTGACATTGAGTCCAATTTTCGCCTCTGCTTCAAGTGAAAAGGCTAAAATGGCCAGAAGAATGAATGAAATTTTACGCATGCAAAAATTGTAAGACAGATTCCCCCCGGCTTCAATAACTACTTTTATGATTGGCAAAAAAGCGCTCAGAGGCTATAAATTGAGGAACCAAAATTTTTCGTTTCGGGTCAATAGCTCAGTTGGTTAGAGCTCCCGGCTCATAACCGGGTGGTCCTGGGTTCAAGTCCCGGTTGACCCACCATTCAAACCACCAGATGAACTTCTGGTGGTTTTGTTTTCCCCAACAGAGTGCCCATACATCACTAACTCAATTTCCTGAGTATCTTTAACCACAACTAGAGCAGAAACATTGAGAGAGATTAATAGCCGAGGAATTAAGTGGAAGCGAGGTGAAGATTTTTCCAAAGCAAAGTTGGAACTAATTTTTAAGAATGTGAACCTAAGATATAAAGGAAGATGGTTATTTAATACTTTCAATTTCAAAGTTGCTCTACTTTAAATCCTGACATCACTTGGACTATGGATGCTGGAGATTCTTATTATCAATCAGATCTCAATTCCAACTCTCCAACTTCTGATAAGAACAAAGTTATCTTTGTTCTTCAAAGACATTCAAGCTGTACAGGAACTTCACTATGAATGGCCATATTGGTTTTAGCTATGATCTCTAATAGGAGCTTTATGAAATTTACAATCGCTTTTACTTCTTTATTTTTATTTGCTTCATGTGCTCCTTCAATGAATGATACTCAACAACAGGTGGCAACGGATTCTGTTAAGGCCTATGAGCTTTCTAAGAAAGCTGGAGACAAGACTGAGATTTGCGTGAAGGCAGGGTTGGTTGCTGAAGCTTATAACCAGGCTCATGATGAAACTAATTATCTTTCTTGGAAGTAAACAGAAAAGGCTGATTGTGACGCCGCTGGAATAAAAAAATAAACGCCAACAATGTAAATCTGAGTTTACATTTTCATGAGCTATTTTTTACTTCATAATCAATTGCTTAATTAAAAAGAATATTATCTTTTAAGTTCTGATAACTGAGTCTGACAGAATAAGTAAAACTCACTCTAATCCATTACCTCGAGACTTTTAATTAAATTTTTATAAGACTCGGGAATCTCAATTCTTTCATTTAGTCCTCTAAGAATAGTTGCAAGGTAATCTTTACTTGGTTTAAAACTACCGGGCTGAGGATTGGCAATATAAGTAAAAACGGAATGTGACTGCTTATTAGAAATATTGTGAACAGTTATTTCTTCTTTGCGATACGATTTACTATTTATACCTTCGAGTTTATCTAAATTGATAATGTCTTCATTTGTTATCCTAAAAATAACTCCCCAGACTTCATCCTCATCAGACTGAATTATGCTAGCTGCACCACAATTTCGAGTCTTACTTAATCTCGGGAAATGAATTTGAAAGCCCTTTAAATGTGCTACGCCTATGAAAACAGCACTTGGACATCTTTCAAGAATTTGAGCTGTGGACATATTTGAGCCGTATGCAAAATAGTCCAAATTAATAGTATTTGAATTTTGAACATTCATTTAATTATTTAGTTTTAAAATATTGGACCAATGAACAATCTACCATTATCGCCATCATCATGAAGTTCTCTAACGATTTCACTTGCTTCAAAATAAATCTTTTTATCATTATTATCACGAGGCAAATCTGTGTCTATTATTGAGAAAATATATTGAATGCCAAAAGAATTAGAGTATTCCTTAATTACTTCTAATAATTTCATTTTTTTACGATTATCTAATCCTTCAAATATACCATCATGATAAACGAAAGAATAAAAACCTTTATTTTTATAGAATTTTAATACTGCTAAATCAAAAGCAACACATCTTATTTTTTTATATGATGTGCCTTCACCTAGAAAGGTTTCTTTTTCAAAGAAATCCCCTTCACTGATTTCAGCTTTAAAATCAATATTTCCAGATTCATTAACTTTCAAATAAACAATTCCATTATTATCTAAGACTTTTTTAATGATTCTATTAAATTCTTTTCGAATTTCTTTTAATGCTTCTAAGTCTCTTTTTGATTCAACGTTAATACTCTCTTTTAAATCTTGAACCTCTTTGCTTAGCTCTTTTATTTTTTTATCTAACTCAACCAATTCATCAAGCGCAGCAAGTTGAGTTTCAAACAAAATTACTTCGGCTCGATTCTCACCGAGACTCGTTTGCATTTTTTTAAATTTCTTGAATGAATCCTTCTCACTTAATATGCTAAGCGCTTCAGACCTTTTCGCATCTAAGTCTTTTAAAACAATTTCTGATTCTTCTTTTTGTTTATCTAGAACTTTAAGTCTATCTTCAAACCTTTTGTTTCTATCTAGGGTTAACTTTTTATTAAAATCAACTAAATCTTCATAGCTCTTTGTAAGTTCATCTTTAAATAGAATTCCTACTTCATTGAAAACAGTTTTTACTTGCTCGATAGAAAAAGAAAGCTTTGTACTTAATGATTCTCTGATTTTATTAATATCGAAATTTATATTATAAAGATTGTTGTTCATGATTGAGATTTGATCTTCAATCTCATTAACTAAATTTTCATTTACATTTAAATCTTCTTCGAAAAAATTAAACTTCTCAAGCTTGCTTTCTTGTTCAGCTATATATGTTTTTTTTATCTCGAGACTAGCTTTAAGTTTGTCATATTCATTAACATCAACAATTAATTGCTTTTTTCTTTCGGTACGATAATCTGTAAGCTTTTCTAAGTCATAATCAGCATCATACTTTTGTTCAATTATTTTATAATTTAGCCCTAATAGCTTCGCGATATATGGCTTCCAATCTCTATGTCTTCCTGAACTAAATTTATCAATTTGAAAAACATCATTGTAGTCTTTTTGCTTTCTTAAAAAATAAGTTAACCCCTTCCGATAATCCCAAGGCTTAATTGTCATTAAATTTAAAAATGAATCTACTAAATTTTTAGCTGTATCAATAGCAACTTTGCAATGATCCCATTCCTTATCAGTTAAATCGATAAAACTAGAATTCTTGTTTGGAGAAACCTTTAAGGAGATTTTTGTATTTTGTTCTACTCCTCTTTTGATGGTTAAAAACTGGCCATTTTCTAACTGAATTTCCAAGAAGAAAATTAATTCACCAAATCTATCTTTATTTTTAATTAGAAAATAATCTTTGCTTACTTCTTTCAATAAACAAAAATCAATAACATCAATTAACGTCGTTTTACCAAGGTTATGTGAATCTTTCTCTTGATCCAAGGGTTTTGTAATCTTCGCAAAAATTACGTTTAAACCATCATTGAAATAAATTTTCTTAAATAAAGACTCATCATTTGTATATAAAGAGCTTAACTTCATTTCTTTTCCTTAAATTCAATAGAATCAGTTTTTTGATGATACTCAACCAGACCTAATGAATATAAAAATGTTAATGATGGAAGAATTACTAATTCAACATCGTTGCCAAATTTTGCTTCTAAACGTGACAGCATTAAATCATAAGAACAAATTCTTCTTTTAGAAATCATTGAGAGGATTGCAGCACTTACATTGAGTACTGATAATTCTAAATTCATGTGTTTAACAGGAGTCAGCAAACTCATTTGATTTTTCATATTACTTTTGACCAATATCACAATTGCAGTACATGAAATGAATGAATACTCTTAACTTTCTTTTATTTTGATTAAGCTTTTCGTTATTAATGAAAGCTTCATAGACGTTTTCAAGAACCATATCAAACGTTGGAAAATTTGATCTCTTGGCAATAAGTTGTCCCTTTAATTCTGATGACAGATCTTGATACTTCGTTAGGAAATTCAAGTTTCTTGGATTTTTTAGAAAAGTCATAATGTCATCAAAATGTTGTTCGGATTCTTCTTTAATATGATCAAAATATTCTTTAGTAAGCCCGTTGATAGTGTTTTTTCTCTCTAGCACGGTGTAGTTAAAATCTGCTTTAACTACAGTGGCATTTTCAAAAACATTGGCCTTATGCAAGTCAAATTCATTTATAACAAGAACTAAATCCTCTGGACTGATTCTTAATGGTGCATGAAAATTTAGTCCAAATTTATTTCTCACCTCATTGTTTGTGCTCAAAAATTCATTGATAAATTCAATGCCAAGTATCCAGCACTGTTTTATGCCAGTTCCAGATATAATTTTATTTCTCAAATCCAGCTCAGCTCCACCCGTTAATTTTCTATTGGTAAAGAGCATGTAGTATTCAACACCGTCATTATCTTTGAGCCATTTTACTTTTGGGATTTCTTCTTCAACCAATCTTTCAAAACTAGTATCAGAACATGAAGCTATAGGATTACTTGTGAATTTAGCTTGAATCACAAACTTCCCATTGATTGTAGTAGTACTTGAAGGAAAATTTTGTGAAGTGCCGTGAAAAAAACCATCACGTCCACCATCTCTTCCAGCGGCAAAAGGAATGACTCCTGCCCCTAAAAGATGCTTACAATGTGCAATGACTAGATTTTCAAACCAAGTGCTTTCAAAATCATGCAAAGGATATTTCATTGTGACTCATCTTTTAATCTATTGATTAAATAATTATATATATTAAACCCAATAAAATGAATTAAATTCAAATAGTTAATGCAAATAAAAATAATAAGCATTAATATCTTATCTCAATGCAATCTGCCTAATCATTTTTGGTGACCAGACCACCTTTCCAGTATTTGTGGTTACTTTTTTGGCATTCAAACGATTCGCAATCACTTGATAGGACTCTTGCTTGATTCTACATAATTTAATGAATTTTATAATTTCCTGTTCTTTTTTTAACTCCACGCTTCCAACCTTATATTTTCTAAACCCATAGACATGTCTTCCATTTTTTCTTCAAGTGAAAGTCTTAAGTGGAATCCCATGTTGCTTTAAAAGTTTAATTATAACTGGCCTTGAGGAAAAAGTAATATCAGCAATTTCTTTGGAAGAAAGGTCTTCTATGACATATTTCTCATGCAGGAAACTTTTTTCAAGAGTAGGTTTTTTGAAGATAAATTTAATAGTGTCAGTAAGATAGGCATTAGGGAAAGAAGGTTCATATGAAGGCTCTGTTGAGCCACCATTGTAGAAGCCTCTTTGCAAGGCTTTTTTTATTTCCAGACTCTGATAGTTCATTAATTCGTAATCCAACTCCCCTTCACTTTTTGAACGACTTAATTAAAATGAAATTATTTTTTAAGGAGATACCTATGACTGAGCTCGACGAAGCTATCAGCGAATCAATCGAACATGCCAATGAAAGCAAACTAAATTCAAAAATTGCCATCTTTGTGGCGATCACAGCAACCTTTATGGCGATCTGTAATATCAAAGGTGGAAACATCGGCCAGAATATGGCGAAGGCGCAAGCCCAGGCCGTCAACAACTGGTCTTATTTTCAGTCGAAAAGTACAAAACAAAATTTAACGGAAAGCACGGTTGAGCTTCTCAGTTCGCAGTTGCTGAACACGTCTAATCCTGTGGCGAAAGCGGATATTGAAAAAAAGATTGTGGCCTTCAAAGAGAAAATCGCCCGCTATGAAAAAGAAAAAAATGAAATCAAATCGACAGCTGAAGGTCAGGAAAAAGCCTATGATGAGATGAACGTTTTCGACGATCAATTCGATATGACTGAAGCTATCTTGAGTATCGCCATTGCCATGTTCGGTCTCACGGCCTTAACTCAGAAAAAACAACTTTTTTATTTTGCTCTGATTTTAAGTACGGCTGGGTTTATTCTAGGTTTTACCGGCTTTCTCAAGATTTCACTGCATTCTGATTTTATTTCCAATATTCTCGGTTAATTAAGCAGGTGAAGAAATTCACCTGCATATCCTTTGTCTACTTCTTGCTCTCGCCCTGTGAGACTATGATGAAGACATGAATAACCCAATCCATTTTACAGTACAGGCTCAATCGACTAGCGGAATAGATGACAGTTGGATCTCTAAAGCGATTGCTTCCGAAATAAACACCGCCATTCCTCCTGAGTTTGGAGGAATTGGTGGAGGTGCTTCTCCAGAGGATCTCTATGCTCTCGCATTGGGAAATTGTTTTTTGGCCACATTCAAAGTCATTGCTTCAAAGTCTAAGTTAGTTTTTTCAACGATAGATGTCGGTGTTGATTTGATAGTCGATTTAAATGAAGAAAGAAAACTGGTGATGAAGTCAGCACGCTTAACAGTCATTTTAAGTGGTGTTGAAAATGAAGAACGAGCTGTAAGACTTTTACAAAAAACACCCGAGCATTGCATGATTCTCAATTCAGTAAAAACATCTTTGGAATTTGAATACAGCGTGAAACCATGAGATCACTAAAGACGAGTCTTTTGCAACGTTCACCGAAGCTTTTATCGGCTACCGTGAAAATGTTTGCGGGCAAAGACCTGGACAATGTTCTGGAAAATCTTTCCGAATTAAAAGGCGTCCCTCAAAAACTAGGTCAACTGATGAGCATGGATGTGACTCAGTACGTGCCGGAAGAATTAAAAGCAAAATTGAAACCCTTACAAGGCGAAGGCAAAGCACTGGAAGCAGAGATCATACTCTCGCTTCTTAAAAAGAACCTTGGAGAAAAATATTCTCTGATTAATAATTTTGAACCCAAGGCGCTTGGGGCCGGTAGTATTGGCCAGGTCCACCGAGCTGAGATTGAACAGACTCCCGTTGTTTTCAAAGTTCAGTACCCCGACATTGCTAAAAGTATTGAAACAGATATGGCGCTGCTAACTCCTCTTAGTTCAGTCTATGAATTTATCCGTCCGCAATCAAAAGATCTTTCAATTCTTTTGAAAGAAACAAGAAACATGCTTCGTAATGAACTCGACTACATCAAAGAAAAAGAGCATCTAAAATATTTTAAAGCGAAGCTAAATGAGGATAGTCGCTATATCGTGCCTGCAGTAAAAGAGGAATTTTCAACCTCTACTATTATATGCATGGAATATCATCAAGGTCAGCCTCTCCACGACTTTATTAAAAATGAAACGTCCAACTCTTCCAAAGTGGCAATTGCTGAATCCCTGTTGGATTTATTCATTGAAGAATTTCTAGAATGGGGAAAAGTTCAAACAGATCCCAATTTTGCCAATTACCTGGTGAACGAGAAAGGTCATTTAGTTCTGTTGGATTTTGGAGCTGTGAAAGACTTCAGCCCTTCATTCCGCAAGCTCTATTTGTCATTGCTGGAATCAGCCTATTATCGCGATGACGAAAAAATTCTTTTCTATGGAGAAGAACTTGGATTAGTTCACAGAACGGATAATGCAGAAGCGATCGAGCTCTTTCTTCGTTTTCTAAAGGACACTCTTTCCTATTTTCATCCCGAGCAAAATCCGGTCAATTTTAAAAATGAAGCGATTACAAAGAAGCTGCTTGAAACTGGCTGGCAACTTTTTAAAGTTCAGAAAATTTCCAGCCCCCATTCGGACATGGTCTTCCTTCATCGTAAATTGGGAGGATTGTTTTCGCTCTTAAAAGAAATGGAAATTGAAATTGATCTGACGCTCTTTTGGAAAAAAATTGAAAATAAAAAGGGCGCCGTTAAGCGCCCTTTATAGAATTATTCCGGTTTAGAAATCGTATTCTGAGTCAGTAAGACTTTACCATTTTTACAAAGTATTCTTCCGTTTACCTGCGCGCCTTGTTTTAATTCAGCAGTGAGTTGATTTATAAAAGTTCCGACAGCAGCACTGTTAGAACCCAGAACAACTCTTCCGCTTGCTTGCCAGTAAACATTCTTCGCCTGAGCGCCACCGCTCAAATTCATGCGCGCATTTGCCGCAAGATTAACATCGCCTTCAACCTGGAAAATCCAGACATCAGTATCAGTCCCTTCAATTGTCATGTCAGACGGGATTGTTGCCCCATTTGAAAACCGATATGTCCCGGCAGGAAGAACTTTGCCTCCCAGATCGCCCTTGTAGGCTTCAAGTTTATCTTTGTCAGTTGTCCGGCCGGCCATTTCTTTATACGCACCAATTAAATCTTCGCGCGCCATCGTCAGATAACTTTGAGGATCGCCGACATCGTCACCAGCATAAATTTCAGGCGAACCACCTTTCACATCTGCCGCATTCAATCCGATGAGAGATCTCACTCCCGGTTTCAAGCCAACCTTGCCGTTGATGTTTGAACTTTGAGAAGACGCAATTGAAATGTACGCCATCAGACCAAAGCTTTTAGCAATGCCAAGATCCGGAGCTTTTGTTTTGTGATTAGGAACTGGTGTGACTTCTTGAGTGCTGGAGCCGCTGG
>DAIQAU010000053.1:12539-14850 GCA_036781565.1 Bacteriovorax sp. | reverse complement strand
TAGAAGCAAAACTACGCTAAAATATTAAAAGAATAAAAAAAACATCCGTTAAGTAATTATAAACCTTTTGCCCGCAAAAAAAGACAAGGAGTCTTCTCATGAATTTGGTCGAAGTATTTAAGCAAGGTGGCTTCATCATGTACCCGCTACTGGTTTTCTCAGTAGTACTATGGACTGTAGCAATTCAAAAAATCTGGTTTTTGATGAACTTCAAAAAGCAGTCAAAATTCTTTTATGACGAAGCAATGAGAATCGTTCAGTCGAAACGTTTCAATGAAATGGAATGGCTCTATAAAAACTGTCCTGAAATTATTGCAAAACCACACTCGGCGATTTTTGAAGATGCTTCTTCAACTGAAGAGTGGGATGCAAGAATGCAAAGACGTCTGAATGAAACAACAATGGGTCTGAAAAAAAATCTTTGGGTGCTAGGGACAATCGGTTCATCAGCTCCTTTCGTTGGTCTATTCGGAACTGTTTGGGGGATCATGGGTTCATTTAAAGCAATTGGTGTTGCCGGTAAATCTGGTTTCGCGGTTGTTGCCGGAACAATTTCAGAAGCGCTTGTTGCTACTGCTGCAGGTATTCTCGTCGCGGTTTTCGCGGTTATGTTCTACAACTATCTCCAGGTAAAAGTAACGGAAGCACTAAGTGAATTCAAAAATGGTCTTGGCGATCTTTCTGAATCATTCAACGCTGCTAAGAAGTAATTAAGTTGTAAAAGGAGTGCCTTATGGCCATGGGAAATATGAATCAAAATTCGGGAGATGATGAAAATATCGTCGCTGAGATCAACATGACTCCGCTGATCGATATCATGCTCGTTCTTCTGATTATTTTTATGGTGACTTCAACGGCAGCGCTGGAGTCGGGGATGGATATTGAACTTCCCAAGACTCAAGTAACCAACGAAAAACCGAAAGAGACTCTCATTGTATCTTTAGATCGCGAAGGGAAAGTTTCTATTCAGGGCAAAGTTGTTCCTGAAGCGGATCTACCGGGAAAAATTGCGACGACGTTAAAAGAACTCAATACAGAATCAGTTATTCTTGAAGGCGATACAAAAGCGTTTTTAGGGAAAGCTGTTGAGTTGATGGATATCGCAAAGAATGCAGGAGCGAAAAACTTTTCAATCGCTGCAGAAGAAGATCCAAATAAAAAGAAATAAAAGATAGGCCGCAGGCAGGGTTAATTTTATGAGTGCACTCAAGAAGCAGATTCACATAGCACCTCCGGGTGAAAGTAAAATGGAGCAGGAGACGAAGCGTTTTAACAAACGCGCGCTCATCGGAAGTGTGATTATTCACCTTTTCTTCTTTCTGCTTAGATTTCCTCGTCTTGAGATGGCCCATAAAGTTCACGACGAGCCAAAACTTATTCCAATTACGATGGAAATGGTTACGCCTCCGTCGAAGAACGCTATCGTGAAAAACAAAGTGACTGCACAGGAATCGGAAGTTGTAAAAACGCCTCCAAAGCCTGAGGCGAAAAAAGTTGAAAACGGAACGGACAGAGTTGTCAAAAACGCTGACCGTCTCGGAAACAAATTCTCAAAGAACACGGACCCTGTTCAAAAGGGTGATCCGATGTCGAAGAAGAAAGAAGCCTATAAGCCTGGCACTGACGTAAAAAAACTATCTAAGACACAGATTGGTTCAGGATCAGCTCCTTCACAAGTGAAGGCGACCAATGACAATACTGGTGGTTCAGGAAACGTTTATCACGGTGAAGACTTCACAAACGTGACGAATTCAATTGTAGCAAAAGGAAAAGGATTAAAGCGATACGCTGAAAAAGGTGCACCAGATGATGGTGGGGCCGGACGCGGACGCGGCGGCGGAATCGGTGACGGTGTCGGCGGCGGCGGCGGTGATGGATTCATCACAGGTTCACCAAACGGAACACCAGATCCAAAAAAGATTGCAACAAACGTGGGAAGCCTCACAGGGGCAGCTAAAGGGAAAATCGATTCTCAAAGAGGATTTGATGGCCTGGCAACAAAAGGAACGATCAGTGTGGCCGGAGTTCCGACGGAAAAAATCGCTGTCTCGACCATTGATCCTGATGCCATCAGAAGACTTCTTCGCGATCACATTCCACAATTCAGATCATGCTACCAAAAAGAGCTTGATCGCACGGCAGAAGCTGACGGATTTCAGGGAGTCATGAATTTTAAATTTATCATCGGCTCAGAAGGACGTGTTGAAAAATCGGCAATCACATCAGATGAAATTAAATCTGACTCTGTTCGCGATTGTATGAAGAACGTTCTGCATGGAATTCGTTTTCCAGCGCCTAAAGGCGGAAGAAC
>DAIQAU010000053.1:5850-12439 GCA_036781565.1 Bacteriovorax sp. | reverse complement strand
GACAATTCTTTCTTTTCTTTAATCTCAGAAAGCGTAATCACACGGTCAAACTTCTCCACAAATTCCACTTCCACCATAAACCAGCGGGGCGCTTCTTTGGTTGCTTTGGGATCGTAGTATTCGCTTTTGGAATCGAATTGCGAAGGATCGGCGTGACTTTCCTTGCAGACTCGCGCAAGGCCTGCGACTCCGGGAACTTCACAGCTTGAGTGATAGAATAAAACCATGTCACCGATTTGCATATCATCGCGCATGTAATTGCGGGCCTGGTAATTTCTGACACCGTCCCATCCCGATTTCTTTTTTGATTTTAAATGATCGATAGAAAAAACATCCGGCTCGCTCTTCATCAGCCAATACTTCATTTCATCTCCAGTCTTTGAGTGCATACTTGGAGATTATCTTATCGAGAGTTCCATCCTTTCTCAATTCCTCAATGCCATCGCTGAGCATTTTTGCAAATTCTTTTGAACGGGGATTCTTTGGTGAAAAAGCGATATACAAATCATTGTCATCTGTACAGCCGGCCTCTTCGTATTTATCGCGGATTTTTTCCTGTGCAGTGATGTAATTAAAGACGAAGGGATTTTCAACGAGTGTATCGATCGTTTTATTATCCAGGCGTTCCAGATTTAATTTCAAAGGATCGCTTCCGGAAGCAATAGTCGTTTGTTTGCTGTTTTCAGAAAAATAAGTGCTCAGAAGGGGATTATAAGCATAGGCTTCCGCGATGCCGATTTTGCGATCTTTTAAATCTGAGAGTGTATTGTATTCCCATTTATCCTGAGTTCGAACATAGAAACAATCTTTATTGCTTCCCATGCTTTTCTCTGGATAGATCAAATCGGGAGCATCGAGCTTTGTTGTCGCCACGAGTGCCGTCGCACGCGCGTTTCTTACGCTCTCAATAGATTTTATCCAGGGATGAACTTGATAATCAATATTGTGACCTTTTCGTTCAAAAACAGTTTTTGCAACCTCGATCATGTAACCTTGTTTATTGCTTCCGGGTTCACAATTAAACGGGCACCATTTGTCAGCGGTGAGTATGATCGTTTCTGATTTCGCTTGAAACGATAACAATAGTAAAGCGAAAGTAAGACTTTTAAAAAGCATAAACTTTATCCCTTAATCCATTACGGGTTACAAAAGTTTTAGTAGTTTCATTGGATCGCGAACAATTTCCTGTTTTTTTTGAGTGGCCGATTTTTTTTCATCTTCGGCGAGCTTTAGATTTTTTTTCTTTTTCTCTTGTTCTTGTTTTTCTTTTTTCAATTTCGTAGAAGCTTCACCATCTAAATCCATATCAAGATTTTTCTGGCCCATACTTGTCACGAGCGAATCATCAATGGTGGACTTGATATTTTTTTGCCCGAGACGATTATCTCCAACCGTGGTCTTCAGCAAATTATTCTTGATATCAAATTCCATAGAACTTGATTATAAACGAATTTTCCTCTGGACCACATCAAGTTTTCTTAATGTTGAAATCTGAGGGGTTGGCCGTCTTTTCTATATGTAAACAGAGTGTACCGAATGTAAATGTCGACAAGATTATGAGGCAAGTTTTTGTGTCGGGAAAAATGTCCACCACTCAACAGGATCGTCATCTAAAAGCCGCAAGCAAAGCTCTGGTGACCAGCGCGGTTTTTTTGGTTGTTTTAAAAGTGTCATTCCACATTGTTTTAACGTCTTTGACCCTTTGGCCGTATTACATGATCGACAGCAGGTGACGACGTTATCCCAATTCGTGGCCCCTTTTTGTGAGACGGGAATAACGTGATCAAAAGTCAGCTCTCCCGGTGGGAGTTTGATGGAACAATACTGACATTGAAACTGATCGCGATAAAAAACATTCATGCGAGTGAATTTTACAGTGTGAGATAATTTGTGAGTTTGAAAAAGACGAAGGACTTTTGGCAATTTGAACGATTTGGAAACAGTCCTGATCAGCTTATCTTCGTAATGATCTACAACTTCGGCCCTTTCAGACAAGTAGAGGATCATCGCCTTTTGCCAGGATATTATTTTAACCGGAAAATAGTTGCAGTCTAAGAGCAACGTTCTCATCCGTATTAGTATAACATAAATTTAGAGTTCAAAATACGCAGTCAGATTTTTTAATATTTTTTGCCACTCAGATTGCCCCAGACTTTGGTCATCGATCATCAAGTGATGATATTTTTTAGGAAGTGGACTGTCTTGGTTGGATATAGTGATCATTTTCCAGTGCTCTTGTGCCCCTGCAAATTTTGCCAGATTTGCGTAATGAATAAGCTCGTCCTGAGTACTGGCAAAGATCAGGGCGGGAATAAAGCGTGAATGCATCTGCAATTCATGCTGCATTTGATACATCACTTTGTATTCGGCAAGCGTTGTAAAATTTCGATCGCGGTATTCGCGAAGATTTAAACTCGGCAGACAACCACGCGGAAAAAGAAATGATAAATAGGCGGATAATTTTGTAAAGGCCTTCGTTTGAATGGCGGGAGCAAACAGAGCCATCTTCTTAAACTCATGATCATTGTGCTTCATCATATAATGGAGCCCGGTTAAAGCGCCTAAGGAATAACCTACAAAGTATAAAGGAAGCCCCAGCACTTCTGCGTGTTCCCGGGCCTTGTCATAATCATCTTTAAATTTTTCTTCCCATTGAAACGGATCAGGACCAAGGGAGATTCTCAAAACATCACAATGAGAATTGGTAAAGAATTCTGCCAGGACATCCATTTTCTTCGGATGCAGATTAAGTCCGTGGGCCAGCAACACAACTGCTTTGGTTTTCGCTGTCTCTGTGGTGTAAAACCAGCGGGATTTTTCCTTCATTAGAAAATCTTAATCTGTTTTTTTGTTAATTTTAACTGGTAATTAAATTCCTTCAGCTTGGTGGGAGTAAATGTCCTTTCGCCAAAAATTTTTTCCAGCTGATAAAGTTCCTCGGGTGTATAGAGAGTAAAGGCCTCGCCGCTTTTTTCGTGGCGGGCAGTTCTTCCAATCCGGTGAACGTAGGACTCAAGGCTTTCGGGTGGATTCCAGTTAATGACATGAGCAACGTGAGGGATATCAATTCCTCTGGCGACGACGTCAGTGGCGACAAGAATAGAAGCCTTCTTCATTCTGAGAGCATCGAGAGCTTTTTTTCTCTGGTGAGTGGTCATATCGCCCTGGAGAGTTTCAGCGTCGTAGTTGTCTTCTTTTAAGGCCTTGCCTAAGGCCTGTGCTTCTTCTTTTGTTCTTGTGAAGATCAGAGCGGCCTTCATTTTTTTATGCTTCAATAAAAAACGAAGAAACGGGTATTTTAATTCAGCAGAAATCGGACAGAACGTTTCAGCAATTGTCTCTTTTGGTTTTGTATTGTGAAGCTCGATGAGCTTTGCTTCAGGAAGAAATTCTTTAACCAGTCCCTGGACTTCTTCTGATAAAGTCGCAGAAAAAAGCAATGTTTGTTTTCTTTGAGAACAAGCATTGATGGCCTCGGTGACAGCTGGAAGAAATCCCATGTCCATAAGCTGATCGGCTTCATCCAGGACGAGATAATCAACTCCGGAAAGATCTACAGTTTCTTTTTCAATATGATCTTTTAATCTACCGGGACAGGCAACGAGAACATGTACGCCTTTTCTTAAATCCAAAGTCTGTTCATTAAAACTTTTTCCGCCGTAAAGGCTCATCGACAAAAGAGTCGTATGTCTCGCTGTTTTTTTGACAACAGCAAGGATCTGTTCAGAAAGTTCTTTTGTGGGAGTGATAATGAGAACTTTAGTCGGCTTCTTTGCGCTTCCGACGATCTGATTGAGTAATGGAAGGACATAGGAAAGAGTTTTTCCTGATCCCGTTTCAGAAATCCCAATAACATTATGGCCATTTAAGATGGCAGGAATGGCCTCTCTTTGAATTTCTGTAAACGTAGAAATTTTCAGATCTTCGGTGAGGGCCTTTTGAATGAGAGGATGAAATTCCATGGATTACTTCTTTTTTGTAATTTTAAAACAATGATGAATCTTCTGATCTCTGAAATCCAGAGGAATTGTTTTCTCTGTGATATCGATCACGGTTGCATACTCATTGAGTGCCGGAGAAAGTTTAAACTTTCTTTTGTTATTTGAGAAATAAAGCACTCCATTATCTGAGAGCAGTCGAAGGCAGTTTTTTACAAGAAATTCCTGATCTTTTTCCACTTCAAAATCATCCGTCATCTTCTTTGAATTGGAAAAAGTGGGAGGATCCAGAAAAATAAGATCGAATTTTGCCTGAGATTTTTCAAGATACTCAAGCGCACTTTGAACGATAAAATTATGTTCTTTAAATGAGATTTTATTCTGTTCAAAATTCTTTTTGGCCCAATCCATGTAAGTTTGAGAAAGATCCACGCTCGTGACATGCTTGGCCCCGCCCAGTGCGGCCATGACAGAGACAGAACCAGTATAGGAAAATAAATTGAGAACTTTTTTATCTTTGGATTCTTTAAAGATGACCTGTCTCATGGGACGGTGATCGAGAAATAATCCTGTATCAAGATAATCGTAGAGATTGACCAGAAATTCGGCCTGATATTCTTTTACCGGGAAGAATTCATTTCTTTCTTCGAGTTTTTCATATTGAGTGCTGCCTTTCTGACGAAATCGCGACTTGATGATGATTTTTTCTTCACCGATATTTAGTACATTTTTAACTGCAGAAATGATGAAGTTGAAATGATCAAATTTTTCGGCATCAATCTCTTCGTCTCTTTTTTCAAAGATAACGGCGAAGTCTTTATACATATCCACGATAAAAGGGAATTCCGGAATGTCTTTTTCGTAAATGCGGTAAGCTTCCAGTCCTTCACGGCGGGCCCACTTAGATCTGTGCTTATAGTTTTTTTCAATACGGTTTTGAATGGTTTGAAGATTGCTCATGATTTACTTTTTACCGTTAAACTGTTTCTTTTCAAGTTTGATGACATCTTCCAGGCTTTGGTTGTGAAAACGGATGCAATAGTCACCCAGCTTAAGCGTGATATCTGCATTGATCTTTTTGTGTATGCCAAAAGCTTCAAAAGAATATTGAGGATAGCGGTCGATAATTTTCTGCAGCGGTTCCTTTGTCACAAATTCTACGTGCTCAAGACCGGACTTGTAAGAATGATTGGGTTTGGGAGAAGGCAATTCGAGCAAAGCAATTTTTCTATTCTTATAAACAATTGGTTCATGCAGTTTAAAAGTCGAAATCATTCTGCCGTTCACCATTGATTCAATCAGCAATTCACCAAAAGAGGAGAGCGCCTTTTTCTTCTCTGTGTATTCATCTGCACTCGCGACGCGATAACAGAGGTGATCAAGTTCATATTTTTCTACATTCAGCTCGATATCAGAAAGCATGCCGAAGAGCTGGTCGAGGAAAAGGTGAGGATCACCGATAATCGCCTTGATATTTTCGTTCATTATTTATAATCCGAATTTTTATAGAAAGTGACAGTCGGGTTCTTTTCCATCGCCAGTTTTAGATCCCATTCAGAACGAACAGAAAAGCAAATGCGTTTCTTGTGATCGTAAACGATATTTGAACTGTTGTTGCCGATGAATTTATCCTGATCCTTTTCGTTTTCAAACTTCAACCAGCGCACACCAACGAATGAGTAGCCCTCGTAATCCGCGTGAACGTTGTATTCGTCTTCTAAACGATACTTAACGACTTCAAACTGGAGTGCACCAACCGCGCCGAGAATTTTTTCTCCGGTTGTGTGTCTGACGAATAACTGAACCGTTCCTTCTTCTGAAAGTTGTTGAAGGCCTTTGTCGAGTTGTTTTGCTTTCATCGGGTCTTTCAAAAGAACTTTGTTAAAAATTTCCGGTGCGAAGTTCGGAATGCCTGTGAATTGATATTTTGATTTTTCAGTGAAGGTATCACCGATCTGGAATTTTCCTGTGTCGTGAAGACCAATAATGTCTCCCGGAAAAGCTTCTTCAGTAATTTCTCTATCCTGGGCCTGGAACATAAGTGGTGTTGCAATTTTCAATTCTTTTTCTGAACGCACGTGATAAATTTTCTGATTGCGCACAAACTTTCCGGTACACACGCGCATGAAAGCGACGCGGTCGCGGTGTTTTTTATCCATGTTCGCCTGAATCTTAAAAATAAATCCTGTGAACTCCTGGGTTGTTTCAGGATCAAGAGTAAGCGTTTTGGAATCCGATTCAAACGGTGGTAGGACAACTTCTCTTGGCTTTGGCCCCGGGGCATTCGCTGCAATCATGTCGAGCGTTTCTTTAACACCGAAGTTGTTGAGAGCAGAGCCGAAAAAAACCGGCGTCTGAATTCCATGCAGGAATTCTTCAGTTGAAAAATCACCGATCAATGTTTCCACCATTTCCAGTTCATCTTTTAAGGTCGCGAGTAAAGCGGCACCGATGAAACCTGCGACAGCAGGAGAATCAAGATCAGAAGCGTCGATGATAGTTGGATTGAAAGGGTCTTTCGCATCTTTGAAAGACATAATTTTTTTAGAACGAAGATCGTAAACTCCTTTGAAGTCTACACCTGAACCGATAGGCCATGTCATTGGCACACATTGAATATTTAAAATTTTCTCGACGTTTTCAAGAAGAGC
>DAIQAU010000053.1:0-5750 GCA_036781565.1 Bacteriovorax sp. | reverse complement strand
GAACTGATGGAGATTCCTCTTTCTTTTTCCAATTCCATCCAGTCCGACTTGGCGTAATTGCCGTCTTTGGCCTTAACCTTGCCTGTTTCACGAATGACCTGACCAAACCATAACAGTTTTTCGGTCATGGTAGTTTTACCGGCATCGGGGTGTGAAATGATGGCAAACGTACAGCGCTTGGCATTTTGTGCATGGTCGAGCATGAAATTATGTCCTGAAAGTGGTTCTGAAAATTCAAAATATTTAACGAGATGTAGACAAAATTTATCAGATAATAAAGTAAAAATCGAGAAGCTTTTTCCTGTGCATTACCCTCAGGAATCGCCTTGGCCATATAATTTAAAAATAAGTGCTTATAAAACCGAAAAGTTGCTACAATTAAATGTGAACAAGGTGCATTGATTATGAGCAAGAAGCAAAAAAGTTTTTTTAACGTTTTATTATTGAGTGCGTTTTCCCTGTTGGCCGCATCAACTTCCGAAGCAAAGTTGATACAAATTCTTCACACCAACGATACCCATTCTTTCCTGAACAACACCCAACACAAGAATGATTTAGGTGGAAGCGCCAGACTGAAAAGTTTAATAGATTTCTACCGGAACAAGGCAGCAGACGAAGGCGTAAAGACCCTGGTTATGGATGCCGGAGATTTCACTGAGGGAAATATTTATTATATGGCCGATCAAGGGCGCAAGGCCTTTGAGATTCACAGTGAAATGGGTTACGACGTCGGGGCCCTGGGCAATCACGATTATTTGATGGGTTCAACCGAACTAGACAAAATTCTGGGCGATTTGAATTTCAAGCTTCCGCTGGTTGTGGCCAATCTGCAAATTGGATCACAGTTTAAAAATATTAAAGAAAAGATTTCTCCTTATAAAGAATTTACCGTCGACGGTTTGAAAATTGCGGTCATGGGTTTAACTACCAATGAAATTTTCTACAGCTGGAGACTTGAAGGCGGCAAGATCACCAATCCATATAAAGCAGCCAAACGCTACGAGGAAATTTTAAAGAACAGAAAAAATGATGTCATCATCGCTCTTACTCACATCGGAGTTTTAAAAGATATCAAGCTTGCTGAACGAACAAAATACATCGACCTGATCGTCGGCGGTCACTCGCACACGGCGCTTTATCAGGCGAGTTTTGGTATTAACAAAAATAAAGTTCGCGTGCCGATCGTTCAGGCCGGAATGCATACAGAGTACCTTGGCCGCCTCGTCGTCGATGTCGACAAGGGAAGACCACTTAAACTCGTAAGCTATGAACTTGTTCCTGTTAAATACGAAGCGACAGACACAAAGATCAAGGGCCTTGTTGAAGAAGCCGACAACGATCTGGATAATCTTTACGGAAAAGAATGGCTTGATGAACAGATTGGTTTCTCTGATTTAAAATCAGATGACAAAGACGGTTCACGCAAATGGGCCTACTTCATTACAGATGCCATCAGAGAAAAGGCGGGCGCAGATATTGCGATTCACACTCCCCCAATGAACGGCGAGAACTTTCCAATTGGTGTCATAAGCAGAAGAGATATCATCAATTCGATGCCGAGAGTTTTTGACTTCTCAGAGAAATACGGATGGTCGATTTATACTTCCAGAGTTAAAGGTGTGTGGCTGAGATTACTTTTTGAGGCCTTGACTCACTTCGGTCAGCCGCTGACGTTTTCGGGAATGAAACTCGAGTACTCGCGCACAGAACACGGAATCAGAATTAAACACCTTCGCGTGAATGGAAAAACCATTAACCCATACAAGTACTACACAGTGGCCTTTACTGAAGGAATTGTACGCGGAGCTCAGGGAGTTTCGCCTTATACGACGGCCCTTTTAAGAAGCCCGAAAAATACCAAGCAGAAAATCTGGGCGACACTCGAAGAGAAAGTCGGTCAGAACGTGAAGAACATGCTTCATGTGAAAAATACAGGCGACGATGAAAATCATGATCTCGTCATGCCAAATCCAAACGCCGAATTACCAGAATAAAAGAGAAGACAAAAAAAAAGGCCCTCATAAAGAGGGCCTTTTTATTTCTACTGATTGTGTGCATTTAAAATAGCGTGATTGACGTCCGTAATCGACATGCGGGACAACTTCACCGGATCGACGACGTTAGCGTAGAGATTCGGCAATTGATGAAGCTCTTCCATAAACGTAAGCGTTTTGTTTGCTTCAACTTCATCCACTTTTTTCACTGGAGTGAAATGCGGGGCCGTGCGAAGGACATGTGGAGTTTCATTAATCATTTCCAAAATGGCATTAACGACTTCTACGAAACGATCCAATTCGGCCTTGCTGTAAGACTCTGTCGGCTCAATCATCAGTCCATATACTTCAGGAAAGGCCACTGTCGGAGCATGAAGACCGTAGTCCAAGAATAACTTTCCAACTTTGGCAATCGCTGTTGATTTTGGTGTACCACCAGCTTCAATTCTCGCGAAAGTATCTTTTGTAATTGTCAGAATAAACTCGTGCATGCGCACTTCGTTTTCACATCCTTCCGGAAGTGAAGGGAATGTCGGTTTTAATTTTTCATACAGGTAACGAGCTGAGAGAACAGCAATCGCTGACATTTCACGCACACCCTGGCCTCCAAGCGCCTTGATATAAGTATAAGCGCGGATTTTATGAGCAAAGTTTCCGTAGTGACGATGGAATGTTCCGATTGATTTAGGTGCTTTTTCTACCCCAAAAGTATTTCCGTTTTTTACAACCTGAATCCCTGGAAGGAATTCAATGAGACGATGAGAAACGGCCACAATCCCGTCACCAGGTCCGCCGCCTCCATGAGGAATTGTCCATGTTTTGTGAAGATTGTTGTGAACAGCATCGACGCCCATTTTATTGAGGTCAATCCATCCGGCAATCGCATTCATGTTCGCACCGTCCATGTAAACCAGACCGCCTGCTTCGTGAATGAGATCCGCCATTTCTTTAAAGCGCGTTTCAAAAATTCCCGAGGTGTTCGGGTTTGTCACCATCACACCAGCGATGCGCTTATTGTATTTAGCGATTTCAGTTTTTAGTTGTTCAAAATTGATCTGGCCTTTGTTGTCAGCTTCAATTGTTACGATTCCGTATTGAACACCATCGATTGTTTTTGTTTCAAAACCGGCCATTGTTGCTGAAGCAGGATTTGTTCCGTGAGCAGATCTTGGAATAAGAAGAATATTTCTTGTGTCAGCTTCGCCGTTGTTTCTATGGTAGCCCTGGAATAATTTTAGACCAACGAGTTCCCCTTGAGCACCAGCTACAGGCTGTGTCGTGACTGCAGGAAGACCTGTTATCGATTTAAACATTTCCTGAATGTTCCAAAGAATTTCAAGACAACCCTGAGCATCTTCAAGCGGTGCCTGAGGGTGAACATCTGTGAAGCCCTTGAGGCCCGCAGCATAGTCGTTGATGTACGGATTGTATTTCATTGTACATGAGCCAAGCGGGTAGATGTTGTCGTCTGGACTCACGTTCAGGTCAGCAAGTTTTTTATAAAATGATTTTAAGTCTTCCGTCTCAAAATTTGGAAGTCCAACTGCAGTTGATCTGAGCATTGTCTCTGGAATTTCCGGAAGGAAATCATCATTTTCTTCTGCTTCAAAATTGTCTCTGAAGAAGTTTTCAAGTTTTTCAAGATCTTCATCTGTGTGAACATCAAAGAAAGAAAGAAGTAAAAGATTTCTTCCATCTTTCATTCTGGCCGAAACATCTACACCAAGTTGAATGTTGGCGGCGCTTGCTTTCTTTTGAAGTTCCGAAACTTTAATCGGAAGTTCAAGGGTGAATTCATTATAGAAAGGAGTCGAAGGGAAAGCGAGCTTGACGCCTTTAAATTGCGTCAGGACTTGTGCCATCTGAAGAGCAAAATCTCTTCCGATCAAGGCCGATTCAGTCATGCCGTTTTCGCCTCTGGCAAGAATAGCAGCTCCTGCTGCAGAAGCGATGAAAGATTGATTCGAACAAATATTCGAAGTCGCTTTTTCTCTTCTGATGTGTTGTTCACGAGTTGATAAAACCATGCACAGACAGTTTTTACCATCAACATCTTTTGCTTTTCCGACAAAGCGTCCAGCTGTATTTCTGATGTCCATTTTATTTTTTTCATTGTAGCGAATACCAAAAATACCAAGGCCCGGGCCGCCGAAGTTTGGACCGATCGCGAGATGTTGTCCTTCTCCAACGAGCATGTTGGCGCCTTGCTTGTTGCTTCCGTATTCAACCGGAGGAATAAGACCTTCTGTTGCAATCAACATCGGATCGATCATGGCAATTGATTGGATTTTCAATTCCGTACAAAGATCTGTCAGAGCGTGAACATCTTCAAGGTTTCCGTAGTTGTTGACTTGAGGAAAACAGATACACGCCAGACCTAAACCAATTTCGCCTGCCATTTTTCTTGCCAGGTCAACGTCAGTCATTCCGGTTTCTTTATCGGTAGGAATTGTGATGATTTTAAGGTTGGTTTCTTTTGCATGAGTTTTTAAAACTTCAATGTCGTCTGGATAAATAGATTCGCAAACAAGTGCAGTGTTTGATCCTTTCACAATTCTTGTCGCGGTTTGAATGGCCTCAAAAAGCGTTGTCGATCTGTCATAAAATGATGCATTGATCGCTTCAAATCCTGTCAGCATGGAGAGAGTTGAAGAATAAATCCAGAGAGTGTTTAAAGTTCCCTGAGATCTTTCCGGCTGGTACGGAGTGTACGCCGTTGTCAGACCGCGAAGATCACAAACGTAGGGAACAATTTCCTGAACTTTGTAATTCTTTAAACCGTCGCCGATGAAACACGTCTTCAGGTTGTTCTTTGCGGCCATTGCTTCAACATGCGCAATCAAATCGTTGTAGCCCAGTTCTTCAGTCACAAACGGAGCTTTGTCGAATTTCACATTGTCCGGAATATGAGCGTAAAGATCTTTCAGGTCTTTTAGTTTAATCGTCGAAAGCATTTCTGCCTGTTCAGGTTTTGTCGATGAAATATAGTACTTCGTGAGTTCTCTCTTAAGCGTTTTTGGATTATACGGCAGATGAGAAAAGTTTGATTCAGAATGCACTTCTGTCATTGTGTGTTTCCTTTTAAAAGAATAATTATGCGAGTATAATTGCAAAAATGAATGAGTTAATAAAGATAAAAATGAGTGATGTCGAGCGACAGTCTTGGCCAGCTTTTCTCGAGGAAGCAGTGGCGAATCAAAACCATTTTTGTCTAGAGATTGAATCTGAGATTAAGCTTTGTGATAACTGCGATTATCTTTTTTTTGCTGACGAAAAATTGCAATTTCATTCAGCTGAACTCGGTCTTATGTGTTTTGATTTTGAGGAGAGTCTGCGCTATCACGAAAGACAGCGTTATGCCCTCAGAAAAGAGCCATTGGCGCGAGCTCTTGGTATTAAAGGCGAAACTAAACCTTTTATCTGGGATGCCACCTGCGGAACCGGAAAAGATTCTCTTCTCATCCAGATATTTGGCGCGAAATTAAAGTCTTTTGAACGGCATCCGGCCGTCTTTTTGCTGTTGAAAGATGCGGCAAGAAGATATCCCGTTGCTTTCGAAATCGTCTTCGGAGATGCCTCGCAGCTCACTATTGAAGAAACTGACCGGCCTGATGTCATTTACTACGACCCAATGTATCCAGAGAAAAAAGGTTCAAAAAAATCCGCACTGCCAAGAAAAGAAATGCGCATCTTCAAAGAAATCGTTGGTGAAGATCACGACAGCAGTGCATTTTTGGAATGGGCGTTAAAAACCGC
>DAIQAU010000052.1:0-14850 GCA_036781565.1 Bacteriovorax sp. | reverse complement strand
ATAATCGCCTGAACCTGCATGCGGTAAATTTCTGGGAATGTGACACCTAGACGACAACCTCTGTGCCCAAGCATCGGGTTGAACTCATGAAGGTGTTCGCCACGCGCTTCAATTGTTTTGATGTCAAGGTGAAGACTGTCCGCTAATTCTTTTTTCTCTTCCGCTGTATGAGGAAGGAATTCGTGAAGAGGTGGATCGAGAAGACGGATATTAACCGGCAATCCGTTCAGCACTGTAAAAATGCCGACAAAATCTTCTCTCTGGAAAGGAAGAATTTTAGCAAGGGCCATTTCTCTTTCTTTCGTTGAATTCGCAAAAATCATTTCACGAACGGCAAGAATACGATCTTTTTCAAAGAACATGTGTTCTGTACGGCAAAGACCAATCCCTTGAGCACCAAACTTCACTGCTACTTTTGAATCATCAGGAGTATCAGCGTTGGTTCTTACGCCAAGACGTCTGAATTCATCAGACCAAAGCATGAATGTTGCAAAGTCATCAGTGATCGCTGCATCGATTGTCGGAACGATGCCAGAGATCACTTCTCCAGTAGCGCCATCAATAGTCAGCTCGTCACCTTCGCGATATTTTTTTCCGTCACAGATCATCACACCAGCAGAGCTGTCGATGAAAAGCGCCGAACAACCGGCCACACATGGTTTCCCCATTCCGCGGGCAACAACCGCTGCGTGAGAAGTCATCCCTCCACGAGCTGTTAAAATCCCTTGAGAGGCCACCATTCCGGCGATGTCTTCAGGTGATGTTTCCTGACGAACGAGAATAACTTTTGCACCAGTTTCAGCAAGAGTGTGAGCGCGTTCGCTTGTGAAAGCGATGATACCAGCGCCTGCTCCTGGAGAAGCTGGAAGACCTTTAGCGATAACATTTTTAGTCGCTTTAGGATCAAGGCGAGGGTGCAGAAGTTGGTTTAAATCTTCAGGGTTCACGCGAAGGAGAGCTTCCTTTTTTGTCAGGATGCCTTCTTTCACAAGATCAACGGCAATTTTAATTCCTGCAGCAGCAGTTCTTTTTCCGTTTCTCGTCTGAAGAATATAAAGTTTTTTATTTTCAATCGTGAACTCGATGTCCTGCATGTCTTTGTAGTGACCTTCGAGTTTTTGGTAAACTTCGCAAAGTTCCTTGAAAGCTTCAGGCATTGATTCTTCAAGAGTCTTGAAGTTTTTGTTCGATTCATTTTTTGAAAAATCGTTGATTGGTTGTGGAGTTCTGATACCTGCAACAACATCTTCTCCTTGAGCATTGATTAAATACTCACCGAAGAATTTTCTTTCACCTGTTGAAGGATCGCGGGTGAAACAAACACCTGTTGCGCAGTCATCGCCCATGTTACCAAAAACCATCGACTGTACGTTAACCGCTGTTCCCCAAGAATGAGGGATGTCATAAATCTCGCGATACTTGATTGCTCGCGGATTATTCCACGAATTGAAAACCGCGGCGATTGCTCTCCACAACTGTTCCATTGGTTCAGTCGGGAAAGATTCTCCTGATTCTTCAAGAATAATTTTTTTATAAACTCCGACAAGCTCTCTTAAATCGCCGGCCGAAAGTTTTGTATCTTCGTGAACACCGCGAGCTTCTTTCAAATCCTCGAGTGTTGATTCAAGAAGAGATACATTGAAATCCATAACAACGTTGGCATACATCTGAATGAAACGTCTGTACGAATCCCAAGCAAATCTTTCGTTGTTTGTTAATTTAGCAAGACCAAGAACAGATTGATCATTCATACCGAGGTTAAGGACAGTGTCCATCATCCCTGGCATTGAAGCTCTTGCTCCTGAACGAACCGAGAAAAGAAGTGGATTGCTGTTGTCTCCAAATTTCTTTCCAGTAAGTTTTTCGGCTTCCGTGATCGCTTTTAAAACTTGTTCGCGAACTTCAGCATTGATCTGCTTGCCTGCCTTTTCGTAATCAAGACAAGCTTCCGTGGTAACGGTGAACCCTGGAGGAACATGGAGTTTCAGCGAACACATCTCAGCGAGATTGGCCCCCTTCCCACCCAACAGGTCCTTCATGTCCTTGTTCCCTTCAGTAAGTTCACTGCTGAAGAGATACACCCATTTTTTTGTCGTCATAGCATCTACTCCTAGTACCTCGGTGAATTGAGGTTTGTGGTTAGAGAAATTTTATAATCATTAATTCTTAAAATTTAAACTTGTCTTTCAAATACGATTGAACCTGCGAAATCGCAATTCTCTCCTGAGTCATCGAGTCTCTATCGCGTACAGTGACTGCGTGATCAGTCAATGTATCGAAATCGACAGTGATGCAGTAAGGAGTACCGATTTCATCCTGGCGTCTATAACGTTTTCCAATGGATCCTGAAGTATCATACTCTGCTTTATAATTCGTAGAGACGTCATCAAATAATTTGTTCGCCACTTCTTCCAGTTCTGGTTTCTTTGCCAATGGAAGAATCGCTGTCTTTACAGGAGCGAGGGCCGGGTGAAATTTCATCACTGATCTTTCTTTATCTGCATCGCCTTCGTTTTCTAATCTATAAGCATCACACATAATCGCAAGAAGACATCTATCCGCACCAACTGACGTTTCAATAACGTAAGGGATGTAGCGTTCGTTGTTCACTTGATCGACGTATTCTAATTTCTTTCCAGAATATTCCTGGTGTTGTTTTAAATCGAAGTCTGTACGAGAGTGAATCCCTTCCATCTCTCCCCACCCGTGAGGGAAAAGGTATTCGATATCTGTAGCAGCGTCAGCGTAGTGAGCTAAGCTGTCTGGTCCGTGTGGTGCCCATTTCAATCTGTCTGGACGAAGACCATTTTCAAGATGCCATTTCCAACGAACTTCTTTCCACGCTTCCATCGCTTCTTTCTGTGCGCCTGGCTTTACGAAATATTGCATTTCCATTTGTTCGAATTCGCGAGTTCTGAAGATGAAGTTTCCTGGAGTGATTTCGTTACGGAATGCTTTACCGATTTGAGCGATACCAAAAGGAAGTTTTTTTCTCATTGTCGTTTGTACGTTGAGGAAGTTGACGAAAATTCCCTGAGCTGTTTCTGGTCTTAAGTAGACCATCGAAGCCGTATCTTCCATCGCGCCCATTTGTGTTTTGAACATGAGATTGAATTGGCGAACGTCTGTGTATGAATCTTTCGATCCACACTTTGGACACGGTTTTGTCATGTCGATATTGTCAGCGCGGAATCTTTCCTTACAAACTTTACAGTCGACCATCGGATCAGAAAATCCATCGACGTGACCTGAAGCTTTCCACACCATCGGGTGCATGAAAATAGAAGCATCAACACCGACAACGTCCTGACGAAGAGTCATCGATCTCCACCAGCGGTTTTTTAAATTGTTTTTTAGCTCTACTCCGTAAGGACCCATGTCCCAACAAGAATTCAACCCGCCATAAACTTCAGATGATTGAAAAATAAAGCCTCTTTGTTTACAGAGAGCTACTAAATCACTCATTGATTTAAGATTCGATTCGTTTGTCACGCTTGTACTCCATGCTAGTTTTTTACTCTAGAAGAGTACTTTTTCATTGGGGATTTGTAATTAGATTTTTTTATTTAACTGACATTTTCTCTGCAGAGGTTTGATTCAAAATTCGGGGACTGACAAAGAGATCGTAGCCCGGAGAAGGCTTGAGATGCCGGGAAGTATTCAAACGAGGTAAAACGCACTTTTCAATCAATGGTTGCTCAGGGGGTAAAGTCCAATCTCCCGGCAAGAGCACTAAGTCAAAATCCACAGGTCCCCTCTCACAGAGCCGGGAAAGATCTGAAAACATGAAATACTCGCGCCCTTCGTCAGGTAAAACACCTGTGACATATTGATCAATGAGAATTTTATACGGTGAGTGAATTTCAGACACATTCAGATTTTTGATTAAATCAAACATATGGCGATGAATTCTTACTTCTCGTTTAAAAGTAGGAAAATTAATATATGCACTTCCTTTTAGCTCGGGTCGAAACAGGAAAAAGGACGGAAGAATAAACAGCGAAACCAGAAGATTCCTCAATGGAAGCCTATCGGTATTGAGCATAAAACCCAAGACACTCAGGAGAAGAAGAAAAGTCATAATGAGATAGAAGTCAGTAAAGCGAACAGAATAAAGAGCAAACAACGCCGAAAAGTAAAAAGGCAGTAAATCTGTTTTTAAGTTTTGCTTAAGCGAAACCCAATTCAGATACCAATTTCTTTTCAAGAAAAGAAGATAAACACAACTTAAAGCAAGACCTGGAAAGTAAATCCAAAACGGAACGACAAGAGCATAAAAAGAGTAATAAACATGAAAAAGTATATTGCGGAAAAAGAGCTGAGCATAGGCCATCGGCAGATAGAGAAGCCCTCTTTGGTCTAGTTGCAAAGATTCAACAAGTAGGGCTTTCATTCCATACCCAAAAGACCAAAGACAAACGATGACAATGACCAAAAGAAAAAAGAAAAGACTTCCGAAAAGAATTCTGTAATGCCTTGGATGAAAGCGATTTTTCATGCACTGATGAAAACACAGAGCTGCTGCGACAATCGCAGAGAAGAAAAATTCAAAACGAAAAAAACCCAGAATTAAAAGCGATACAGTCAAAAAGACAAGCCGCATTTTGGGTTTAAAGTACTCAGCGGCAAAAAGCAAAATAAAGAAAAAAGCCGCTCCCCAAAAATGCATTTTTCTCGTCAAGGCAATATTGATCGTTGAAAGAACAAGCAAAGATGTAATAAAAAAATTTGTCGAAAGCGCAATTCCTTTTTTTGAATGATAAAGAAAAAAAGCTACGGCAAGACTCAAATGTGAAGCAAAAAAATTGAAACGCCAGAGAGAAAAGAAATCCGGAAAAAAGCCAGTCCACAGTCTCAAAAAGTGAACATATAAATTGGCTGAATAGACTGGGTAATCTAAAGCACTAAGCAGAGATTGATACTCATCTTTTCGTGGAAAATCACTTTGCGGCTCAAGCCAGTATTGAAAAAAAATGAACCCTGCAAAAAACGACACCATCAAGACGAGAGATAGTGCCGTATTGTTTTCTTTCAGCCTTTTTGAAAAATTCATTATTTCTCCTTCACAAAAAAGAAATAATTAGGCAGTAAATTGACTTCTTTTAGCCGTTCAGGCTTAAAGCAAAAACGCGCGTCAGGAGCAGGTTTCATAGCGATAAAAATATCTGCATTTTCCAGCTGTGCTGAATGCTGACAGAGATTGATTGCATTTATCTGCTTTTCATTTCCGCTTTTTAAGTCAGGAAATAAAACCTCCAAAGGCTTTCTTTCTTCAAACAAAATCACAAGCGGATGATCTATGCTTTTGCCATAAACTTCATCCCTCAATGCATCGATGATTTTTTTTTGCTCGAGTCCATTTCTTCTAATGTGATAAAAAAATTTTCCATTATCCCTATAATCAGGCAATCCTAGAAAAAACGATGGTACTACAAGCAGAACGATGACAATTGAGAGCATTGGCGATTGTCTGGAATTTAGTAAAAAATTAAATGCGCTTAAAAGAAAAACAAATCCCATAATCGCATAGTGATCCGTATATTTAATCGCCAGCAAAACAACCAGGGCTGGAATAAAAGTCCATTGAAAATCTTCTTTCAGGATAGGCTTCCACTCCCCCCAGTTTTTTTTCCATGAAGCAAAAAACATAAGCAAAATGAGAGCGAAGACTAATGTCGGCAGGTAATAAAAAAAGACAACATCAAAAGAATGGAGTGTATTGTAACTTAGGTAAATGACATTTTTTGCTATCATAGACAGCCAATGCGAAAGACTTTCACCAAATGAAAGTTCCATAAGCTGTTTCATACCTGGACCAAAGAAATAGATTAAACCGATTGAAGTTAAAATGAGTAAACTATAAAGGGCCGACAGCTGAGCCTTATTTTTCAGATGTCCCTTTTTTGCGATCAAAAGTGATAACGCGATAGTGGCCGGAAGAAAAAACTCATATCTAAAAAAGGTCAAAAGCGTGAGTCCCCCGCTGAGCCAATTTAGTTTCTGTTCACTCTTTTTTCTACAAGCAAAGCCGAGGAGAAAAAAGAAAAACCCCAGAGTCCAGAAATGAAGTTTTCTGGTCATCGCGACATTGATCGGGCTTAAAAGCAGGACAGAGGTAAAAAAAATATTTACGGCAGGATGAACGCCTCTTCTGTGATGGTAGTAAAAAAACGCGGAGGCGAGAAAAAGATGACTTCCAATAAAATCAAATTTCCAGAGACTGTCGATGTTTTTAAAGAAAATAGAGAAAATAGACAAAAATTGAACATAGATTGTTTTGTTGTAAACTTCTAAACCCAATGCTTTAAGCAAAGAATAGAATTCATCAGTTTTTGGAAAATCGGAAAAAGGCCAGAGCCAGAATTGAAAGTGAACTGCCGAGAAAGCTAAAACTAACATGACAAGAGGAAAAAAGACTTTTCGAAAGGCTATTTTTTCCATATCAGGTAATCACCAATGACAAGATAATCAAGATGCGTTTTATCAAAACAATCAATAGCATCGCCTGCAGAAAGAACAATTGGCATTCCATTGATATTGAAAGAAGTATTTAATAAAAGCGGGCAACCGGTCAACTTATAAAATGAGTGCAGCAGCTCGTAGTATTTTGGATTGGTTTCAGCCGACACAGTTTGAATTCGTGAAGTTCCATCTTCATGAACAATCGCAGGAGCTTTTTCTTTGGTTAAAGCCCGTGCATTAAACGTTTCTATCATAAAAGGGAAATTTTTTGATGAAGATAATGTCATTTCAAAATAGTTCGCTGCATGTTCCTGTAGAACACTCGGAGCAAATGGCCTGAACGATTCACGCATTTTAATTTTTTCATTAATTATATCTTTCATCTGCTTTTGCTGAGCTGATGCCAGAATACTTCTATTTCCCAATGATCGATGACCGAATTCCATCGCCCCCTGCGACCACGCAACAACCTTTCCAGAAGCCAGAAGCTTTGCGATTTCTTCTAAGCTATCTATTTTTTTCCAGTTCTTGCCTTCCAATAATTTTTCATTCACTTCACCAGTTTCGGGACCGAGGTAGAGATGAGTTAAAGGCTGCATTTGAATTTCGGGACGAATCCATTGAACGTACTGAGCCGCTCCTATTGCAGTTCCGTTATCATCCGCCACAGGAAAAAAGGAGTAGCTGTCAAAGATTTCTGATTCGCGCAATTCCTGATTGAGCAGGCAATTTAAAAAGACGCCTCCGCTCGCAGCGAAATGTCGTGAAGAAGTTTTTACCAGGACTGTTTTTAAAATCGTCTGAACAATTTTATTGAGATGATATTGCAGAGAAAAAGCAAATGCTGTTTTATCTTCCTCGGTGAGTATTTCCCCAAATAAAGTCTTATAGTTTTCTGAAAAAAACTGATTAGCTTTTTTATGAATATCAAAATAACCCAGCTTTAATTTCAAATGTCCGTCTTCAAAAGAGTAAAGCTGAGAAAATTTGTCGTGAAATTTTTCACTTTGAGAGTAAGCGGCCATTCCCATGACTTTGTATTCATCGCTGTCGGGAACAAAACCTAAAAATTGAGTTGCGGCTGAATAAAAAATCCCAAGTGAATGAGGAAAGGGATCGCTGTAAAGAATTTTGAAAGTACGATTACTAAATTCATAAATGGTGGTTGAAGAAATTTCGCCCATGCCATCAGCAACCATGACAATGCAATCCTTCTGACCAGATTGTATAAAAGCTGAAATGGCATGACTGAGATGATGATCTACAAAACTGAATTTTCCTTTGTAGCCGTAGCGTTTCTTAAATTCATTTTTCAAAGAAGCGATCCGGTAAAATTTTTCCAACCTTGATCTTTCCGCCGATCCCGAGCGTTTTTCCAGGAGAAAACGCAGAGATTTACGATGCAATTGCGGCAATTGTCCAAGAAATGTTTTTTTCGGGCACCAGCCAACGGCCACGTGATCTATTTGATCTACAGTTATTCCACGTTGCTTCAACAGCCACGCTATCGACTGTTCAGGAAAAGAATCAGTGGATTTTTTCCGACTGAACCGTTCTTCTGCTACTGCGGCAACGACTTCTCCATCGCAGATAAGTGCTGCCGCTGATGAGTGTCCCTGAAAACAGATAATTCCCAATGAAATCATAACTAGTTGTTAACCTAATTTTTTTTTACTCAATAAAAGTATATGTTATGATCAATTTGATGAATATAGTTATTATCAATCCACCTGACCGCAATACCATCGCAGAATTCCCTGATGAGAAAGGAGATAGTTTCCTTGAAGCGGATGATTACGGCTATTTTCCTCCGCTGGGGGCCCTCTATGTCCTTTCCTATGCAGAAAAACATGCTCCTGAGCATAATTATTATTTCATCGATTGTGTTGCTGAACAGGTGGATCATGAGCAACTCATTGAGCGCCTGAAAAAAATCCAACCCGACGTTGTGGGTATGACAAGTTTTACTATATCTCTTGTCGACATCAAGCTGGCAGCTGAAAATATAAAACGCACTTTTCCACATATCCACATCTGCCTGGGTGGCCATCATTCCATTTCTTATCCTCATGAGGCCATCGCTCTTCCCAATATTGATTCGATAGTGGTCGGTGAAGGTGAAAAATCTTTTACCGAAATGATCCAACGTCTTTCCGTGAACCAACCCATTGAAGACATCCTTGGAGTATACACAAAGACATCTATCTCTCGAGCGGAAGAGCCAAAAAAAGACAATCGGTTTCTTAACTCTGTCATTGTCAATCCTGCCTATATTGAAAATATCGACGAGCTGCCGATTCCCAACAGAAAATACATCAAGCACATCCGTTACAGCAGTATATTGGGAATCAGTTCAAATCTTGCAACGATTATCAGCAGCCGCGGTTGTCCTTATCTTTGCACTTTCTGCAATGTCCCCTATAAAAAATATCGTTCACGTTCGCCAGAATTGATTGCTGACGAAATCGAAGAATGTTTAAAACTGGGTTACGATGAATTTCATTTTTATGATGACCTCTTTAACATTACTCCGAAAAGATTGATTGAAATTTGCGAAGAGTTTGAACGCAGAAACTTTAACATCACCTGGGATTTCAGAGGACGCGTAAACTCCCTCACCAAAGAAGCCCTGGCCATCGCAAAGAAGAACGGTTGCCGGCTCATTTCCTTTGGCGTTGAAACAGGCAGCGATGAAGGAATGAAAGTTCTGAAAAAAGGCTGCACGATTGAAAAAGTTCAGAATGCTTTCAAATGGTGTCGCGAGCTCGGCATTGTTTCTGTAGCTGACTTCATGATTGGTCTTCCTCATGAAAGATCTGAAGCCGATATTTTAAACAATATCCAGTTCCTGATCGATCTCGATCCGGACTACGCTCAATTTAACATCATGACATTGTATCCACACACTGAAGCCTACAATCAAGCTGTGGCCAAAGGGCTCATTGAAGACGGACGATGGCAGAAGTTTGCTCTCAACCCGACGAAAGATTTTAAAGTTGATCATTGGGAAGAATTCGTTCCCATGGAAAAGCTGGTTAAGCTTCACAAAATTGCTTATCGCAAATTCTATTTCCGCCCGAAATATATTGTTCGAAGTGCAATGAAAACCAAAACCCCTTATGAATTTGTCACTAAATTCAGAGGCGCACTCAAAATTTTGAAAACTGGTTGATTAGGATTTAAGAGAAAGCTCGTAAAGTTTTTTATATTCACCAGAAGCATTTATCAATTCAGAGTGGGTTCCCTGCTCAACTAAACTTCCTTCTTTCATGACAAAAATCTGATCGTAATCCTGAATTGTCGAAAGTCTGTGTGCAACTGCAATAACCGTTTTATTCCCGGCAATAGCTTCTAAAGCGCGTTGAACAACTTTTTCGGATTCATTATCCAGAGCAGAAGTCGCTTCATCAAAGAGAAGGATGTCAGTATTTTGAAGGAAAGCACGTGCGATTGTGAGACGTTGTTGTTGTCCGCCAGAAAGCTTCGCCCCTCTGTCACCAATAACTGTGTCTAGTCCATCTGGCAAACGATTGACGAATTCTGAGGCGTAAGAAACATCAAGTGCCCGCTGGATTTGTTCATCGGTAAAATTTCCGCCAATTGCAAGATTGGCACGGATCGTATCATGGAACAGAAAAATATCCTGAGAGACCAGCCCGAAAAGTTTTCTCAATTCCTTAAGTTTGATCGCGTTTAATGCATGGCCATCGATATAAATTTGTCCATGGTTAACAGGATAAAGGCCAAGCAACAAGTTTATCAGTGTTGACTTACCTGACCCAGAAAGACCGACAAGGGCAACCTTCTGACCCTTTTTAATTCTCATGCTGAGATTGTTGATGACGTTATGATCGCCATACGCAAAGGTAACATCTTCAACGACAATTTCATTGATAAAGTGCTGAGGAACAATTGTTCCTTTATCTACTTCTTCTTCAAGGTGAAGAATTTCATTGATGCGATCAAGAGCGGCTACCCCCTGTCCAATTTTCACATTTGCTTGAGAAAATTTTCTGATTGGATCCATGAGAAGCGCGAGCGCTGTTACGAATTGAATGAAATCACCGACTGTCATCCCGTGATATTTGATACGGAAATAAGCAAACATAATGACACAAGAGAAAGCAATGGCCCCGACAAATTCAACAAAAGGATGAGCAAGCTCTTCAACCTTACTCGTCTTCATTTGAAATCTAAAATGATAATCCTGAGAACGTTTGAAACGATCCATGACAAATTTTTGAAGATTAAAAGCTTTCGTCACTTTGTGAGCAGACAATCCTTCGCTCAGATTATGTGTAAACTCAGCACGTCCTTCCTGAACTTCTTTTTGATTGGCTTTGATTTTCTTTCCACTAATTTGAAAAATCGCCACAAAAAGAGGACCGACCAGTATGATCACAAGCGAAAGCTGCCAGTCACTCCAGAAAGCCAGTCCAAGATAGACTAAAGCTTTAACGGGCTCGCGAACGACATCGATCATAGCCTTAAATGATTGAGCGAATATTTCAGCATCGTTTAACAAAGTCGAAAGCATGCGACCTTGTTTATTTTGATTATAAAAAGAAGTTGGAAGCTTTTGAAGTTTTGCAAAAATTTCATCGCGAACATCATTGTTGATTTTCTCACCAACAAATCTCATCCAATAGAAATGGTAAAAGCGCGCCGGAAAATTCACAATTCCAAGAACCAGCAGTCCGCCCGCAAGAAACAAAAATTCATTCCACGTCGCATTTCCGGTTAAACCTTTGTCGAAAATGGGTTTAATCAATTTGACTTGAGCTCCGGAAAGGGCCGCAAGAACAAACGAAAGAAGAAATGAGCCGAGGGCCATGTTTTTATATGGCTTCAAATAAGGAAACAATTGTTTAGTGAGTTTGGAATACATGATAGGCGTTAGTCTATCACGCCTGCCTTCACAATGACCATTATTTTAAGACGAGACGGTTATAAACAACGGCCCTTAAAATATCTGTTCGCGAAATCATTCCTACCAGCAGCTGATTGCTGTCGATGACAGGTAAGCAACTGATTTTTTCTTCCATCAGGACTCTGGCGACGTGGGCCAGAGGCGTTTCATCCAGGGCCACAATTAAAACTGTCGACATGATATTGGCGGCTTTCAAAAAGGGAAACGTCCCGCTCATTCCAACCTTGAGCAGATCGCGATCTGAAATCATCCCGACAATGTGTCTGTCTTTGACTATCGGAACGTGACGGATATCGTAAGTCTTCATGAGGTTTTTGACGTCTTTAAGCAATGAATCCACGGCCATGGTATGGATCGGTTTTGTCATGATATCTATGGCATAAAATTCTTTTTGATGATCAGGCAGGGCCTTAGATTTCGATTCATTTATCTTTGAAGTTGCATGAATTTCAGTTCGTTCAAGACGAGCTTTTTCAAAATCGCCATCGAGGTACCGGAAGTTGTAAGGGTGAAGCTGACCATTGGTTGCAAGGAAAAAAGCCATAAAACCTTCTCACTAAAATATCATTGAAGCCGTTTTAAAATCCTTTTCTTCAAAATGAAATTGAAAGCAGAAATAGTGAAACAACATTCGCGGAAGAGATTTATACTCGAGCTTGATAAGCCCAAGTTCGCCGTATTTAGTGTGAGCAATATGCCCAACCAGCTCCCACAATTCTCTTCCCGACTGCACCGTGTATGTCTTTCTCAAGTTCATACAAGGTGGACAAGCAAAGCCACCTTCTTCAGCGATCAAAAACATATCGTTGAAAGCGGCAAGCTCTTCACCACATAGCGTGCAGTGTTCTCTCTCCGGAAAAACTCCCAGATGAAGAAGCGTCTTTGTTAAGAATATCACAGCATGGGAATGTGAAAAGAAAGATTCTTGAATCAGGCATCTTTCCAGGTGGACAAGAGCATTGCTTAATGAGGTAAACAAACCGACCATTTCAGTATTCTCATGATGAACATCATGGAGATTTTCGACCGGAGCAATTTTATTGATAATCTCTAGAAAAAAACACATCAGATAAAAAGCCTGATGCTGAAGCCTGATCTTGTCGTGGTGCCAGACAAGATTCCATTCTTTTGCATGATAAATTTCAGTGTTAGTTTTAGCTTGCTGAAGTTCAACTGAAAGCATGAATCCCAATTCAATGACTGACGATTTTTGCTTCTTTCCCCCACCTCGCCCGCCGTAAAAAACGACAGATATTTTCCGTCCTGTTCTGAGCAGGAGATGGGCAATGACGTGTCGTTCGTCATAGGGAACTTTGGAAAGGACCAGGCCTTCGATTTTTGTTTGCATCTCCTCTCAAAATTACCTTTTTTAAAGGCTAAAGTCAGCCAAATATGACTGCATCCAGTTTTTTAAAAGATCTTTTTTAGACGCGTGAAAAGAATCAAACGTATACACTTCATAATCTGCTCCCTGTCTTCCGCCACGACCAATCATCTGGAGCCAGAAATCATAATTTCCAACTTCATAGTTGATAAAAACTTTTTTTATTTCCGGCAAATTTACTCCATGACTAAGAGTCGTGGTTGAAAAAATAACATCAATTTTTCCCTGACATTTTTCCAGATCTTTAAGAAAGATTTCAACTTCACCGCCGACGCACCCAAGCGCACGCAATCCCATTCGCTTCGCTCTTGCCACCAGCTCGTCCACTTCGGAACGATACGAACAAAAGAGAAGATGGACATCACAATCTTCCTTCATTCTCATCTCTCTCCAGAAAGCGCGGTTAAAAAGGGCCGGCTTCATCGTGTGAAAATAATGAATTTTTTTAGGCTCGCGGTGAAGTTTGTGATTACCGTAATCGAGATGGATCCAATATTCAGAATGATAAGCAAGATCATTTTGCATGCGATCAAGCAACTCAGAACTCATGGTCGCGGTGATGCCCATCACGGGAGCTTGAGTATCCAGAATGGCCAGGAAGCGATCATGCAGAATGGGCCTGAATTCTGCTCCCCAATGATAAAAAAGATGAAATTCATCTAAAATGAAAAGAATGTTTTCATGCTGTTCAGAACAAGCTTCCAGAAAATCTTCGTTTAAAAGCTCCATGGTTGTGACCAAAAATCCTTTTCTGGCCTGAAGAAAATCAGTAAAAGTTTCTTCAAGAGAATTTCCCCTTCCTGCCAAAAAAACTTTTTTGTCTGTCGCGGAAAGCTTTTGATAGACCTCATTGGCCAGGGCCCGCAATGGGGAGACAAAAATAACTTTATATTGCTCCTCCCGGTAAAATTCTACGACCAACCTGGTCTTCCCGGCCGCCACCGGAGCGGTCAATAGAGTGAACTGTGAGGACAAAAATAATTCGTTTATAAGTTTCATGCCCCGTGCATTTCAAGGGGATAAGCAGATACCTTCAGCGAAGTGCAGATAATTATTGCAGCAAACTTGACGATGAAATCAGCCAGTGAGACAAAGCCGTCATGAATTCACTCATACTCAAAGATAAAGCGGGCTTCATCACCGACAAGGCGATTCTTGGCCACATTCACGACACCCTCAAACTTGAAAAAGGCGATGAAGTGAAATGCACTGTTTTGAATGAGGGACTGACTAAGGGAATTGTTCTGGAACTCTCAAACGACTTTTGTAGACTGGAGCTTCAGCCCCTCATTTCTGCTCAGCCACAATGGTTTGATCTTGTCATTGGATTATCGAGACCTCAGACCAGCAAAAAAATTCTCGAGCATGCAACGACATTTGGGGCCAATAAAATACATTTTTTCAAAGCTGCACTTTCAGAAAAAAGTTATCTCGATTCAAAAATTTTTGAAGACAAAGCTTACGAGGAATTTCTGCTGAATGGTCTTTCTCAAAGTGCGATCTATGCGCACTTGCCGGAGTTCAAACTGGAAAAATACAATCCAGCTGAACAATACAAAGATCAGCCGCAAAAATTTATTCTCGATATTAAAACTGACAAAAGCTTTTTGGATGTTGAATTAGATTTTGCAAAACCTGTTACCCTGGCAGTAGGGCCAGAGCGTGGCTGGATTGCAGAAGATGTTGAGCGATTTCATGCTGCCGGATTCACTAGTGTGAAAGTATCGTCGAGCATACTGAGAGTAGAACATGCTGTCTATTCGGCCATTTCTCAGTTAGAATTATTAAGAAAAAGATATTAAGCCATAAGGATTTTTTATGATGAAAAAACTTGAAACATTATTTGATGAACAAGTTCGCCCTGCCCTTGCTGCTCACGGTGGAAATGTTGAAATAATCGATTTAGATAATGATAGATTATTCGTTCGTCTAAGCGGTGGCTGTCAAGGTTGCTCAAGTTCGAAAGCTACACTGAAAGATGGTATACAAACTTTAGTGAAACAAAATTTTCCTATGATTACTGAAGTTGTGGATCTGACTGATCACGTAGCTGGTGAAAATCCGTACATGTAAT
>DAIQAU010000051.1:13546-15156 GCA_036781565.1 Bacteriovorax sp. | reverse complement strand
CCCTCTTTATTAATAATGAGCTGCCCCTTATCAATCTTCCGACGAACAACTTCCATCACCCGCTCCTGCGCCTCTTCAACTTTAGAAGCGAGCTGAGGAGGACCCATGAGAATTTCTTCAATTTCTTGTCTCATGACTCGCGGGGTATTTTTCAAAACAAAATCTCTAAGCGCGGGCGCTGAGATGCGCAGAGCGAGCCCCATGTCGGCGGTTTTAATTTCGCGCATGAGTTCGATAAGCATGACGGGCGTGAGATATTGTAGATCGTCAAAAGTGTACATGCTTTTATGAAGAGCTTCGGCCATGCGAGGGTCTTTCTTGGAAATGAGTTCCAGAACTTTTTCGCGGGCCTGTTTAGACAGTCCTGCGAGCATTTTAGCGGCTTCTTTAACTCCCCCCTGAAACTTCATGAAAAACTCCCTAGCAATGAGGATTTGGCTTCATTAAATAATTCTGAACATAATCGCGGACACCTTCTTCAAGCGTCGTGAATTGGAATTCAGGAAGCGCATTCAGAAGTTTTTTTGTGTCGGCCTGAGTGTAATACTGATATTGCGAACGGATCGCTTCAGGCATATCGATAAATTCAATGACGGCTTCTTTACCCATCGCTTTGAATGTGGCGTTTGTCAGGTCGAGAAAACTTCTCGCTTTGCCTGTGCCCAGATTGTAGATGCCGGAAAACAACGCTTTTTCAGGATCAGCGAATTCGATTATCGCGCGTACAACATCTTTCACGTAAATAAAATCGCGAAGCTGTTCCCCGTCTTTAAATTCCGGACGGTGCGATTTGAAAAGCTTCACTTTGCCGGCGTTTTGAATTTGCTCAAATGATTTGTGGACAAGAGAGCGCATGTCTTCTTTATGATATTCGTTTGGCCCGAAAACATTAAAGAACTTCAGCCCGAACCAGTGATCCGGCTTGCTGTCCTCTCTTAAAATCCACTCATCGACTAACTGTTTTGAGTAGCCGTAAGGATTCATGGGCATCAAGTCAGGAAGCGTTTCATGATCGTCGCTGTAACCGAGTTCGCCATTGCCATAAGTGGCCGCAGAACTCGCGTAAATGAAAGGAATATTTTTTGTGGCCGCAAAACGGAAAAGCGCCTGGGTGTAGGCCACATTATTTTTCATCAGAAAGTCCATGTTCTTTTCGGTAGTCGATGAACACGCCCCCATATGAAAGATGAGATCTGTTTCGGCAATCAGATCGTCGTAATCGCCGTTAAATAATTCATCGGCGTGAATATAATCAGAATATTTAATGCCGCGAAGATTTTTCCATTTCGTGCTGTCTTCCAGTTTATCAACAATGACCAGATCAGTATGACCGAGTACGTTCAGTTGTTTAGCCAGAACGCTGCCGATAAAGCCGGCGCCGCCAGTAATTAAAATCATACTGCCCTCTTTTGTTTGATGTTCAGGCGAAGAATGAGCCCTGAGAAAATCAGAAGCACGATAAATTTCGCTGAATCGAAATAACGATACATATGGTGATACTTTGCATGTTCTTCTCTGAAGATCTGATACTGAGGATCAGTCACGGCCACTGAATGCATTTTTACTGCTGCTCCGGCAATCGTCGGAGTCATAACAATATTGTAGAAAAG
>DAIQAU010000051.1:6651-13446 GCA_036781565.1 Bacteriovorax sp. | reverse complement strand
TCAGAGAAAAAAAGTTTTGTCGTTTTCATTATTTTTCACCTTTCATGTGAACGCGGTAAAGATACGGATGGACGATCCACGCTACTGCGAGAACGCCGATTTCATACAGAATACAAAGCGGAATCCACACAGAGAGCATCGAAATAACATCCGGTGGAGAAAAAATGGCGGCCGCAATTGCGAGCGCCACATAAACATAGCGACGGAATTTTCTCAACAGTTGCTTTGTCACCAGTCCCATGAAGCCGAGAATCAACATGACATTGGGAAACTGAAAAATGATACCGAGAAAGAGAAGAATCTGGCTGGAAGTAGAAATATAATCGCGAAGGTTGATATTCGCCTGAACATCTCCTACTCCGAGCATTGAGAGAAATTTAAAGCCAAACGGGAAGGCGACGTAATAACCAAAGGCCATCCCGGCCAGAAAGAGAAAAGCTCCCAGGATCATGAAAGGTTTTACAGCGCGTACTTCGTGAGGATGGAGTCCCGGTCTGATAAATTTCCAGACCTGATAAAACCAAAGCGGTGAAGAAATCATGATGGCCCACCAGATAGACACATCGACTTGAACCCACGCTTTCTCAAAAATACTGTGGTAAACGATCACTCCGGATTTCGTGTCGTGAAGCGAGGCCCTTAAAGGTTTTAAAAGCCACTCAGTGATATCGTCTACGTAATAGGTTGTGAAAAGAAATGTTACCCCGAGAATAACCAGGACACGCATAAACATTTTCCGGAGTTCTTCCAAATGTTCCCAAAAACTCATTTCCTTCAAAATCAACTTCCCTGGTTTAAATCTTCTCTGATATTGCTGTCTGTATAGGAGAACTATATACTTAGAGAGAATAATTGTAAAAAAGGATTAGAGATATGTCGCCTGTTCGCAATGTCTTTTTCATGTTGTCGTTCATTTTGAGCTTACAATGCTCTGACATATACGCTGCTCCTAACCTTCTCCTGCAATGCCTGGCAAAAGAAGAATCCAACCTGCACAAGGAAAAATCACAGGGAGCGCTCTACCGTTTGAATCAGGATTTCCTCAATGAACTGGCGAGCTCCAATGATATTACCCTAAAGAAAAACTTTGTAGACGAAATCTGTCTGTCAAAAAAGCACTCTCCGTCAGTAGGACTTTTGCGTCTTCTGCTTTTAAAAGAAAGCGATATCTACGATCTTTCTTTGTCCGAAGTGGAATCTTCAATGCGTTCTTTCAAAATGGCCTATATCAACGAGTTTCAAAAACAGGTTCCGCGCCTTTTTGTTCAATACGTGTCAGGTCTCCAGGCCGAAATGCCGACTGCTGACTGTCTCCAGAAGGCCATTCCTGAACTGAATTTTTTTAATGAACGCCTGAAATATCTTGAGGAAGAAGTGAGCATTCACGAAGTCATGAAAGATAAGAAGAAGATTGAAAAAATTTTCATGAAGCTTGAAAACATCAATCTAATCCGTTCCGGATGCGCGAGAGAAGAATCGTTAAGAATCAAGAAAATCAAGATGAAGAAAAAAGAGAATGCCGGTGTCTGATTTAAGATAATCCGAAAGCGCTTGCAGGATCTTTTCAGCTCGGTCGCGCTCGATCTCTTTTCCTGTTTCGGTTATTTTGACAGTCAGATGCAGTCCTTCGATCTGGGTAAATTCAATGCTAAATTGCGTCTCGATTTGTTCGCGAATCATCCACGTCTTTTTGGCCTCATCTAAAAAAACCAACAGCGGTCCGGGATACATTCCTTTGACCTTCACCCAATTCCCCGCTTTATCAAAACGGCCCTTTGAATGAGTCAGTCCTTCAATCATCCCATGGGACAGACGAAGATCTTCCATCGTCTTTCTGATCGACGGGAGACAGGAACCACAAGCACTGGTGGCAAAAGTTTCTGCAATGAGATGTTTTAATTCATAGTCCGGTCTCTTCAGAATTTCTTTGCGTAAATCGTGGACGCCGACACCAAAACAAAGACAAAGCCGGTCTTTGGCCTCAGCGAGAACAGCTTCGCTTCCCAGATAATTTTCAATGGCGCGGTGGAGAAGCCAGAATCCCGGCGTTGCCATGGCCTTCGCTTTTTCCGAAAACCTGAAACTAGTTCGCTTTAATTTTAAAATGGACTCGATAGATTGACCGAGAATGGCCGATTCAATTTCTTTAAGTTCTTCGGCGTGGGCGGCAGCGAGCGCGCCCTTTGCTCTCATTTCCAGCACTTTCTGAGAAGAAAGATCGATATCGAGGAGGAGCTGCAGATCCTCGCCTTTCGCGTTTTTAGTTCTGGCCTCTGCGTTTGCCATATTACGCTTGTTCTTCTGTTCTTAAAGTAAGAATCTCATGCCCTTCCGGGGTCACAAGAATGGTGTGTTCAAATTGCGCTGACCATTTCTTATCGCGCGTGACAACCGTCCAGCCGTCTTTTAACAGCTTGCCGTCTTTCACTCCGAGATTGATCATGGGTTCGATGGTAAAAGTCATTCCGGGCTTCATCTCTGCGCCCGTTCCTCTTTTTCCCACGTGAACAACCTGAGGAGCTTCGTGAAATTCTCTGCCGATGCCGTGGCCGCAATAATCTTCAACAACTGAATAGCCGTGAGAGTGTGCGATTTCCTGAATGGCCGCACCGATATCGCCAATATGTCCGCCGGGACGAACTTGTTCAATCCCCGCGCGCATGCACTGGTAAGTCACTTCGACTAATTTTTTAATTTCCGGCGAAACGTTGCCTACGTAAAAGGTTTTGTTCGTATCCCCGTGAAACTTGTTCAGATAAGTGGTGACATCGATATTGAGAATATCGCCGTCTTTTAAAATATCCTGCGCACTCGGTATCCCGTGGCAGATCACTTCATTTAAAGATGTGCAGACCGACTTCGGGAAGCCATGGTAATTAAGAGGACTTGGGTAGGCCCCGTGCTGGATAATATAGTCGTGGCAGAGCTTATTAAGCTCTTCTGTCGAAACGCCTGGAACGACGTAAGGAGCTATGTACTCGAGAGTCTGTGCGGCCAGTTTGCAAGTCGCTCGCATTAGCTCGATTTCACGAGCAGATTTAATAGAAATCATGGCCATTCACCTATTTAAGTTCAACAATTAAGGTCTAACACAAGGATGTGTACTTTTTACAGGACTGATTGTGTCAAACCTGTCTTCCTGTAGAATTTACCCTAAATCGGCAGGATATAAAAATGAAAATTTTAGGCATTTTATTTTTGTTCAGCGTGAATCTATGGATGGCGAACACGACATGGGCCCAGAGCGATGATGCGCTCATCAGACCTATTGATGGTCCGGTGGCAACGACTCTTTTAGGACCTATTGAAAAGGCCGAAAAAGAACTCAATACAATCAATGTAAAATTTCAGAATCCTCTTCGCGATGTCGACCAGAATTTAAAGAGCTACACTCAACTTCTGACAGTGTTTAACGAGTTTAAAGCTTACGATATTGCTTTTACGAAAGGCCTTCTCAATAAAGTTAAGAACCAGGATACTTTAACCGGCACTGAGCTTTTCGTACTGAGAAAGGCCATTACCACTTACTACCACATCAATAAAAAAATTCTCGATTTCGCCAAAGTTTACGATTTCGGTGGATTTAAAATGTCCCGCACATTTGCCAACGAAGATAAGAACATGCCTCTTATCAAGGCGCACCTGATCTGGCTCTCTGGTCACTTATTTGTTCTTGATCACCTGGAGACAATGCATAACCTTCTCTATGAAAAAGACAATACTTTCAGAAGAATCGTCAAGAACGCTCTTATCGATAAATCTTCTTCAGAAGATACGACAAAAACATTGAATGACATTATCAAGCTCAACAAATACACCGTTGAAATCGGAGAAGGTGCAAAATTTGCTCAACAAATTAACCTCGTTCTGCTCATTCAGAAAGATCTTAAAGAAATTCTCGCTAACGAGCAGTTGATTTTAACTATTGTCGACAATATTGTGACGAATGATACGGCCAAAAAAGTTTCTCAGGGAAAGGCACGATTTCTTATTGCTGAGTTCACGTTCACTGATTCAATTGTTAGCGCTGTCGACACTGTCACTGGATGGTTGTCGCGCATTTTTGGAAATATCGCCGGTGCTATTCAGTGGAGAAAGGGATACCTTTACAACAACAGTACTGCGACAGAACTTGCTGTTACAAATCTAAAACCAATGGATATTCTCATTGAGAAAAGTCCTTTTGTTCTGACTGATAAATTTATTCCAGGCCACTACGGACACGTAGCGGTTTATCTCGGTACAAAAGAGCAGCTTGAGCAGATCGGTATGTGGAACCACCCGGATATCATTCCTTACCAGGCACAGATTGCTAGCGGTAAAGTCATTCTTGAAGCTGTTCGTTCTGGTGTTCGTCTCAACTCACTAGAAGAATTTTTGAATATTGATGAATTGACGATCATGAGAAAGAACGATGTTCTTTCCAGCGATACGCTTTTGATTGAACAAATCATGCGCGGGATGGACCAGATCGGCAAAGCTTACGACTTTAACTTTGATGTCTCGACCCTCGATAAGATCGTATGTTCTGAACTCATTTACATCATGTACGGAAACGTTCACTGGCCGACAAATTACCGCCTTGGCCGCGCGACAATCACTCCGGATGACGTAGCAGAAATTCTTTTCTACAAGAATACTAAATTTCAGATCATGAAATTCCTGGTTTCAAAAGATAAACACAGAATTGATCTAGTGAATCAGGATTATATTGCAGACGAGTTCGATTACGAACTACGCAAAGAAGATGGAACTCCAGTCGAAACGAAGAACGATCCGACCAATAGTTACTGGAAAAAAGAGCAGAAATGTTATACTGTTACAAACTCTAATACCTACGGGGACGACGCTTTTCAGAACCAGACAGAGAGAGTCTGCAAGACAAGCTACAAAGAGTTTTATTATGAAGAAAAGGCCACTCTCTAATCTGATCGTTAAAAGAATAAGTACTTCACCTTATTTTAAAGAGAGCTTTGCCCGTTTAGAAAAAGAAACTATCGAATCAAAGGCAGACGCAACAAGACACTTCAGCGTTCTGCCTTTGAATTCTCCTGACCCCGCAGATATTTTAATCACTAACACTCACACAATCCCTTCACAGATAAGCGAGAGCGATTTGCAGCGCTGCCAGCTCATGATTCATCCCAATTCCGGTTACGATAATCTTGAAGCTTCGTTTATTGAAAGCGTCCGCTTTCCGGTCATTGTGGGCAATCCGATCCGCGCTCACGCCGTTGCCAATTTTATTCTCTCGACTCTCTTTGCTCACTATAGTTCTTTACCTGTTCAAAAAACCTGGGATGAAGGAAGAAAATGGAATCGAAAACTTCTTTCTGAATTGTCGATCGTCATTCTGGGAAGAGGCCATATAGGAACTCTCCTGGAAAAAAGTCTGACTCCTCTTGCGGGCCGGTTGCAGGTTTTTGATCCGTATCAAGGGAAAAATCAGCTCGATCTGAATCTTGTCGATGTTGTCATTCCAGCATGCAGCCTGAATAAAAAAAATTTCCATTTAATAGACCGCACATTTCTATCGCAATTGAATGAAGATTTTCTGTTGATCAATGCGGCCCGCGGACAACTTGTTGCGACAGATGATCTGATTTCTGTGTTAAAGGAAAAACCGCGTGCATACGCTTACCTGGATGTCTTTGAAAAAGAACCGGCGGATTTCACCCTTTTCAAAAATCTGGACAATATTACTCTCACATCTCATATCGCCGGAGTTTACTCTGGCATAGATCAGATGACAGCAAACTTTGTTGCTTCAGTCGTTTACGATTTCAGCACAATGGAAGAAAATGACTTTAAATTAAAATATAAATCTGTCTTGCTCAATGATCGCTTTCAAAACGGAATGCTCATATGACCTCTAGAAATGAATTCATCTCAAAAATAAAACATTACATGACTCCTCCAGGTGAAGGAGTTTTCACAGTTCACACGGCTGCCGATAAACGAAATAATCTACAGAAAAGAATTTACGGAGCTGAAGCCGTTGCTCAGAAAAAAGTGCGCGAAATCTGGGAGCAGAGTCTAACAAATGCTCTTCCATTGGCAAAAACCGTATTGTTTGGAATCGCTTCTGATGCCGGAGGCGGAATTCAGAGAGGAGCAAACTGGGGACCGCTTTTTCTTCGTGAAACATTAATCAACTCAGGTGAAGATCTTCGTGCCTATGACATTGGCGATGTGAGAGTCATTCCTCAGCTTTTGCACGATAAATACCTGAACAATGAAACAATTAAATCCTGCCGCAAGGCCCTTTATCAGGATGAAAATCTCAATCTACCTGTTTCGCCTCTTTCGATTGCTTATGATTTCGCCAAAGATTTTCATGAACAATTTCCTACAAAAAATATTTTTATGATCGGTGGCGATCATTCCGTGAGTTACCCGATGGTTCGCGCCTGGCTTGAGGCCAAGAAGGCCCAGGGGAAAAAAGCAGCGCTGATTCATTTCGATGCGCACACTGATTTACTCGAAGAAAGAATGGGAATTGATATTTGCTTCGGCACATGGACATCACAAATCATTCCTTATCTCGAATCACCTGATCACCTTGTTCAGATAGGGATTCGCGCGAGCGCGAAAGAACGCATGCACTGGGAACAAAAATTCAAACATCAGCAAATCTGGGCCCATGAAGTTCAAACAAAAGGCGCACAGGTCATTGCTGATCAGATAGTCGCGCACTTGAAAAAAATTGATGTCGAAGAAGTGTATGTAAGTTTTGATATTGATGTTCTCGATGCTTCTTATGCAGGAGCGACAGGAACTCCTGAACACGGAGGA
>DAIQAU010000051.1:0-6551 GCA_036781565.1 Bacteriovorax sp. | reverse complement strand
TGATGTTCTCGATGCTTCTTATGCAGGAGCGACAGGAACTCCTGAACACGGAGGACTGACTCCACATGAGCCAATGCTCATCCTTCAAACACTATTTGAAAATTTTAAAATCACCGGAAGTGATATGGTCGAGATCGCTCCAATGGTCAAAGCTCCGGACGTAAAACAAATTGAACCCGAGACAACATTACTCGTGGCAAGCGCCATTTCCACTTTTCTGATACAGGCAATGGGGAGTAAGTAAGCGTGGCCATTGTTGCTTTCCCCCCCATTGAAGAAGCGGATGAGCACGGCCTGCTCGCATTGGGTGGAGATCTGGAAATAGAATCACTCTTACTCGCTTATACGCAAGGAATTTTTCCCTGGCCGATTTCAGATGAATATCCTCTGGCCTGGTTTTCCCCTGATCCGAGAGGCATTCTCGCCTTTGATAAACTTCATCTTTCAAAGAGCTTCAGGAAATTTTTGAAAAAAAATCCATACGAAATAAGGTTCAATACAAATTTTGAAGCTGTCATTATGAATTGTGCACGGGTGAACCGAAATGATCAGTCTTCGACCTGGATCACACAGGAAATTATCGACGGTTATATAGAACTTTTTAAACATGGCTTTGCGTACTCATGTGAAACTTATCTCGACGATCGTCTGGTCGGCGGAGTCTACGGAGTCTGCATTAATCATTTTTATTCAGGAGAATCCATGTTTCACCTGGAAGACAACGCTTCAAAAGTGGCCCTCGTTTCTCTCATGTACATGCTTAATCAAAGAGACATTAAGTGGCTCGACACTCAGATGGTCACCCCGGTTGTTCAAAGCCTGGGAGGAGTCGAAATTCCTCGCGACACATATCTTAAGATGCTCAAAGTATCTCTCGGTACACCCGACTAAATCTGGCGCCTTTGAAGCTGTTAACACTTTTCAATAAAAAACCTATTTTATTTTTGCCGTTTACATTTATTCATTAAGGGGCTTTTAAATCTATGTCGAAAGTGGCGTTAGTAAGTGTTACTGAACCCATTTATTAGAATATGAATAAAAAAGTCTCAACTATCTTTAGCCAGGATTCTACTTTCAAAATGCTGACAAGCCTTTTTGGAGTAGGAGCGCTTTATTCATTTTTATGTAGCCTTGCCATTCCCTATCTCCACATCACCAATCCATTTGCGGCGGCAGCTCTCAATAGCTATGTCGTCTCTTCCTTTATAACCTTCACTTTCTTTTATCTTTATATCCTTCCGCGAATGAATAAAACGAGCAATGAGCATTATTTTATTCACCAGCAAATTAAAGGCCTCAATGAGGTCGCTATCATTTCAACCACGGATCGAAGCGGGAAAATAACTTACGTTAATGATAACCTGTGCAAAATTTCCGGCTATTCAAGGGAAGAACTTCTTGGCAAAACTCACCGCCTGATAAAATCAGACTTTCACAGCAAAGACTTTTATCGCGATATGTGGAAGACCATTTCCAACGGGCAGATCTGGCAAGGTCAGATCAAAAATGCAGCAAAGGAAGGAACAGACTATTGGGTCTTTTCCAACATCATCCCTCTTCGCAATCAGCATAACGGTGAAATTGATGAATTCATCTCTATCCGTTTTGATATCACTAATGAAAAAAATCTTGAAATCGAACTTGAAAATGAGCAGGCCAAGAATATTCACATGGGAAGGCTTGCGGCGATTGGAGAAATGGCAGGTTCTGTCGCTCATGAGATCAACAATCCCATCGCAGTTATCATGGGAAAAATACATATTCTCAAAAGACAACTACAAGAGTTGAACGATGCGGGCCTTCGTGAAACTTATCTCAGTAAGATGCTCACCATTGAGGATCATGCAAAAAGAATTACAAAAATTGTGAAAGGTCTGAGAGAATTTTCACATGGTGGCGATTCAAACCATCAGGAAGAAATTGTTTCTACTCAGCTTTTTGATTCTGTTCTTGAACTCTGCAATGAAAAAATAAAAACCAATGGCGTAAAGTTAATAACAAAATGTCCGGAAATTAAATTCAACACGACCCGTTTGCATCTTGAGCAAGTTCTTATCAATTTGATTAACAACGCTGTCGATGCCATCTCTGATCAGAATGAAAAGTGGCTGGAACTTGATCTTTTTGAAACTGAAAATCACATACATTTGTCTGTGACTGATTCAGGTCATGGCATTCCTCCCGTATTGATTACTAAAATTATGCTTCCCTTTTTTACAACCAAGCCGGTTGGAAAAGGCACAGGTCTGGGTCTTTCTATTTCTAAAGGCCTGATTAATAAAATGGGCGGAGAATTTCATTACGATCCAAGCTCACAGAATACATGTTTCAGAATTATTATTCCGAAATCCGAATCGGCCATCTTCAGTTCCCTTCCTTATCACAATGTCATCAATTGCCTGGATAAAGTACGTCAAAAACTTGAGTATCATTCGAAAATGAATGACTTGGAAAAATACCAGGGAGAATTCAGCTTAAAAATTGCTGAATGCCCACTGCCTGAATGGCTGACAAAATATGAAGCTCGCCTTGGAAAAAACAGCGATTTTATCGATTTAAAAATCACTTATGAACAAGTCCGCCTGGCCATGACAGACCTTGAATGGAAATATGTGAATAAAAACATAAATGACGAAATTGAATTAATGAAATCAAAGAATCAGATTGAAACGAGTATTGCTCTGATGATTCAGAAACTGAATTCAGTTGAGGCCAAAGTCGGATCTAAAATTATTGCTGATGATGAGAACTTATCCGCATAAGCGGAATTGTTATAACAAAGAAAGCAACAACGAATACCACGCCCATGATTACGAAAGATTTATGCACACCATGAACATCTAATTGATGTCCGAACCAGGGCCCAAAGAAAAAGAAAATCGCTCTCATTCCCAGGCTACAAATCGAGTTCGTTGTGGCACGCATGGTGGCCGGAACACGCGAATTGATTCCGTCCTGAAGAATGACTCCATTCAAAGCGCGAGTCAGACCGAAGAAAAAAAGAAACAGTACACTCGCATAACTTGCCGTGAATCCCAATCCAAAATAAGCAATGACCGGCGATAAAGCGACAATGACAATTACCGCAGTCATTCCCAGTTTATTTTCCAGAAAATGAGATGAGCGCGCAAAGAAAGCGACACTCAGATTAAAAACGGCCCAGAGGGTTCCAAAATAAGCGACCGGAATTTTAATTTCAGTCCAGTAGCTTTGATAGGCCCAGATGGCAGCAAAGGTCGAAAACCCATAAATGATATTAAAGATCACCATCATCGTGAGCAGTTTCGATTGCTTGAACAAATTCTCATAAATGCTTTTCAAATTTTCGAGATGCTTATTGCTGGCAAAAGTTTTTCGGGGCGGCTCGTGCAATGTAAGAGCGATAAGAAGCGGCATCCACGCCGTGACAGCATTGACCATCGCTGGCAATCGCAAAGAATAGACGGCCAGCAGCCCACCTAAAAACGAAGCTACCGACTCCCCCACTTGAGAATAAAAGATTCTTTTTCCGAGAAATTTTTTAGAATGAGAAATGCGCTCAATTGCTGTTTCATCACTTTCAAGAGCATCTATAGAATCATAAAGAAGCGCGATATCGCATCCGGAATAAAGAGCAAAGGCAAAGGCAGCGCTGATTTCAAAAAGAGCAAAATGGAAGAAGTTCTTTCCATTCAGTAGAAGAAGATAAGTAAAAATATTAAAAACGCCAACGATCACCAGACATTTTTTTCTTCCGAACATATCACTGATATAGCCAGCAGGTACGTCGAGCAGAACCATCATCAAACCGAAGATCGCTTGTAATTGATAAATGTCTTTGAGATTGAGACCGAATTGTTTCCAGTAAGGAACGATGATGGGAATGGTAACCAGGAACATCATGAAAAAATTCAGGGCGTAAACCTTAGGGATATTCGCCCTGATTTTTTCTTTATGGATCATTGAACGCTATTACAGTCTAAGTTTCATACGGTCTTTGTCGTCTACAGTTGAAACGACTCCCTTACCGTTGTTAAGAGATTTTCTGAAGGCCAATTCGTAGTGATCCGCAACCCATTCTTGTTCTGCGTGACCTGACATTTCGTATTCGTTTGTTAAACGGATAGCATCGACCGGACAAGCTTCTTCACAGTAACCACAGAAGACACAACGAAGCATTTCGATTTCAAACGACACCGGTGCCTTCTCTACTGATTTATCAGAGTCATCAGCAGCGACGATGTGAATACATTGAGCAGGACAATAAGTCGCACACAACATACAAGACGTACAACGAAGAGTTCCGTCCTCTTTTACTGTCAAAACGTGTTTTCCTCTGAAGCGATCAGAATAGAAATACTTCTCTTCCGGATAGTTCAGAGTCAAACGATCATGCTTGAATAAGTTTCGGATCATGGTCATCATCGTGATTTTAAGACCGAGATAAAGACCTTTTAAAAATCCGTGTTCGCGGTATAAGTCAGCTTTTAAAATCATAGGTTCACCCATTTCCCGTAGTAAGAAACTTCTTTCGAAGCTTCTCCGTAAGTCATCCCTTTGCGAAGTTTACGTGCCTGGCCAGCATAGTTCAGGATCTCTCCGTTCTTTTCCAGGAAAGCTGGAATCGGAAGAAGATAATTGAACGCGCGAAGTGTTCCAAGCGTTTCTCCGCAAGTCAGTGCGATACGCACTCCTGCTTTTTCTACTTTTTTGATTAATGTGTTGAAGTGATCTTCATTGTAAAGAACTTCAGGAACCACAACAAAGACAGCATCACTTGAAGAAATTGATCCCAGAAGTTTATCAAGCCCCGCTTGAGTGTGATCGAAGCCAGCGAGTTCAAACGCTGCTTTTGCTCCTCTTAAGTTAGGGTTCTTGTCTCCACGGCGAAGAATACCGTCGAATTCCGGACCATCAGATGGAAGTGTATAAAGAGCAACTTCCACATTTTTTCCTTTAACAGCGTTGAAGAAGTTTGCGTACTCTTCAATCGTAAGACCAGTTGAAAGGATGTATTTTGTTTTCTTGCCTTTCACGGCTGCCTGAACATTGAGTTCATCGGCCGGAACGAAAAGACCATTCATGTTTTCAACAGCGCCGCCAAGTCTTGTCGGGCTTGAAACGTGTTTGTAGATATAACGGCCGTCATCGCACATCCAGTGGCCGTTCACTTCGTGATCGTACACAGGCTTCACTCTGAAAGCACCGTTTTTATTTTCCGAAACTTTCACTGAACAACCAGTTTCGCAACCGATACATGTTGTGTGAACGTCTTCCAGGAACCAGACTCTTTGTTTGAAGCGGAAGTCTTTTGATGTAAGCGCTCCAACCGGACAGATGTCGACAAGGTTTTGAGCGTAATCGTTTTTCAGTGTTTCGTTGCACTGGATTTCTGCGTGGTCTCCACGGTTCAGAATCCCCATTTCATTTGTCTTCGTCACTTCTTCAGTAAAACGAACACAACGTGAACAAAGAATACAGCGTTCAGCATCGAGCATAACGTTCTTGCCGATGTCCTGAACTTTTTCTTTGTGAACTTTTTTATCGATCATTTGAGAGTCATACTGACCGTGCTTCATGTAATAGTCTTGAAGACCACATTCCCCTGCCTGGTCACAAACCGGACAATCCAGCGGGTGATTCAAAAGGTGAAACTGTAGAGTTGCTTCAACAGCAGCTTTGATTTTTGGCGTGTCTGATTTAATCACCATCCCTTCGCCACAAGTAGCGTTACACGAAGGAAACGGACGAGGAACACCGTCTTGTTCAACCATACACATTCTACAAACACCAGCGACAGAAAGTCCTGAGTGGTAGCAGTAGTGAGCGACTTCAATTCCATTATCAAGAGCGGCCTTAAGAAGGTTCGATCCTTTCGGAGCTTCGATCTCTTTTCCGTTCCAGGTGAGTTTTACTTTTTCAGTCATGATTCAATTCTCTTTTATAATTTCACTTTTATTATTTTTTTGGTGCAGCTGTTACGTATTGTTCAAGTTCTTCGCGGAAAACTTTGATCATCCCTTGAGTCGGCATAGCTGCGGCATCAGCAAGAGCACAAATTGTTTGCCCTCTCATTGAAGCAGCGGTCTTATCCAGAAGAACGATATCCGACTTAGAAGACTTGCCTGTGTCTTTTCTTTTGAAGATCGCTTCAAGCCAGCCAGTTCCTTCTCTACAAGGAGTACACTGTCCGCAAGATTCGTGGTGATAGAACTCAAGAGTGTATTTCAAAATATCACCCATGTTTCTTGTTTCATCGATAACGATGATCGCACCAGATCCAAGCATTGAGCCTTTCGCTGCTACATCTTCATAATCCATTTTCACCGCGTATGAATCGTCTGCGTTTAAAACTGGAGCTGACGATCCACCAGGGATAACCGCTTTCAGTTTATTGCCGTTTCTCATACCGCCGCAGTGAACTTCGATGATCTCTTTCAATGTTGTTGAAAGAGGAACTTCGATAACACCTGGCTTGTTGACGTCACCAGATATTGAAAACAATTTTGTTCCCGGTGATTTTTCAGTTCCCCACTGCTTGTAAGCAGCAGCTCCGTGTCTCATGATCCATG
>DAIQAU010000050.1:4084-15218 GCA_036781565.1 Bacteriovorax sp. | reverse complement strand
ATTTCCAGAAAGAGATTTCGGTTATAAACACCAATTCCGGATAAATGAGGATTTGTCAAAGGAGAGCAGTCTAAATATACTTTCAAGTATAAAACCCTAATTAAAATGCAGTGGTAAAATTGATTAATTTAACTGTCGCTATCATAACGTACAACGAAGAGAAGAACATAGGTCGATGCATCAGCTCAGTTCTTCCAATCGCAGATGAAATTCTTGTCGTCGATTCTTTTTCAACAGATAAGACAGAAGAAATCTGCCGTGAGTTCAACGCTCGTTTTTTAAAAAATCCTTTCAAGGGACATATTGAGCAAAAGAATTTTGCGCTTCAATGTGCAACTCACGATTATGTTCTTTCTCTTGATGCAGACGAAGCCCTGTCTCCGGAACTGCTGGAAGAAATCAAGAAAGTGAAGGCAAACTGCCAGTACGATGGTTACGAGTTCCATCGTCTGACAAACTACAATGGGTTTTGGGTCCGTCATTGTGGATGGTATCCAGACACTAAACTTCGACTGGTCAAAAAAGAAAAAGCAGAATGGCGTGGAAAAAACCCGCACGATATTTTGAAAATGAAGAACGACGAGCGCATCGGTTTCCTGAAGGGAGATTTACTTCATTATTCGTATGAGTCCATTTCCTCGCACATTCAACAGACTGACAAATTCACGACAATTGCGGCAAGAGCTGCTTTCAGTGATGGAGTCCGTTCAAGCGTGTTTAAAATCGTCACTAGACCCATTTTCAAATTTCTCCGTGATTATTTTTTCAAGCTGGGTTTTCTTGATGGCCGATACGGATTTATCATCTGCTGTATCAACTCTCTCTCGGCCCTACTCAAATATTCCAAGCTCTACGATCTGCAAATTGGCAAAAAACTATGAAAATTGTTTTTCAACATACGGCACTTCTTCCCGTCATTGGATACGGTGGCATTGAACGAATTCTCTTCTGGCACATGGTTGAGCTCGCCCGGCTAGGTCACAAAGTTGTTCTTATCGGCCATCCCGAATCAAAAGTTCAGCAGTATGGAATCGAGTTAATTCCTTGTCTCGATGAAACACATGAAGTCTGGCAAGCTCTGATTCCTCAGGACGCTGACATCATTCATCTGAGTTATAATCACACTGTTCCTGGAAAAATTCCGACAATTACTACTATTCATGGCAACGGAAAAGTCGGAGAAATTTTTGGTAAGAACTCTGTGTTTGTTTCGAAAAAACATGCTGAGATCCATGGCTCTTCTCAGTTCGTTTATAATTGCATTGATCTCAATGAATATCCTTATTACCCTTCAGAGAAGAAGTGGAACAATTTCCTCTTTCTAGCGAAAGCTTCATGGAAAGTGAAAAATCTAAAGCACTCTGTGAAAGCCTGCAGGGCCGCTGGCAAACATTTAAATATCGTTGGCGGTAAATGGTGGGGACTCTCCCGTTTTATTCACAATCATGGAATTATCGGCGGAGATAAGAAGATGCAGATCATTCGTGAGTGTGATGCCCTTCTCTTTCCTGTGAGATGGCATGAGCCTTTCGGAATTGCAGTCATTGAAGCGATGTCTCAGGGGTTGCCGGTGATCGGCTCACAGTACGGAAGCCTTCCCGAATTAATTCAACCGCAAACTGGTTTCGTCGTTTCTTCACATGAAGAACTGATGGAGAAAGTAAAAAATCCTGGAAGAACTTTTGATCCGAAAGAGATCAGAAAGTATGTCGAAGACAATTTCAACATTAATAAACACGCAGTCAGCTATCTTGCTCTTTATGAAAAAATTATAAAAGGGGAAGAATTGAATGCTGAAAATCCGACGTGGCAATTTAACCAGCGAGCTGAAGACCTGCTTCCTTTCTAATTTTTAACAGGGGCATATTTTTCAAAAAAGATTTTGAAAACAAACTTAGGTCTGTTGCCTTTTCCTTCTTCGACAAAAGTTTTCGATTTCCCAATGGCATAGTTGCCATAGGAACCCCCGGTCATGGCGGTGTTGCCCTTATCATCTACGTCGTAGGATTCCGTTTCAAGAGTAGCTTCTTTAGCGTTCACTTTTTTCAAAATGAGGACGTAACGTCTCAACTCATATTTAACGGTATAGGGCTTTTCTAAAAAGATATGGTGTTTCGTCACGACATTAGGTTTAGTACCCGCTCTATAGTCAGTTTGAATATAAAGATCGGCAAAGGAAGACGTAGAAATAAAAAGAAAGAAGAAGAAAAAAAACCGTTTCATTCGCGTTTCATCAGAACAGATTGGCGGATCAACTCGATTTTTGGAAAATCGAGACTTACAACACCAACTTTCTCTCCTTCCTGAAGATCCAGAATAATATCTCCCCACGGATCGACAACAAGTGAATGACCATAAGTTTGCATCTTCTCATTGTGGTGACCCCATTGTGCAGCTGCCACGACGAAACATTGATTTTCAATGGCCCTCGCACGAAGAAGCGTATGCCAGTGAGCTTTGCCTGTTGGAACAGTGAAAGCGGCCGGGAAAGTCAGAATTTTAGCTCCATTCATTCGGTAATGAAGAGCAAGCTCAGAAAAACGCATGTCGAAACAAATGCCGAGACCAACTTTAGTGTTGTTGAACTCCACCATTTTATAATCCGATCCGGCCGTATAATTGTTGGCTTCTGATATTTTTTTATTCGGAAGATCGCAGGCAAAAAGATTAATTTTATCATAATGCCCGAGATCGTTTCCATCTTTGTCGAAATTGTACGCGCGGTTGACGACCTTGCCGTCTTTTAAAGTTGCAGCGGAACCGCCGATTAATGCCATATTAAAATCTATCGCAAGCTTTCTGATGTTGTTGTAGTGCTCATTAGGTCCTTGCGGCCCTTCTTCCACCAGATAAGGTGTCGGTGTCACTCCATCACTCATTGAATAAAAAACTTCCGGTAAGAAAGCCGCGTCCGCTCCCTGCGCTTTTGCTTCAGCAAGAAAGCCGCGGATTTTTTCTACGTTAATTTTATAATCGAGAACTGATGTAAGTTGAACGACTGCAATTTTCATTTGATAAATTTCCCAATGGCAAAATAGTCAAAACCTTCAGCAAGCATTTTCTTTGTATCGTATAAATTTCTACCATCAAAGATGACTGGCTTATTTAAACGTTTTTTAATTTCTAGAAAATCAGGAGAATTAAACTCTCTCCATTCTGTCACTGTAATCAAAGCATCTGAACCATTAAGAGCATCATATTTATTATCGAAAGATGTAATTTTGCCTTCACATTCTTTGTACTCTTTCATGACATGCAGATAATTTTCAGTTGCAACCGGATCAAAAATATTAACTGTGGCACCAGCGCCGATCAGTTTTCTTGCCATTGCAATCGCTGCCGTTTCTCTTACATCATCCGTGTTCGCTTTGAAAGCCACTCCCCAGAATGTAAAAACTTTTCCTTTGAGATTTTCGCCGTAATATTTTTTTACTTTTTGGAACACGTAAGCTTTTTGCTCATCATTGACTTCTTCAGTCGCGTTCACAATTTTTAATTCCATACCGTGATCTTCTGCTGTCGCGATAAGAGCTTTCACGTCTTTCGGAAAACATGATCCACCATACCCTGGCCCCGGATACAGAAAGTGTCCACCAATTCTCTTATCGGAAGAAATCCCTTTGCGAACTTCTTCAATGTCTGCGTTGGTAGCATCGCAAAGACGGGCAATTTCATTGATAAAAGAAATCTTGGTTGCCAAGAAACAATTCGCTGCATACTTGCTCATCTCAGCAGAAAGATTGCTCATTCCGTAAATCGGATTTCCTTGTCTCACCAACGGCGCATACAATTCTTCCATAATACTCATAGCATATTCGTCTTGATGACCGATGATAACTCTATCCGGTCTCATAAAGTCTTCAACTGCTGAACCTTCTTTCAAAAATTCCGGATTGTTTACAAGGTGGAATTTCTTTTTAGTGTGTTCAGTAATTAATTTTTTAATTTCAACGTTGGTTCCAACTGGCACAGTTGATTTAATGACCACGATGGCATCTTCAGAAATATTTTTGGCAACTTCGATAGCCGCAGCTCTCAGGTATTTCAGATCAGCACGGCCATCATCAGCAGAAGGTGTTCCGACTGCAAGGAAAATAGCTTTAGCTTCTTTTACAGAATCATAGTTCAGTGAAAAATGCATTCTTCCCGATTTAATATTTCTTTCAAGCAGATCAGTTAATCCCGGTTCATAGATAGGCGATTTGCCGGCCTTAAGCATGTCGATTTTTTTCGGATCGATATCAATACAAGTCACATCGTGACCAATTTCTGCAAAACATGTCCCACTCACAAGGCCTACATACCCTGTTCCGATAACTGAAACTTTCATTAGGTTCTCCTCAATTAATTAACAGAGGAATTATAACATTTGAGAGGTCAATTAGCTAAGTTTTTGCAGGAGAGACACCTTGCATCACCTACAATGTCATTAAACTCTAATAGAGCACTCAACAATCTCATGTTAGAATAAATCATGATCAAAACTCTTTTGAAATTCTTGCTGGCCATTGGTCTGATCTACTGGCTTGTCTCAAGCGGAAAACTGGATTTTTCTCTTGTAAAAAAATCCCTGATGATTGGTCCACAAATGTGGATTGGTTTTCTCCTTTTATTGGTCCAGATTTTTATCGGTGCGTACCGCTATAAACTTCTGCTTGAAACCAAGGCTAAAAAACCTCTGCGTTTCTTTGATGTTCTTCGTCTGAACTATATCGGACTTTTTTTTTCAAGTGTCTTACCGGGGGCAGTGACCGGTGATTTGATTAAGCTGGCATACATTAAAAAACTTAGCCCTGATTTTTCAAAAACTTTTCTGGTAACCATCACTCTCCTGGACAGAATCATGGGATTGACCGGTCTATTGTTTCTTGCAGGTTTTTTCAGCCTGGTTTATTACAGTGACGTCACCGCTTTATCCCCAAAGCTTTCTCACATCATCTCGTTAAATTTAATTCTGTTTGCGGGAGCTGCTTTTTTCCTCGGGGTGCTGATTTCTCCCAGAAAAATTCAGTTAAATCTGCTTCACTTCCTGGGACTCATTCCTGTTCTTGGAAAAAAAATTGAAGGTGTTTTCGCCCAGCTTTTTGCTTTACGAGAGAACCGTATTGATGTTCTTAAAAGTTTTATCCTTAGTGTCGCAACTCAGTTTATTGCGATTCTGGCCTTCTGGATTGTAGCGTCACCGTTTCTTGAAAAAGCTATTCCTTTTCATTACGCCTTTACCTTTATCCCCATTGGCTCTATTACTGTGGCCATTCCCATTTCTCCGGGCGGATTAGGCGTAGGTCACGTTTTATTTGCCAACCTGTTTTCCATGGCAGGTATTTCAAACGGAGCTTCTCTTTTTAATCTTTTCTATATTTGCAGCCTGGCAAACAACGCCATTGGCGTTATTCCCTACTTGATGATCAGCAGACACAAGATCAGTGCTGGTGACGAGTAAACCCTATTTCTTTTTCTGAAAGCTGAAGGATGAATTTAAAATCATTGGTCCACTCATGAGCGAGCTTTGATTTCATTTTATCGGGAACTGAAGTGTATCCAAAAAGTCTTTTCATTAATCCCGGGTGCAGATCTACAATCTTCACTCCCTGTCCGACCTTCGGTTTCTCCTGCATCCAGTGAATTTTTTTTGCGGCAACAGACTGAATCACCTTTTCTGAATAATCCGTTTTCTTACCAAGAAGGTAAATTTCTTCAACCTCTGGCAATTCCCAGGTGTCACCCATTCGTAAAATTCTCTCTTTCATGACTAATGGATGAGTGCCGAAATACAAAATGCAGTCAGTATAATTTTTATCGCGATCTTTCTGATTATAGTATTTGCTCTTGGTTGCGTCTGCATCGTAGAGCTTGCTCATGTCTTCCATTTTTTTCTTATAAACATTTTGATCACGGACATGCCCGTAATGAAATATTCGTGCTTCAGTAAAAAATATTTTTTTGTGCCCCTGGAAACTCTGGGCATCACCGTAAGATTTAACGGATGATTTTAATTTGATTGCCCGAATCTCCTGGGGATACCAGTTCTTCGCAATGGCCAGGTGATGATGAGTCTGCCAAAAATGCAGATAGCGAAACGAAACGGCATCGCAACCTGTGCGTTCAGCTTCTTCAATATCCCGCTTTAAAATGTCGTAATCTTCTTCGTGAAGAACTTCATCTGCTTGCAGATAAATTCCCCAGGAATGCTCTTCCTGCCCATGTTCAATCCGGAGAGCCTCTAAAGCTTTATTGGTTTCGACTGATAAAACATGTCCCTTTGCCAGGCTCATGTCCCATGTCGATGGAATGATTTTCACAGAAGAAATAGCTTTCACTGCTTCTGATGTAGAATCCTCTCCCGCATCAAGAGCGAGATAAGTTTTTTCCACAAGGGGCTCAAGTGAGAGTAATGACTCTTTAAAAGAGTAATCATACTTCACACCGTTTCTTAGTAATGTGAAACCGAAAAGTTTAGTCAAATTTGAAAATCTTAGTCGCGTCGACATGACCGTAGCGAATCCATTTCGTTTTGTAAGACTCAATCTTCAAAAGAAATTTCAATTCTTCGCCGGGATTTTTAAGTTTGCGCACTTTTTTACATTCTTTTTTAAGAATGCCGCGAACTTCTTTTGGAATAACGCAGAGACCGCTCATGAGATAATTCTTATCTTCATAAGTCAGAACGCGCCCGACGAAAATATCATCTTTGATGATTGAAGGGAGAGACTCTCCTTTTGGAAGGGAGATCTTTTTATCGTGAAGCATATCGTAGAGGACATCAAATCCTCTAAAGTTTTTTCCAATGTATTCGTAAAGAGAGTAATTGACCCCGGTAAGGGCCTTTGCAAGAAAATCATCGACCTGATTATTAATCAGATAATCACTGATAACTGTTCTTGTTCCGCGCTTTGAAATAAATTGCAAAACATACCATTCATTAAATGAATTCATACGAGCTTCGAAATCATCGTCATCATCGTTGGCCTGGCCAGTGATGGTGAAATATTCTTTCTTGGCCTCAAGCAATGTCTCGTAATGATTGCCCTGAGTGTAGATATCGAGTGCTTTTAAAAAATGTTCCTTCAGCGACGGGTGCATATAATCCTTTATTTTGCGTGTTCCAATCTTTATTCGTCAGTACTCAAAACAGCGAGGAACGCTTCTTGCGGCACCTCTACTGATCCAACCATCTTCATGCGCTTCTTCCCTTCTTTTTGCTTTTCAAGAAGTTTACGTTTTCTGGAAACGTCACCACCGTAACATTTCGCCAGAACGTTTTTACGAAGAGCTTTAACAGTTTCGCGTGCAACTATTTTAGCACCGATGGCAGCCTGTACTGCAATATCAAATTGTTGCCTGTCGATTAATTTTTGCAACTTCTGCACAAGGTCACGACCTTTATAGAACGCATTGTCACGATGGCAGATGATAGAAAGAGCATCAACTGTGTCGCCGTTGAGTAAAACGTCGACCTTCACCATATCCGAAACAGCATAACCCTTGAATTCATAATCCATCGAAGCATAACCCTTGGTCATACCCTTTAGCTTATCGTAAAAGTCAAAAACCATTTCCGACAAAGGCAAATCGTACATAACCTGTACGCGATCAGCGGTAATATATTTAATCTGATTTTGGATTCCTCTGCGTTCTTCACACAAAGTAATCATGCGTCCGACGTATTCATTCGGGCAGTGAATCGAAAGAGCGACCATCGGCTCTTCAATTGTTTCAATTTTTCCTGCTTCAGGCATTTCACTTGGATTGGAAATAGTGAGTTCTGTACCGTCTGTCTGACGAACTTTATAACTAACAGAAGGAGCTGTGGAAATAAGAAGAAGGTTAAACTCGCGCTCAAGTCTTTCCTGAATAATGTTCATGTGAAGAAGACCTAAGAACCCACAGCGGAAACCGAAGCCAAGAGCTGCTGAACTCTCCGGTTCATAAGAAAAAGAAGCGTCGTTAAGAGCAAGCTTCTCTAGTGCATCTTTAAGATTTTCATAATCAGTAGACTCAACAGGGAAAATCCCACAAAATACCATGGGTTTGACTTCCATGTATCCCGGAACATTTGGAGTCTCTTTTTTGTTGGCATGAACAATAGTATCACCAACACTGACGTCACGAATAGTTTTAATACCACAGATCACCATTCCTACTTCGCCTGCAGTAAGCGAATCTAGTTCAGTAAAAAACGGCGAATTGACCGCCAGTTTTAAAACTTCATATTCCATTCCCGCATTTTTCAAAAAGACTTTATCTTTTTTTCTCAATGTTCCTTCGACAACACGAACGAGAATGACGACACCTTGATAATTATCAAACCAGGAATCAAAAATAAGGGCCTGAAGATCTGTGTCTGGTCTTCCTACCGGTGAAGGAATTTTCGCCACAATTTGCTCAAGAAGATCTTCGATCCCAAGACCAGATTTCGCTGAAACTAAACAAGCATCGCTTGTATCGATGCCGATAATATCCTCAACTTCTTTTTTGACTCTTTCCGGATCAGCGTGAGGTAAATCAATCTTGTTAATGACAGGAAGAATCTCAAGATTGTTATCAATGGCCATGTAAACGTTGGCGAGAGTCTGGGCCTCAACACCTTGAGAAGCGTCGACAACAAGAAGAGCACCGTCACAAGACGCCAGTGACCGAGAAACTTCGTATGAGAAATCCACGTGGCCTGGAGTATCGATCAGGTTGAAATAATAGGTATTACCATCTTTTGCTTTATAGGGAATGCGAACAGCTTGAGCTTTAATTGTAATCCCACGCTCGCGCTCAAGATCCATATTGTCGAGTAATCGATCTTTTTTCTCTCTCTGAGAAACGGCTGCCGTAGCTTCCATAATCCTGTCTGCGAGAGTCGATTTCCCGTGGTCGATGTGTGCAATAATAGAAAAATTTCGAATAAACTTCTGGTCCATTTCAGCCTGCGTTTTGATTTGCCAATTTCATTGTATAAGTAGACGGGACAGCATATCATTAGAAGATTAATTCAGGAAATATTTAAGCAGTAAATCATATGAAAATAAACTTTCGCATCGAAAATATCGACCCTCTTGGCCAGGGCGTCGATAAATCAGACGGCTCAATTACTTTTATCAAGAAAACGCTACCGGGTGAAACTGGCGAGGCTACGGTTTTCTCTGAAAAAAAAGGCGTTCGTTTTGCAAAATTAAACGATGTCGCTGTTCCTTCTGCTGATAGAATTGCAGCGGAGTGCGAACATTATTCAAGCTGCAACGGCTGCGACTATCAACACACGGTCTACGAAAAAGAGCTCGAATATAAAAAAGCTGCACTCGCCAGACATTTGTTCAAGTTCAGCAATCCAGTCATCAATGCCCATGGTGCTAAACGCCGTTTCAGCTATAGAAACCGCATTCAGCTTCACTACGATAAACGAAAAAGACTTTTGGGAATGATGGATGAAAAAAACAATATTCTTCCTGTTCCGAAATGCAAAATCATTGATCCAAGTGTCGCCTTTGAATTGCGCCGGATTTATGAAAACGATACCTGGTTAAACCTGGTGAAGAATCAGCCTCCCCAAGGTCATATTGAAATCTACGCCAAAGATCAGGACAAGCCGGGCCACAACGTTCAGATCTCAGTGAACAAACCTTACGCTGACGGCGGATTCACTCAGGTGAATTATGAAATGAACGAAGTTCTTCGCAACTGGATTCAAAAAAAGGCCGTTGAGGTCATTCCTCCTAAGGCCGTGGTTTACGATCTTTTTGGCGGAAATGGAAATATTTCTAAAAAATTCATGAACACTACGCTTGTGGTGGATAAATACAGAAAAACCCCCGATGCTCAAAATCATCAGAAGTTTTTCTCGGTCGATCTCTATGAAAAAAACGCTGTGAAGGCTTTGATCAACCTCGGCAAAGAGGGACATCCGAGACCAAACTGGCTCGTTATCGATCCTCCCCGCTCTGGATTAAAAAATCTGGAGGAATTCTTAACTGAATTCAAGCCTGACGGATTTATCTACATTGCCTGCGAACCAACAAGTTTTGCCAGAGACACGGCAGGCGCTCTTAACAACTATGAACTCGCGAGTGCTGAATTGTTCGACTTATTTCCCGCAACGAAGGGATTTGAAACGGTCGGCATATTTACAAGAAGAAAATAAAGCTTGTAAACTATAGTCTAAATCATCATCTTTAGAATAAGAGGTTCTAAATGAAGTACCATGGAATAATAGGATCACTTCTTTTCACAGCTGTTTTCGCGGCTTCTTGCGCCAATAATCCAAGCGCAGAGTTCGCGGAAAAAACAGTCGAACAGAAAAAAGCAGAAATTTACTATTCTCAGGGAACGAGTGATCTCGTGAGAAAAAACTATTCTCAGGCCCTTGTGAATCTTCTCAAGGCGCGCGAATTCGATGCAAAGGATTCGCTTATCAGAAATAATCTGGGAATGGCCTATTACTTTCGCGAGCAACCTGAACTGGCCGAAAAAGAACTGAAAGAGGCAATCAGTCTCGATTCAAAAAATACAGATGCTAAAGCGAACCTCGGTACCATTTACATGGAAAAGAATCGCTTGAAAGAAGCCCGCGCAATGTTTGATAAAGCGGCCCAGGATTTGACTTATACCAATCAATTCAGAAATTACTACAATCTTGCTATTCTCGCACTCAGAGAAGGCGATCGCGCAGAAGCTTTTGAGTTTTTGTTCAAATCGGTAAAAGAAAAAGAAGACTATTGCCAGGCCCACTTCAAACTGGGTGAGCTTTACACTGAAGAATACAAATTCAAGCAGGCGCTTGATTCTTTCCGCGAATCTTCCAAAGGAACTTGCGTAAATGAACCTGCTCCTCATTATCAACAGGCCCTCGTTCTCATGAACCTCGGCCGCTTCGAAGAAGCGAGAAGCAAACTTAAGCTTGTCATCGAAAAATTCCCGAAGACAAAGTTTGTAGCGCTCTCAAACCAGCAATTGAAAAAACTCAGCTCTGAAATCAGAGAGCAAAGCGCAAACAATAAAAATTTCCAGACGGAAATCATTAAAGAATCACAAACAATCGAATCACCAAACTTTTAATTATTATGACTGACGAAACAAACACAAACGACCAGGATTTAATCAACGAAACAGAAAGTGTCCCTCATGGACCTGTTCTGGATCCCAATGC
>DAIQAU010000050.1:2890-3984 GCA_036781565.1 Bacteriovorax sp. | reverse complement strand
GATACGGTAAAAAGTGTCACCGCCTCTTCAACTGCATTTCTTGCAAAAGCAGCAGTTGTTGTCTTGATCGTTGGAGTTGTAGGTTTCAATGTAAAAAATCTTATGGACCGCTCTGCTGAAGATAAAATGAAACTTCCTCAGGTTCTGAGCACAATTCACCAAAGAACGAAATCGGCTCCAAAGCCAAAAGCAGCTCCACAACCAAAAACAGAAACAACTGCATCTCCTGCTGAACCAATTCAAGTCAATATAATCCAGGACCAGAAACTTGCTCATCAAAACACTGAAGTTGTTGTAAATGATGTGAAGTTGAAGAATATTTCAATTGGTGAAAAACAATTTACTGAAGATAATTCGCTTTCAAAAGAGCAATACGATGAATATCTTCCTTCACGCTACCGTGTTCAGCCGACAAAAGGTGTAGAAACTGTTTTCATCAATGCGGTTGATGGTGATTCTTGGATTACGTACAAGGTAGATGATAAAGAAATTAAAAAATATGTTCTTCGTCAGGGCAGAACAGTCTTTATGCGCGGAAGCCTGATTCGTCTTTTTATTGGAAATACAAAGTCTGTTAAAGTTTTCTACAACAATAAACTGATTGGTTTGAAGGGCACGACTAAAAATTTGGTTTTACCGGAAGAAGCAAAAACGAAATACATGATTCCTTTATTCATTTTCAATAAAGACGGTTCTGCTGAAACAAGTGATGAAGCCGCCAAGAAAACTCAACCTGCCCAGGCAGCTCCGGCCCAACCGCAAACCCCGGCGCCGGCAACAAATCATCCTGCCCAATCTAATTTACGATAAAAATAAAGGCCAACAATAGCGAAGAGAATACCCGGAGCGAAGTTGGCCACTACTGGATCCATAGTGCCTTTTTGAGCGAGACTGATAAGAAAAAAATACGTTGCATAGTAGCCTATTAAAATAACCAAAGCTTTCGCTGTCCCATGACCACCACTTCCTCTACCCTTCTTTATTCCCAGTGAAAAGGCCAGAAAGATAAAAAGAACGATCTGAACAACCGCTGCATAACGGGACATGAGTTCAACTTTTGTCCGAAAAAAACTTAACTTCAGATTTTTAATTTC
>DAIQAU010000050.1:0-2790 GCA_036781565.1 Bacteriovorax sp. | reverse complement strand
GCGTAAATTTTGATAAGAGAACCAGTCTTGGCAAAAATAATTCTCTGCTCGGATTTTTCTTTATTGGTCAGGTGAAGAAAAACTTCCTTAAAGTTATTTCCGTCATCAGTCACTTCTTCAGCAAAAAGAGTCGCGTTGGGAATGTCTGTAAAAAACTGTCCCGATTTAATACTGTCGATCATCCCCGCGGAACCGAGGCGAATAACCGTATTCTTAAAGGCCGCATTGGCCTTTGGAATGAAGACACCAGAGAGAAAATGAACTGTAAGCGCAATCATCAAACTGCAGATCAAAAACGGCAAATAGATTTTAATTTTAGTGAGACCAAAGGATCTCATTGCAATGATTTCTGAATCTTCACTAAGTTTATTCAACGTATAAATTGTAGCGAAGAACGCAGCAAGAGGCGCGGCCAGCGGAAAGAATGACACGGAGAGATTCATGACCATGGTGAGCACAGTGACTAAATCAACGCCCTTGTTAACAATGAGCCCAATGATTCGAAACATGTAAAACGTGATCAGAAAGGCCACGAAAAAAACAAAGCCCATAATAAAGGGAGGAATGAAGTTGGATGCTAAATACCTGGTAGTTACTTTTATCATAGACTCTGTTATATTAGCCCCAATTCGTTTTTTTTAATACAGTAAACCAACCTCGGGAGACTCATGAAAATTAATTTATCATTTGAAGCGAAATCCTCAACTACTGAGCTTCATATTTTCTCTTGTTTCAACAAAGTGCAAGAAGCAAAAACATCTAAGAAAGCTGCTGCTAAAAATGCAGGCGAAACTGCGAAATCAGAAAAAGTATTGTCGCGTTCTCACTGGAACGATGAGCTAGCTGAAGCATTCGATCACGCTGTTGCTTCTCGCCACTACAAAGGCGAAGTTGGCGAACTTTTCAACCTGACTCTTGTCAATGGCGCTTCGGCAATGATCGTTGGTCTTGGCGATAAAAACAAACTGACAAAAGAAATCGTTCGTCGTCAGATCGCTCACGCCTGGAAAGCTGCTCACAATAAATTCACTGATGCTACAATTTACATCGATGGATTCATGGTGAAAGGCGAAGCTGAAGAAACAATTACTGCAATTGTTGAATCACTTCACATGACTTCATATGTTTTCGATCGTCACCTTGCTGTGAAGAAGAAAGCAAAACTTGAAACTGTTGTGCTTGCAACTGAAGAAAGAAAAACTTCAGCTAAAAAATTCGAAGCTGCAATGGATGAAGGAAACAAAGTCGGAGAATGTATTGCTGTTGCAAGAAACTTCGTCAATGAAGCACCAAATATTCTTCACTCTGAATCATACGCAAAAGAAATTGAAAAAGACGTTAAGAATCTTAAAAATGTAAAAATCAAAGTTCTTGGCAAAGCTGAAATGAAAAAAGAAGGAATGGGAATGTTCCTTTCAGTTAACGCTGGTTCTGCTTATGATCCAAAACTAGTTCATTTGACATACACGCCGTCAAAAGCGACTTCAAAAACAAAACACATTGCCCTTGTTGGTAAAGGATTAACTTTCGATACAGGTGGATACTCATTAAAGCCAGGCGCTTCAATGATGAACATGAAATTTGATATGGCCGGCTCAGCAACTATGTACGCTGCTTTCAGAGCTGCTGTTCTTCTTCAACTTCCAGTAAAAGTTTCATGTTTCCTGGGAATTACAGACAACGCTGTTTCTTCTCTAGCGACTATGCCAGACTCAATCGTTACTGCAAGAAACGGAAAAACAGTTGAAATCCTCAATACAGATGCTGAAGGACGTTTAGTTCTTGGTGACGTAGTAAACTACGCTTGTGATGTTAAGCCAGATGCTCTTATCGACGCTGCAACACTTACAGGAGCGATTCTTGTTTCTCTTGGTTCAGAAGTATGCGGTCTTTTCTCAAATGATCAGAAGCTTGCTAATGACCTTTTAAAATCAGCTAAAAACTCTGATGAATACATGTGGCAACTTCCGATCATCGACGAACACAAAAACGATATGAAATCGATCGTTGCTGATTTGAAAAACATTGGTTCAAGCGGAAACGGTGGTTCAGCAAAAGGTGCTGCGTTCATTGAAAACTTCATTGAGCCAGGCATTGCTTGGGCCCACCTGGACATCGCAGGTGTTGGCGACTCTCAAGGCGGTCACTTACCATACTGTCCGGCAAAAGGAGCTTCTGGTCTTGTGATCAGAACTCTGGTTGATTACCTAAAGAACGTTTAATGTCTAAATTTAAAATCGTATTAGTTGCGCCTGAAATCCCGGGTAACACCGGGAGCATCGGGCGCACTTGCGTCGCTCTCGACCTCGAACTCATACTCATCAAACCTCTCGCTTTCGATATTTCCGAAAAAGCTGTGAGACGTGCAGGCCTCGACTACTGGAAGCATGTGAAGCTGACAGTATATGAGAACTGGAATGAGTTTATGGAAAAAGAAAATCCTGAAAAGGAAAACTTATTTCTTTTTTCCCGATTCGCAACGAAATCTCTTTTCGATGCAGTGATCAAGCCGAACTGTTATTTGATTTTCGGATCAGAAACAAAAGGATTGCCTGAAAATATTAAAAACGATTTTTTTGATCAGCTTGTCACTATGCCTATGTATAGCGATCACATTCGCTCTCTCAATCTCTCCAACTGCGCGACCGCTGCTGCTTACGAAGCTCTCCGCCAGATAGGTTTTTAAAGCAGCTCTCAAAGTATGACATTTGTCATATTCACAACGCTTTAGGTTTTCTTAATTTTCATCGAATAGATATTCAAACAAAGGTGAAAAATGGAAACAATTAG
>DAIQAU010000049.1:12937-15265 GCA_036781565.1 Bacteriovorax sp. | reverse complement strand
GCCAAGATTGCCAAGACCGAATTCATCTTCAATCATTTTGAGAAGGGCGTAGTGATTTAGAGGTTGAGAACTCTGAACACCTGCTTTGATTTTTGCACCAAGAAGAACTGTGAAAATTTGATTTTTAATTGAAGCACCACTCTCATCGAAAGTAATAATAAACAAAGTATCAGTAAGCTTTGCTTTGTCTGTAAAAACACTTCCCAAAGTTTTCTCGAACCATTTTCCCGCGAAATCTACACCTGTGTCGTGGCCGTCACTTCTTAAGTTTGGAATATACATTGAATATTCTGGTAATGTGCCGTTGTTGAAATCTTCTACGAATTTTGTTTCATCTTCAATGTTCAGACATCTTGCACTGTTTTGATTGACGTTCACAAAGCTCATGAAAGGCACGTGCTTTCTTACGTAACTTCCCGACTGCTTTCCAGTAAAGCAATTTCCTGGATAACTTTCTGCATAGACTTTCCATCTCATTCCCGCTTTTTCGAGAAGATCGCCAACATGTGATTCTTTAAGATCGACAACGTTATCGTTTTTTACACCGAGCTTTGATCCAGCGATCATTGCAATATAATTGCCCTGAGAAGGATGATCCTCGGCCATTAAATTGGTAAAGAGAGCGCCTTCTTTAGAAAGTTTATTGAAGTAAGGCTGAGCAAGCGCTTTAGAGTAATTTGTATTTTCAAAAACAATCCAGACGACCTTCTTGAAGTGCGCGTTTGTTTGCGCAAAAAGAGTTTGGCTTGCCAGTAGAAAAACGATGATTAAAACCTGCTTCATGATGCTCTCCGGGGTAACTATGGAGACTTCATACCGCGGTTCAGCTCATATGCCAAAAAGAAATTTACTGACATAAATTTGTAATTATTAAACAAAAAGGGCCCGGTTTCCCGGGCCCCTTTTTTTGAGAAGGCTTTTTTATACAAACGTATTAACCAATCAATTTTAGAGCTGCTGAGCCTGCGTTGTTCGCCTGCGCCAGTACCGAAGTAGCTGCTGCAGAAAGGATGTTCCCTTTTGTCATTTCAGCTGACTCAAGTGCAATATCAGTGTCTCTGATACGAGAATTCGCTGCAGATAAGTTCTCAGTTCTTACTTCAAGGTTAGAGATTGTTGATTGCAATCTATTTTGAAGCGCACCAAGAGAGGCTCTGTTCGCGTTCACTCCGTTAATAGCTTTATCAATAGCTTCAAGGTTTCCTTGTGCACTTTCTTTCGTCAATACACTAAGTCCATCTACACCTAGATCCGAGACTCTCGCCGACGTCTCCGCTGGCTTATAAGAAAGTCTGTCGTTCTTCGCGTCGTTCATAATACCGATCTGGAAGTCCATTGAGTCACCTTCGCCAGACAACAGGTTTTTCCCGTTAAACTGTGTTGATGTTGCAATTCTTTCCATTTCGTTTTTCAACTGCTGGAACTCGAGATCAGAAAATTTTCTTTCCTGGTCACCAATCGTATCTGAAGCTGACTGTACTGAAAGCTCTCTTAATCTGATTAAGATATTTGAGCTTTCATTTAATCCACCTTCAGCGGTTTGAATCATTGAAATACCATCTCCGGCGTTTCTACTTGCCTGTTGAGTACCACGAATATTCGCTTTTAACTTTTCAGAGATCGCCAAACCTGCGGCATCGTCACCAGCTTTGTTAATTCTTGAACCTGATGAAAGTTTCGCAAGAGTGTTCGATTTGTTCTCTTCAACCTTTGAAAGCGAGTTCTGTGCCTTTAATGATTGAACGTTTGTACTAATTCTTAATCCCATACTAATCTCCTAGAATCATGCCTTCCTCCTTAAAATTAAAAGTTCACTCAACCTTGTGTGAACCCTTGTTTTTTACTGCCGTCCCATCAGCAGTTGAGAAAGTATCGGAGTTAAAAAATCATACTTAAGAGCTTTCTAATGAATCTCTAAAGTTTTCACCGTATGAATTAGGTCAGATAATAAATTACTTTTTTAGAATTTTTTCCAATGAAACGCGTATGTCTTCAAAACTTTGCAGAGCCTGATCATTACGATCAGACTTAAGAAAATTCCTGACTGAAAAGTTCAGGAAGATAAAATCTTTTTCCACAGTAAAATGTGTGCTTTTAAGTGTGCCCAAATCAAAACTGATGTCTGAATTGGCAATAATAACGTATTTCAACTGATCAAGTGAACCTTGAAGAAAAAAGAGAAAATCTTTTAATAAAATATTTTCAGGAAGAATAATTTTAATCTCATCATTCAAACTGCAGCAGAAATAAAAATCGCATTGCTCAGTTGATCTGAAATTAATTTTCATTTTATTTTTTGCCTTGAACGGCCTTGATGAGATTGCTTGT
>DAIQAU010000049.1:8466-12837 GCA_036781565.1 Bacteriovorax sp. | reverse complement strand
GAAATTAATTTTCATTTTATTTTTTGCCTTGAACGGCCTTGATGAGATTGCTTGTCGAATAGCCTTGTTTAAACATAAGACTTTTTACTTCGCCACCGTTTGCAAGAACAAAATCCGATCCAACAATCTGTTCCGGTTTCCAGTCACCGCCTTTAACCAGAACATTTGGCTTAATCAGTTTTATAATTTCAAGAGGAGTTTGCTCTGTGAAAACCTGTACGCAATCCACAGCTTTCAGATTAAGCAACATTTGTGCTCTGTCGTGTTCATTGTTTACCGGACGATCCGGTCCCTTCAGCTGTCTCACACTGGCGTCTGAATTAATTGCAACGATTAAAACATCTCCTTGCGCCTTCGCTTCGTTGAGATATTCAACGTGGCCTAGGTGGAGGATATCAAAACATCCGTTCGTAAAGACGATTTTTCTATCGCGATTTTTTTCAAGAAAAGAAATCGTTTCTTTCGAAAGCTGCTCCACTTATTTAACCACTTTTGTGTCAGACAAGCGCCCCTGAAAATCCAGGAGCATAGGTAGAAAAAGAGCAACCACTGACAACAGGGAAACTAATGCACGTGTAAAAGTATTTTTTACAGAAACATTTGTATTGTCCGTCTTCAGTAATCTTATCCCCATAATTGTTTTACCCGGACTAGCCGAGAGATCAAGGATAGTGAAATAGAGAAGATAATAAATCGAAAAGATTGCCGTCGTGAACGCGATCAAATCCTGTTGAGAAATTAAACGAGCGAACATTTCAAATTGTATTCCTGAAGCAAAAACCAGCAGAGCTCCTGTGACAGCAACAAAACTTGCGATCACGAGCACGTCAATGCCCCAAGCAACGAACTGAGTAGCTCCTGCAGCTGTTTTAAATTGTGGTTTTGCTTCCACCAATTTGTCTGCCAGGTCTTCCATTTTTTTATCGAGAATATTCGTCTGCGGGCCTGTTGAACCTTTCGTTCCATAAAAGGCTTCAAGGCCGGTAGGAACATGAGCAGTTGCTGTTGCTTCATTCTTTGCCGACATAGGCTTTAGAAGCGTTGATGCTTTTGGCTGCGACTTCGCCGTTGCTCCAAAGGGCTTAACTTCCTTTGGTGCAGGTTTAAACGCCGGACGTTTTTGTTCATGATGAAAGCCAAGACCTTTCGTCATTGGTTTAAAACTGTCTTCGCTGATATCAAAATCATCCAGATTCACCTTAAACGGTGCTGGAGTATTATTTTGCGTTGGGTTTGAAAATGAATGGTTTTCCGGATTCATATTCTTCCTCGAATAAAAAGGATTTAGCTCTAAATCTAGGTTCTCATAATGAAAACGAAGCATCAATCACATTTTTAACTTCGAGCGATACCGAGCAAATAACCTATGGAAGATGCGACCGCTGTAGGGGCACGCTGAATGGGAGTTGGTAGATGAATAGAAAAAACATCTGGGAGACCGAGAATCTGGTTTGCTTCTTTTTCTGAGAAACCACCTTCTGGTCCGATGAGAACCACTTTCTCTTTTGTTGATCCTGCACTTACCTTATTTGGATTAGGGCGCGAATCAAAGAAATAAAGCTCGTGTTTATTACCGGCCAGAAATGACTCCAGTGTTACCTGAGGTAAAATTTCTGGAAGAAAGGCATTGTTGGATTGAATAAGAGCGCTTTCAAGAATTCTGTTGAAGCGATCACCGGGAACATATTCGTACTGAGAAAAGTCAGAGGTCAGTGGTTGAATACTTTTTACGCCCATCTCAACCGCAATTTTTAAAATATCTTCAAAAGCATCCTTCTTCGGAACGGCAATCGCCAGATGGATAGAGTGCTTGCGATTTTCTGCTTCGACTTTTGAAACGAGAAGTTCGACTGAATTCCTGGTGATTAGTCCTACTGTTGTAAAAGCTTTTCGCCCATTCCCGTTTAAAACTAAAACTTCTTCTCCGGATTTAATTCTCACAACCTGCAAGTGTTTTGCTTGTTCATCGTTGATGAGGATGGATCCTGCAATGTCTTCGAAAGGATGGAAAATAGCTCGCATTGATTAAACCGCCTGGAATAAAATTGCACTCCAATCATTTTTAGAGAGGACTTCCACTTTTTTCAAAGGATAATTTCGAACAATATTTTCTACCTGATGATTCAAGAGACCTGAAACAATCAGATAGCCGCCTTTTTCCACAGAATTTAAAAGAGTTTCTTTTTCCAGAAGGAGAACGTGTTCAAGAATATTGGCAAAGACAACTTTGTATTGTTTGTCCGCTTTGAATCGTTCTCTAATGACAAGTTGAGTTCCCTCAAGATTCTTTCCTTCGAAATTCAAAACAATATTCTGTACACAGTTATCAAGTGCGCTTTTATCAATATCGCAGAAAAGCGTCGGCATATTTTTAGTTTTTAAAGCTGCAATTCCCAAAATACCTGATCCACAACCGAAATCAAGGCAAGGAGACTTTTCATCTATCTGCTCGCTAATTTTATCAAACAGAGCAAGACACAGATAAGTTGTTTCATGAGTTCCCGTTCCAAAGCCCATTCCGGGATAAATATAAACCTTTGTTGCAGGACTGCTTTCGCGGGTTTCTTTAAGCCACTCTGGAATAATTTCCAGTCTGCTCGAAACAATGATGGGCGTATAGAATTTCTTCCATTCTGCATTCCAATCCTCAAAATCCTTTTGAGCTTCATAAAGAGGTAGGTTTGCAAAGTTCTGCTTTAAAAAGGTGACGAAATCTTTTGCGTTTTCATCAAAGTTACCTTGATAGAAAAAATATTTGTATGTGACCGTGTCCTGATCGAGAGTTGCGGCCTGTACTTCATCAATCAGGCTTTCAGGAACATCACCACCTGAATAAGCGCGTTCTCCCAAAATTTCATCAACCCTTGCTTCTTCAAGAGCAAACTCTTCGATACCGTCGCATTCAAAATCTTCAAGTGCGTAGGCGTTTATATGTTCCGCTAGCTCCACATTGTCACGGGTATATTGAACAAGAACAAAATTGAACTTTTTATTTTCAGTATTAGTGTTTGGCACAGTTTCCCTCATGACTTTTTTGTAGATTCAACAGCGGATAAAAGCCGCCAGTTGGTTCTAGCGTAAGATTTTTTAAGCAACGACTTCCAACCCAGATAATGTTCGGATGCCATAAATTTATATAAGCGTAGTCCTGATTTATAATATCCAGTGCCTGCTTGTATAGTTGTTTTCTCTTCACAGAATTGGTTTCTGTAACAGCAGCATCTATGACTTTATCAAATTTCGGATTGTTGTAGCTTGTGCGATTTCCGCCGGTGGGTGGAGTACTTTTTGAGTGAAAGACAAACTTCATCATATCCGGCCCGGTAAACCCAATCCATTGACCCACGACAATGTCAAAATTTCCGCTCTTAAAGGAACTCATAAAAGTTCCCCATTCTTGAATACTGATATTGACTCTGAATCCAGCTTTTTCCAGATAATGTTGCATGACTTCTGCCACTTCAATGCTGGATTTGTTATTGCTGACCTTCCAGTCTATATCAAAAATCTCACCGTTTTTTTCCAAAATTCCTTTTTTGTTTTTTTTCCATCCGGCCGCAAGAAGAAGAGTCTCTGCTGCTTTTGGATCATATGAATCTATTGTTCCTTTTTCATAGAGCTCAGCAAAGGCCGGAGAAAACATGCCACTTGAAAGAACTGCGGTGTTTTTTAATTTATACTTTAGCAAATCCTCTCTGGGCACTAGATGTGAAATGGCTTTTCTCACATTGAGATCATTGAATTTGTCGCGTTTAAAATTCATTCCCATGTATTGATAATTTCCGCTGGGAATTTCCCAAACCTGGAGCTGATCTGCCCTTTCTCTAAGCCAGTTTATTTTTCGGGGAGACATATTCGCCACCGACAAATCAATTTCCTTATTGATTAATTTAAGCGCCAGGGTTGTTTCATCTTTTACCACTTTAAAGACAAAAGTATTCTTCGACAGGTCTCTTGGCTTAACGACTATTTCAAGGGGAGAGATTTTATCTAAAAAATAATCGCCACACCCAATCACGTCTCCAGGCTCCAGGTTTTCACCGGTAGCTTTCTTCAGTTTCAATATTTTCAGCAAGCCAAGATTTGAAGCATTTTCCAGCGAAAAAGGGGAGAACACTATTTCTAATGTATGTTTATCGAGAACTCTCATCTCACGAAGATTTTCAAAAGAATCTGCAAAAGTTGAAGCAATCGTTTTGTTTTTTGCATAATATTCCCAGGAGCGCACGACATCCGCTGCTTCTACTGGCGTTCCATCATGAAAGGTCTGATCTTTTTTCAAATGAAATTTCAGAATTTGTTTATCGCCCTCGAAGCGTTCTTCAAAAGAGCTGCAGGCCCTGCATTGAAATTGCATCTCTTCATTGAAAT
>DAIQAU010000049.1:2064-8366 GCA_036781565.1 Bacteriovorax sp. | reverse complement strand
TTTGCGGCGGCTCCGGCTCAGGAAAGACAACTTTCACAGACAAAGTCAGAAAAGAGGTCGCAGAAGATATTTCCGTCGTTCACATGGATTCCTATTATCTCCACAAGCTTCCCGAGGAACTAAAAACTTCCAATGGTCAGCCGAACTTTGACCATCCGGATGCCTTTGACTGGAAATTGCTGAGAAAGCATTTGCAGATTTTAAAAAGTGGGAAATCAATTGAAGCTCCACTTTATGATTTTAAAAAAAGCGCACGCCTTAAAAAAACAATGACTGTGAAACCTTCAAGAGTCGTCTTGTTTGAAGGGATCTTTTCACTTTACGATGAAGACATTCGTAAAATTTGCGACATTACTGCCTTCCTACATGTAGAAGCAGATATAAGGTTCATCCGAAGATTACATCGCGACGTCGAAGAAAGAGGACGCTCTCTTGATTCGGTTATAACCCAGTATTATGAAACAGTAAGACCAATGTACCAAAAGTATCTTGATCCACAGAGACAGTTTGCAGACTTCATTGTCGGGGAAGAAACAGATATTGCAGCAGGAATTCTTGCGGCTAAAGTTAATCAACTGCAGACACTCGTAAAAAAGACAGGTAGAAGATGAAAAATCCTTTTTTAAAAGTTAAGCCGGTCGGAGGAATTGGACAAATCGGTTCCAACATGACCCTTATTCAAAGTGAAAAAGATACAATCCTGATCGATGCAGGAATACTCTTTCCCTACGAAGATTTTTTTGAAATCGATTATCTGATTCCTGACCTGACGACGATTCCAAAACCTACTCACCTGGTAATCACCCATGGTCACGAAGATCACATTGGGGCTATTTTCCACGTCATCAAGCAATTTCCCGAAATAAAAATTCTGGCGACAGCTTTTACGGCCGGGATTATCAGAAAAAAACTTGAGGCCCTTCACAATCCTTATCCAATTACCGAATACAGGGCATTTGACCAACTCGGCTTCCATGATTTTACGATTGATCCAATTCATGTCAATCATTCAATTCCCGAAACGGTTGGATTACTACTTCGTGATCATAAAGAAGAATTTAGCTTATTTTTTATTTCAGATTTTAAAATTGATTTTAAAACAAAATATGAAAGACCGTTTGATTTTGAGAAGCTGCAAAAGCTCACTAAAAAAAGTACTAGAAAGATACTTCTCGTTGATAGTACAAACATCACAAGCTCCACTAAAGAAACTCCTTCTGAAGCGGACCTTGTACCGGTTTTTGATGAAATTTTTGAAAACGCCGAAAAAAGAATTTTTATTACTTGTTTTGCTTCAAATATTCATCGTTTGATGACTTTCATTTCACTCTGTAAAAAACATGGCCGCAAACTTGTTCCCCACGGGCGCTCAATGATTGGCTATCTGAACACGGCTAACGAGCTGGGCATGATTCCAGAATATTCCGCCGTTGTGAAAATGCCGGATTCTGTTACTGCTGACAACGAGAATGTTGTCGTTCTGCTTTCTGGATGTCAGGGAGATTTTAGAGGAACATTCCGAAGGTTTTGCATTGGTGAGGATTCAACCTTTAAGCCACGTCCGGATGACCTGGTCCTGTTGAGTTCAAAAGCCATTCCCGGTAACGAAAAGAAAATCGGGATGCTCGTAAATAAGCTTTCAGAAATCGGCTGTACTGTTATCACTGCTGCAGATAAATTAATCCATGTCTCGGGTCACCCGGGAAGAAAAGATCTGCACCAGCTTTATGAAAAATTTAACGCCACTGACATTGTTCCCATTCACGGTGAAACTTATTTTATCCGCGAGCATATAGATTATATTAAACAGAGTTTTCCACAATCTGTTCCACATTATTTCCTGAACTTTGATGAAATGCACATTGGGAAAGATTATAAAGTTGAGATGATACAAGGTGAAAAACATGAGCCTGTCATCATTCATGGGCGACAATTAGTTCTTGAAAGAGAAAAAATCAGTGAGCGTCGCAAACTTGCAGGCAATGGAGCTGTTTTTCTTTCACTCAAGCTTTCTAAAAATTTATCCGATGTTGAATCTCACTCTTTCACATTTCAGGGACTGCCTTTATTAGTCACACAAAATGAAGAAAAGTTCAGACGCTTTCTTGAAAATTATTTTGTGCAAGTGAAATTTAAAGATATGGATCGCGCTACAGAAGAACTGAGAATCGCCATCAGAAAATATTTTGATCAGATCCTGGGCTATAAACCTCAAACGTTTGTGCACGTTCTATGAATCAGTTTATACAGGAAAATTCAATGGCCATCATTGGCCTTTTATTTTTCATCATCATATTGTTGATGGGAGGAATGATATTCATTCTGTACAAACTATTAATGGCCAACAAACAGATGCCATCCCATCCGGTCACACCGATTGAGCCCCAAGTGGTTCAGGCTACCGATAAATTTGCCCACATTAAACGTCCCGATAAGATTGTTGAAAAATTCACCTGTCACAACCACCCCGATCAGGAATCTGTAGGGTCATGTCTTATCTGTGAAGAAGTCTTTTGCGAAAACTGTTTAATTGAACATGAGAGCATGCATTTTTGCCGTGACCACTTCCGCATTTTTGCCAACAGTAAGTGGAAACAGATCACGGATGTAAGAACAACGCCGGATACACCTGAAGAGGGACTGTTCATTTACAACTTCAAGCGAGATATGTGGAAAGAGAAGGCCATTCCGAGTTTTGTAATCACTCATTATAAAATTAATGTTGAAGAAGATTTTATTGAGTCTTTTATCCAACTCAACGTGCGCGAAGAAGATGTTGATGAATTATCGAAAGAGCTTGAGCGCTTTAAACATCTGGAAATTTCACATTAAATGAGCTGCCATCTTGGATAGATGCAGCTTTGATAAAGAAGAAATTTCATCTTTTTTTCCTGAAAAAAATAGTCATTTGCTTTATCTAGAATTTCTTTGGCGCGAGCTTCATCTACTCTGTAGTTCGGGTCAAATAAAGATTCTACTCTCTCTACATAGGCTGAATTTAAAGATGTAATTCCACCCGCCCTGTTTTTAGCAAACTCAAAAGTGACTTCATTTTCAATCAAAGCCCGACAGGTTTTAATCATCAAAGCTTCGCGCATGAGACTTGGTTTTGAGTGAACTGGATAATTGAATTCCTGCTTTCCCTTGAAACATCTTGTGTTTTCCGGGTTGGCAAATTCATTTTTTCCGACCCGTATTTGCTCGTAAACATCGCAAGGTCCGCCAAAGACATTGCCATTCATTAAAACGTTCTGAGTAATGACTTTTTTTGCGCCTGGACCAAAAACATATTCAAGAACGGATGAGATATAATATCGGTCTGCAAAAACGTGAGTTCGCGCCTGTACACTGAAGCTGATGAAAAAAATAAACGAAACGTATTTCATGAAATACCTTCCATGTTTTGCGCTCTCTCGATGATCGGCCTATAGGTTCGTTCATCAATTAATGTGGGATCTCTTTTAACGATAGGTTTGACTCTAAGAAGAGTCGAAAGAGTGGAAGAAACATTGCCTATTTTTATAGCAGTACCCAGCTCTTTCACCGGAGCACCGACACCAAGAGTACCAAAATATTCTTCGTCATTTTTCTTAAGTGTACCTGCATATATATTTCCAATGACTGCAGGTCCTTTTAAACATCCTGAGAAAATACTGGTCGGATTTGAAAAAGGTAGATGGCTGGAACCGTAACCATCCTGCGAAGGATTTCTGTCAAACTCACTCGCGATATGGATCACCGTCTCGTCAAAAAGTGTTTTATCATTGATCTTGGTCTTCTTTAATTGGGAAATTAATTCGTAAAGACATGTCGATATCGCTCTGAAAAACTGCTTAGTCGTAAGAACATCGAACAAGACTCCAGTGTCGTGAGCATCCATTGGAAAAGTCTGGTGGAACTTATTCAATTCACTGTTCTTCTTAAGGCTCAAAGTTGTTTTGTTAGTCTGAGGATTGTAAATTTCTTCTATATGCTGAAAGTTTAATGCACCAGCTGATTTACAGCTTGTGATTAAATCACCAGTTTCCTTCGGCGGACAAATAAGGACGGATTGGCAGATATTATTCACAAGGAGAAATTCACAGAGTGCAAACTCTTGTGCCCAGTAATTAAACTCACCGCTTTTTACAAAGTTTTGTAAGTCGATCTCTGGGAAAAATTTTTCTTCAACTGAAAATGGTCCCAGAATTTCTTTTATCGTTTTTTTCCCGTTAACCATTAGAGGTAGACCAGGCGAATGGACATTAAAATATTCATTCGTTTCAATCGCATTTTTTATCAGCAGAGTATATTTAGCCTGAAGTCTGGAAAATTCATGTGTAAATTTATCAATGTTTTTTTGAAAATACTTCAGCGATTGTTTTCGCAATTCTGCAATGTCTTTGAATTCTACTGGATAGTTTTTGGCAATTTCATCAAATGCGGCCGGAAGACGTCCATCTGAAAGCAGATGATCCACTTCCTCCAGGAGAAATGGTTTTAAAATATAATCTGCATAGTTGTTTTCGCCGGGAGGAACCTCAAGCAATAAACTTTTTTCAGACTTAAAAGCACGCGTGACAGGATTGCTGCCAACACTCACAGAAGAAATAAAGGACTTTGAATGATCGCCAATAACACCATTAAGTGACAGTCCCCCTTGAACGGGTGATATTTGCTGAATTCCGTTAAGTGGATGGCCTTCAAAATCAAGACGACAGCCTCTTATGAAGAGTGAATTCTCCAGCAAATCAGAAAGCCTGCGTACACTTCCGTCACTGCCGGGAACTGTTTCATTCCAGAGATAAGGAAAGTTTAAGCCGTGTATTTTGGTTGTCGAGTATTCGAGCTCAAAGCGACTTTTATCGTCCTTATCCTGCTTCACTATTCTGTTTGCCACAAACGGGTGAGGGATAAAAAGTGAATCGTCATAAGGTTTCAAGAGAGAGTCAAAAGATAAGCGAGAAGGTGCTCCGTACAAATTTATCTGTACGTAATTACGAGTTTCATGCAACTGCGGGCGGAATAAATCGCTTCGAGCATTGTCATGAACAATTTTTTCCAGAAGTCTGCGGCCAGGTGAGGTCAGAGCTGTTAAAGCTCCTGCACCTGCCATCATTCCTATCCATTTTCTTCTTGTTATCATCGTCTTTTATAATAATCCGATTCAATAATATCGCTGACCAGCTGTCTGGCAGATTGATGTTTTTTCAAACTGAGCCCCAGTTGAACCACGAAATCTTTTTCATCACTTTTTTTCAACAAATCCACATCTTCACCTGTGAAAAACGAGAAATATTTTTTCGCCGAACAGACGTAAAAATCATCAAGAGTGCTTATCCATTTTCCAACATCGGCAATGTTGGAAAACTTTGCATCAATTAATTCGTCTTTGTAGTTTCTGAAGAGAATTCGTCCATCAGTTGACTGGTTAAAGTATTTTCCTGACCTGGGATTAATCTTATGAACAAAAGCTCCGCGCAGGGTGTTTCGCTGAAATCCATCCTTGTCTGTGTTATAGAGTTCAACATTTCTGATAACGCCTGCAAAGTTATCCATTGAGACATGGCATTGCATGCATTCCACTTTTCTCCTGAAAGCAATCGGACTTTTTTTATCAACGTAAGAGAGAGCATCTTCCTTTTTTACAACTGGAAGGTCTCTACATAAAAGATCATTGAGAATTGATTTTGACCAACGACGGTGAACTTTAAGTCCTCCATCCATGACTTTTTCGCCCTGACCGCTATTCATCAGGATGTAGGGAATCGTTCCAATGACTCCAGCTCCCAGTGATTTATTTGCATCGTGCTCGGTTTTATTCTTCACAAGGAAATTTTTATTTCCCGTATTCGACTCTAAGGCAATAAGAGTTCCAAAACTTACAAGCTTAGGTTTCCATGAATTATTCTCATCGCCGCGATTCCATTTTCTGTCTCCAAATCTCTCATAAGTTGTTGCCAGCCCATCTTCGTACAAAAACTTTGGTTGAACATGCGTTCCTCTAACACCTGCAAAACTATCAGGGTTTGTGACGATGGAGGAAAAAGGGGTATGTGAATTAAATAGGGCATTCGTGAGATGGTAGCCCATTTCATTAACGTCATAAAAATCTGTCGCGGTATAATCCTGTGTGGCGATATTTAGGTCATACGAAGGAAACCACTGTCGATGTAAACTCTGAAACGTCTTGAGAACTTTTTTATTCCGATAAGTGATCAATGAGAGGCATGCATCTTTCCCACTAAGCTTTTTTTCCGAAATGGCCTTGAGTAAAAAATTGTCATCTGAAATTCTTTCTCTTACGAACTGAGAATAACATC
>DAIQAU010000049.1:0-1964 GCA_036781565.1 Bacteriovorax sp. | reverse complement strand
TTGAGTAAAAAATTGTCATCTGAAATTCTTTCTCTTACGAACTGAGAATAACATCTTTTATATTGAAACAGATCATCCTTCATTTCTGCTGAAACGGACCGGGATAGTAGCCCTGCAAAGAGAATGAAAACTAATTTCATGACTAAAATCTAGCACAATTGCCAAAATAAAAAAGGCCCCGGTAGTTAACCGGGGCCTTCATTGTCAGTAGGACAAATTTACTAAATTAAAGATCGATGTTTTTAAAATCGCGGTGAGCTGGGCGAGCTGTTTCTGTCTTCTCTTCTTTACGAAGGTAAGATGGAGTGTCGAACTCATCTTCATCAAAGTTGATGAAACCAAGTTTTTCAGCGATTGATTTTGCTCTGCTGTTTAACTCTGGCTCAGCTTTTGGAGCTGGAGCAGAAGAAGACATTGGACGCGCAGAAGTTTCATAACGGTTAGCTGCATCTCTGATTGATTGAATCAAGCGAGAAGGTCTTTCTTCTGACTGAGAAGCATTGTTAGTGTGAGTAACTGCATCGTCATCATGAGTTTTTGAAGCAGCATAAGCTTGTCTGTCATTCATGAAACGATCGAAGTCTGAACGGTCATCTTCAACTGCTGGAGTTGCTGTAGCCGCTGGTGCTGCTGGTGCTCTTCTTGGAGCGAAAATATCTCTTTCTTCTTGAGCTGGAGCAGCTGGTGCTACAGGTGCAGCTTGGATAGTTTGAACTGGAGCTGTGTAAACCGGTTCAGGTTGAGCTACTGGAGCAACATAAACTGGCTCTGGCTGAGCAACTGGAGCAGCTTGAACTGCTGGAGCGGCCTGAACAGTTTGTTGAGGAGCTGAAGTTGAGACAGAAGAGAAGTGCGAAGCACTTGCTCTGATTTGTCCACCAAGACCAGTAGCAATAACTGTAACTTTAACATCGTCGCCGCAGTTGTTATCGATAACTGTACCGAAGATGATTTCAGCGTTTTCATCAGCAGCTTCCATGATAAGAGTAACTGCTTCGTTAGTTTCGTGCATAGTAAGTGTATCAGAACCAGTGATATTGATAATGATACCTGTAGCACCGTTGATTGAGATGTCTTCAAGAAGCGGAGAAGAAATAGCTTCTGTCGCTGCTTTGATTGCTCGGCCTGCACCAGCTGCTGAACCTGTACCCATAAGAGCAAGGCCTTTGTTTGCCATAACTGTAGAAACGTCAGCGAAGTCAGCGTTGATGTGACCAGTGTTATTGATCAAATCAGAAATACCGCGAACTGCGTTCAGAAGAACTTCGTCAGCTCTTTTGAATGTATCTACTAATGAAAGGTTTTCACCAGCAAGGTAAAGAAGTCTTTGGTTAGGAATCGTGATAAGTGAGTCTACACTTTCTTCAAGATTTCTGATCCCTTCTTCAGCTTGTTTAAATCTTTTCTTTCCTTCGAAAACGAATGGCTTCGTTACTACACCAACAGTAAGAGCACCAAGTTCTTTTGCAAGTTTTGCAATAACCGGAGCAGCTCCTGTCCCTGTACCACCGCCCATACCAGCAGTGATGAAAACCATATCTGCGCCTTTAAGAACTTCTGAAATTTTTTCGTAGTCTTCAAGAGCAGCTTTCTTTCCGATTTCAGGGTTTGCACCAGCACCAAGACCTTTAGTCACGTTACCGCCAAGCTGGATCTTTGTTGGAGCAAGTGAAATGTTCAGGGCCTGAGCATCTGTGTTTGCTACGATGTACTCTACGCCAGAAAGTCCTGAGCGAATCATTGTGTTTACAGCATTGCAACCGCCGCCGCCGACTCCGACAACTTTAATGCGAGCGCCGTTTAATCTTGTATTATCAGCATCAGTAATTTCGAACATAAGGAGCCTCCGTAAGCGTTTTTCTTAAAAATTAAAAAATTTCTTTGAAGACAGACTTCAGCGATTCACTCAATTTTCCAATGAGATCATTGTTTGAATGAGACGAGTCTTTGTCTTGTTTATTATT
>DAIQAU010000048.1:11236-15462 GCA_036781565.1 Bacteriovorax sp. | reverse complement strand
TCATCGGTGCTGCAGTCTTCTTTTCTTTTGTTACGGTCCCTCAAGGGTACGTCGGAGTTGTCACAATGTTCGGCAAATACAGACGTATCATGCTCCCAGGATTGAATTTCAAAATCCCTCTTCTGGAAGTTGTGACGAGAAAAATCTCTGTGCAGAATCAGTCGCTTGAAATGCAATTCGCTGCGATTACTTTCGATCAGGCGAACGTTAACTTCAAGGCCATGCTCCTCTACTCTGTTATGAATCAGGATGAAGAGACGATTAAAAACGTAGCTTTCAAATTCATCAACCAGGCGAGCTTGATGCAGGCTTTGACCAGAACAGTTGAAGGCTCAGTTCGTTCATTTGTAGCGACTAAAAAACAAAATGAAATTCTTCTTCTTCGCCGTGAACTGATCGACACAATCAAGGAACACGTCGACAGCTTGCTTGAATCGTGGGGTTATCATCTGATCGACCTTCAAATGAACGACATCACTTTTGATGATGAAATCATGCGCTCAATGGCCCAGGTTGTAGCTTCTCAAAACCTTCGCGCCGCTGCTGAAAACGAAGGACAGGCACTCTTGATCAGAAAAACCAAAGAAGCCGAAGCAGAAGGTGCCGCAATAAGAATTGCTGCTCAAGCAGAAAAAGAAGCTTCACAATTGCGTGGTCAAGGTGTGGCCCTCTTCCGCGAAGAAGTTGCAGTTGGTATGAGCAAGGCCGCTGAAAGCGCACGCGATGCCGGTCTCGATGCCAATGTTATTCTCTTTTCGATGTGGACCGATGCTATTAAGCATTTCGCTGAATACGGTAAAGGAAACATGATCATGCTCGACGGATCGACTGATGGGATGGACAGAACGTTAAAGCAAATGCTGATGTTGGGTAACCCGAAGGCAGATGAAAAAACGAAATAAAAAAGGCTCCGTAAGGAGCCTTTCTTTTTTTATGATCTGAACTTTGTTCTTTGAAGATTATTATTTTTAATCGTCGCTTTAACTTTCTCAACTTTCTTTCTTCTTTCAACGTAAGAAGCTTGTTCTTCAATATAAACTTGCTCTTCAAGTTTCGTGATCTTGTCAGAAACTTTCGCTTTGTTTTCCTGAATTTGTTTCAACGATTCGAAGTAAGTCTCTCTTCTGAATTTTTTGAAAGCTTCATCATCAGCAACAGTCCCCGGTTGAGGACGTTTTTTCTTAAGATCGATTGTCTTCTTAGAAGAAACAAATCCTTCAGCGTTAGCAACCTTCTTAAGAGTTCCGTCGTCATTTAATCCAATTGAATTGAGCAATTGAGATTTAGACATCAATCTGTATTTACCTGGAGCAACACCTTCGATCGTAAGATTTCCAACTGCAAGACGTTTTAGTTTATCAACAGTCAAACCAACGGCTTCACAAAGACGACGAATCTCTCTGTTTCTACCTTCGTTCAATCTGAACTCAAGCCATGTCTTTGTTGGAAGTTGCTTAATAACTCGAACTGAAGTTGGTTTTACGAAACCTTCTTCAAGGTAAGCACCAGCGCGAAGTTTGTTCAAAATAGTTTCAGTCACTGATCCGAAGACTTTTACTTCATACACTTTAGTTACATTGAACTTAGGGTGCATGATCATGTTTGCGACTTCTCCATCATTTGTCATGATGAGAAGACCTTCAGAAAGATAATCGAGACGACCAACTGGATAGATTCTTTCAGTTACATCTTTTACAAGATCCATAACTGTTTCACGTCCTTCCGGATCGTTTAACGTCGTCACAAATCCGCGAGGCTTATGAAGCATTAAATACACTTGATCAACGGCCGCTAAATCAGCGAGGTGTCCGTCGACAAGAACGATATCGTTGTTAGGATCAACTTTCGTTCCCAATTCCATGACCACTTCGCCATTGATAGTGACACGTCCTTGAGTGATAAGTTGTTCAGCCTTACGACGAGAAGTAATACCGCAATCAGCGATAAATTTTTGAAGACGAATTTCAAATTTGTTGTCTGTGTCTTCTGAGTTTTGAGATTTTTTAGCTTTAGATTTCGATGACTTTACAGCCATTGTGTCCTCCAATCTGCCATCACGGCGGTTTAAGGTTTATATAAATGTATGGACCGGTTTTATGACACGGTCCATACTATGTCAAGAAGCAGAGATTTTAGTTCTTCTATTCGTGATCTTTAGTATTTAGCTCGTCTTTTAAGAACGAAAGATCCAGATCCAGATCCTGGCCGCGTTCAATCACGGTTTCAGTCAGCTCATCCAGCTCCTTATTCTTTTCATCGAGCACGCCACCGAAAGCGAATTCTTCATCAGAAAGACGGCTATCAAGCGATTCGCCAGTCAGGTTTTCAAAGGCAGCATCGAGGGCCTTAGAAAGCGCTTCTTCTTCTGATTCTTCAGTGTCGAATTCCAGATCAACAACAATATCGTATTCACCGTCAGCAATCAGGCTGTCGTCGAATCCAAGACCATCATCTTCTTCTGCGAAATCCGCCAGATCAACAGGCAATCCAGTATCCAGATCGATCATCTGGAATTCTTCGCCTTCTTCATCAAGTTCAGGAGTATTGAATGGTCCTGCTTCCAGATCGTCGATAACTTTTGGTTCGATCACGTTGGTTGTGAGAAGAGATTCGATTGCTTGTTTATTTTGTTCAGAAATAAGTCTCTTATTAACGAACTCTTCTAATAAATCAAAAGCAGATTTAATTTCTTCGCCTTCAGCTGAAAGACGTTTTTTCTCTTCAACTTTAAGTGAAGCAGTAAAATCTGTTTCAGAAGAGATATTTTTGATAGCTTCTGAAAGTTCATCAAGTTCATCGATTTCATCAAATTTAAAGCGAGCTTTGTCACCGTCGTGAACAAGCGTTTTAATGTCGGCAATTTTACCAACAGATGAAGCGCGGGACATTTCATCGAGCGCGTGTTCAGGTGGAAGAGCTGAAAGATCCGGAAGGTTAAACACTTCCAGGAACTCTGGAGTTGTTCCGTAAAGAACCGGACGACCTAATTCATCTGAACGGCCGACAACTTTTACAAGTCTCTTATCCATTAGTGCGCGAACGATGTGTCCACTATCGACACCTCTGATCTTGTCGACTTCAACTTTTGAAACTGGTTGTTTGTAAGCGAGAATCGCAAGAACTTCCAGCGCCGTTGGAGAAAGAACGAGAGAGTTGATTTTGAAAATATCTTGAACGTATTTTGAGTACGTTGCTTTTGTTCTGTATTGATAGCCTTCAGCGACTTCGAGAAGACGAAGACCGTGGTGCTTTAATTCGTACTCAGCCTGAAGACGTTGAAGCGCCTCGTGAATAACTTTTAAAGGCATATCTTCATCAATCAGAGCTTTGATTTTTTGAATTGAGACAGGCTTATCGCTCATGAAAATGATTGTTTCAATCGCGCCACAAAGAGTATCAAGGTTTAAGCCGGTACGAGCTTGCCATAGAAGCTCGTCTGGGATCATATTCATTTCCGTTTCAGCTGCCACTGCTTCTTCTGCCGTCGCCGGAGCTTCTTCAGTTACTTCTGCAGAGCCAACAGCATCCGCCGACAATTCTGTTGGAAATTCAAGATCCTCTTCAGAAGGAAATCTATCCGCCAACTCGATATCATCCGGATGAGTGAAGTTAAGTTCGTTGTTCTGATCCATGTGTGTGTCCTCTCAATTCCTACTGAATTAATTTCGAACCTTCATCAACACTCTCCGGTGTTGTCAGAAGTTCGCCATAAGTTTCTAACATTTCTTCTTCAGATAAATTCGCTGCAGGTTTCTCTTCACCTTGAATCTCTTCTAAAGCGGGTTCCTGGAATTCACCTAAATCTTCGATCACTAGTTTTTCATCTACTGGAGCCGCTGCAATATCCACCACTGCGCCTTCAGCTGTTGGTTGAGTCGGTTGCTCATCTTCGAAGCCGTTAGCTTGTTCAACATCAAAATCTTCGAGTGAACGAACAACATTGACGTAGATAGTGCTGCGATCTTCGTTTTGAAAAACATTAATTCTCTTCAGACGAGCAAGCTCGAGAAGAGAAATAAAAGTGATTACGATATTGTCTGTCGGGTCTTTTCCTTCTTCTGCTTTTCCGTCAGCTTCAAGAAGATAATCAAACGTAGTTTGTTCTCCGAGCTTCAGGTTAGACTTAAGGAATTTCAATTTTTCTTTGATTGAAAGTCTGTCGCGTTTAACGACAGTGTATTTTCTTCTCTGACGGAAAAGGAAATCGACCATAGTCATTGTCAGAG
>DAIQAU010000048.1:8421-11136 GCA_036781565.1 Bacteriovorax sp. | reverse complement strand
ACAGTGTATTTTCTTCTCTGACGGAAAAGGAAATCGACCATAGTCATTGTCAGAGAGTTCAGATCCATCGGCGTGAGAATTGAATTCACAATCGCCTTGCGGTCGACTTTTGGCTTAACAAAAATCTCGTGACCTTTCTTCTCAAGATCCCAAAGTTTCTTGGACATTTTCTGGTAAAGCTGAAGTTCTTCCAGACGGCGGATAAGTTCCGACTGAGAAGTGATATGCATCCCATCGCCGAATTCCAGCTCAAGATTTTTTGCTTCTTCTTCAGTGATGCAGACTTTAGATTTTAAAAGCAGGAGTGTTGAAGCAAGGAAAAGATAATCCCCTGCCACATCGAAATTCAGATCGCGCATCTGTGCGAGATAATCGAGATACTGCTTAGTGATTTTTGTCAGATCGAGATCGCGGATGTTCATTTCTTCTTTTTCGATAAGAAGAAGCAGAAGCCCCAATGGGCCGTCGAAGTGATCTGTTTTAACCTGAATTGTTGTATCTAACATTTTCGTCCTAAAAAATTAGAATGAAGCCATGAGGTGGATGAAAAAATTCATCAGCACATTGCTCATCCAAAATGCCGGCGCCATGATGTAGCCGAGCACAGGGGTTAAAATCAAAATAAAAATGAAGACAAAGCTGAAACGCTGAAGCTCTTCATATTTGCGGGCCTGGTTGTAATCGAGCAACGATGAAACCATTTTCGATCCATCCAATGGTGGAAATGGAATCAGGTTAAAAACGGCGAGAAGCACGTTGATATAAATCGACTGCTGAAGCATATCGCTGAATATTTTGTAGAAAGCGAAATCCGGAGTGACCTTAGTTAAAAGCACCGCCAGTAAAACGGATGACACAACGGTGAGGATAATATTGGCCAGCGGACCAGCAAAACTTACCCAGAAGACACCGGCGCGGACGTTTTTAAATCTGCGCGAATCAACCGGAACGGGCTTGGCCCAGCCAAACATGGCTCCGCCCATCATCGCTCCGATCAACGGAAAGATAACAGTTCCGACCAGGTCGTAATGAACCATTGGATTGAGGCTTAAACGGCCTAAGTACTTGGCAGTTGGATCGCCATAACGGTACGCCATCCACGCATGGGCAGCTTCATGGCAAACAATCGCCAATAAAAATCCCGGCAGCGAAATAGCAATTCGATAGATAAATTCTTCCATAGGGGCAAAATATATCATTTCGATCAACATGTAGCAATGAATTCACCCTGGTTGGTCCTATGAAATGTGATGAATTAGGCAGTTTTTTATGACTCGAGTCTAGAAATGTCAGATTATGTTAAAATTTCCAATTATGACCATTAAACAGCTCAAGCAAAAAGTACAAGTCGTGACGATCGCAGAGAATCAATTGCTCCTTCTGCAATTTGCAAAATATCACGACGAGGGATTTCAAAACATAACTGGTTCCGTTGAGTATGATGAAACATTCATAGAAGCGGCCCGAAGAGAAATGGTCGAGGAAATTGGAATTGCCGACAATGTGATTGATATCGATATGTCTTTTCATTTTCACGATCGCTGGGGAAGCGATGTGGAAGAAAAAGTTTTCCTCTACAACCCTGAAAAAAAACCTGCCATTCAGCTTTCAGAAGAACATCAAAGTTATAAATGGGTTCCAGTGGGTGAAGTCAAAGTCGATCATTTTGTCTTTCCGACAAACTTCGATGCTTTCAAAAAAGCTCTGGAGTTTTTGAAATGAAAGTCTTTGCTTTACTGCTCATGATGGTTTTCGTTCTTCCACTTTCCGCAGCTGAGATGGCTCCCTACACTGTTTATTTCAAGCCTGGCAAACGCCTCATTAGTTTGAAAGATAAATCCGAATCATTCCTTTCAAAAGGAATTTACGTGAAAGTTCTCGAGCTCGATCCAAAAAGGCGCGATCAGTTTTACGTTTACGACAATTCCGGCAAACCGGTTTTTCTCACAGATGCAGACGGGCTGATTGAAATAGCGGAAGACATCAGACTGCTTCCAAATGTGAATGCAGAAAAAACCTACCCTCCCAAAAGCGTGTTTAAGACAGAATCAAAAAAAGCTGTTTTTGATTCGCAGTTCAGTGTGCATTTTGACAGCCTGGGACTCTCCAGTCTGAATGATATTTACAATGATGAAATCAAAAGCGTGATGTCGAATCGCTATGAAGCGAGAACACTTTACATATCTGAACTTCCTTTCAATTTTGGTCTGACTCTCAATTATCAAAGTGCTTATTGGAAGAACGATGTTGAACAGGTGAAAATTTCCATTCTGAGTTTCGGCCCTATTTTTCAATACAATGTTCTGAATGACGATGAACTGAAAATTAAAGGTCTGTTTAGTGCTGAGACCGCTCCGGTCTACTCTGGAATTTCTGCCGGCTACGAAGATAAATATTCTGCTCTTTTGTTTGATATTGGGATTGAAAGTGAATGGCATACACCAGTGGGAATCCTTTCGCTCGGAGGCCATTACCGTCATCACGAATTAAAGTTGCAGAAAACTTCACGCGAATCGATTGAATTGCCTCCCAAAGAATATGGGCTCAACTCCTTCGGTGCGACTATTGGATACAAAATTGAATGGAGCCTTTAATGAAATTGCTTCGCCTTTTTTTAATTTCTTTTTTGATACCGAAGGCCTTTGCCTACGATGCCGTAGTCATCGTTCTTGAAGCTCCGCTTTTAAAAGAACCGCGAATGAGCTCAACTGTTCT
>DAIQAU010000048.1:5343-8321 GCA_036781565.1 Bacteriovorax sp. | reverse complement strand
TCATCGTTCTTGAAGCTCCGCTTTTAAAAGAACCGCGAATGAGCTCAACTGTTCTGCAAACACTGAGAAAAGGGGCGCGGGTCTATGTGCCCAATGAAATCGGACAAGAAAATGACTTGCCCGCATTCGTTCAGACTTATGATCGCGTTGGAAATGTAGCTTTTATTCCAGCGAAATATATCAAACTTATCACCAATGATGTTTCTGAATACAAAACGCCGGTTTCCCTGTCTCATGATCCGACCGATTATCGTCTCGAAGAACCAATTCCTTCAACTTATCCTTTTGACGATACCAGCTTTCTTCGCGCTAGCATCTTTGCTTCCTTTGCACCGAATATTAATTCCTCTTATGCGTACAATTCCTCTTATCACCAGCAGAACTTCACCTCTGAAATGGGATTGAAACTTAATGTGACAAATAAAGTTTCATTCGACAGATGGGACAGATATTATTTTGGTATAACAACTGCGATAAACACTTCGGGCAACACCATTCAATTCGATAACGGTTCTCATTCCAAAGAATCGAGTGCTCTGATTAAGCTTGGCCCTGTACTCACTTACGATGCCTATAAAACCCAGCGCTACCGTTTAACACTTGGAACGGGCTTCACTTATAATTATCACAAGCGCGCAATCAAAATGGTCGCAGAACAAGGGACTGAAGAACGTTTGTTCACAGGATTTTCTATGTCTCCATTCGCCAACATGATCGCGCAAGTGATGGAAGTTTTTCCCAATACAGATCTATTGGCGGGAGCTGATATTAATTTCAATATGGCCCACACATTAAAAACAAGCGATCAACTGACTATCCCTGAAATCTGGAGCGCAGAAGCTCCTGATCAGATCAAAAGCAGTTTTAAGCCACAGGCTGCTTTTTTACTGGGAGTTCAGGTCAGGTATTAAACAAACAGGCAAAGATTGCCTCCCCGAAAGATTTAAAAAAATTGTCTAAGGATTCGACAAACACACACGATAAGACAGGCACGAGACTTTCTCACAATTTCATGGAGGAGATTATGAAAGCAACATCAAACACACAACACCAATCATCAGAAGTTCTTTTCCAAAAACTAGGTTCTACTTGGTACGTTTTTACTGAAGTTAAAGGTGACATGATCTACTCTGCTCTTCCAGACGGAATGAACCCACATACAACAAAACTTGAACTATTCGAAGTTATCGAAGAACACATGGAAAAAGTTTCTAAACACTACAGACGCAAGCCTGAAGTTGCTGCTTAATTTGATTTATGGGCGCTAATAAAAAACAAAACTGGAATCCTCTTCCGAAGCCTGAGCCGAAAAAACCTGCTCATGCCAATGAGACGACTGAGAATTTGATTCATAAGGCTGAAATTGACCGCATGAAGAAATTGCTCAGCGAGAAAATCAAAGATCCTAAGCTCGCACGCAAAGCGGCTATGATTATTTCTGAAATGATCAACTCTAAAAACTAAACAACTTCAAAGGAGAGATGCTAAATCTCTCCTTTTTTTAGTCTTGTTTTTTCCTCTCAATAGTTCGACAATGATGCCATCAATTCATTTACTATTCCTCTGAAAAACAAGAGAGTTTTAATATGTCTATTACTTCAGTCCCTTTCATTACATTAAATCGATTCGAAAACGGATTCCGCGAAAATTTTCTCGGTGGTGTTGCTACTCTTTTTGAGAAGACTCAATTTGTCGGCGGACCTATTGTGGCAGAAATGGAAGCTGAACTTTCTAAAGTCACCAAAGCAAAATACGCAATTGGTTGTGCCAATGGAACGGATGCTATTCAGATTGCTCTAAGAGCAGTGGGCGTTGAAAAAAATGACCGCGTGTTGATTCCTGATATGACTTTTTGGGCAACTTTTGAAGCTGTCGTCAACGTCGGTGCCAATCCGGTAACAGTCGATGTTCACCGTGAAACTTGTCATTGGGATCTTGAGACTTTCAAAAAAGCTGTTCACGAATTCAAACCAAAAGCAGCAATCATGGTTCACCTTTACGGATGGGCTTCACCAGATACTCTGGAAATCAGAAAATTTGCTAAAGAAAATAATGTTCTTCTTATCGAAGACGGTGCTCAATGTTTTGGAACGGAAATTAAGGGCGAATCCATTCTTGGGAGTGCATTAATTTCGACAACTAGTTTTTATCCGGCAAAAGTTCTCGGTGCTTCTGGCGATGCAGGTGCTGTTTTTACAAATGATGAAGAGCTTGCAAAGAAAACAAGAATTCTTATCAACCACGGAAGAACGGATCACTACTCTCACGGAATGATCGGCTGGAACTCGCGCATCGGCGCTTACGAATCACTTTTCCTTAAACTTTCTCTTGATCATATTGAAGCAAGACTTGAAAGCAGAAGAAACGCTGTGAAGTATTACGCTGAAGCTCTTCAGGGATTGCCGTTTAAACCGGTTATGGCCGCTTCTCACGTGAAAGAAAACGGTTACTGTGCAGTGGGAATGATTGATCCGGCTCTTCGTCCTGCTTTAATTGAAACGCTTAAAAAAGCAAACATCGGATACGGGACAATTTATCCTGGGGCGATGAGCCTTCAGTCGGGAGCGACCGGCCATCTCGCTGGTAAAATCGATAACGGAAACGCTCACTATATTTCTCAGGCCGTCTTAAACCTTCCCTGTTTTGCTTATATTACAAAGGAAGAGTTGGAATACGTTTGTCAGACAGTCAGGAATCATTTCAAAGCTTAAAAAAAGAAGGGCCCTGATTCAGGGCCCTTTTTTTTTATCGTCTTGCTAGTTTTTTGTTGGCTAATTTTTCAACAGACTCATCGGAACATTTTTTCTTAATCACTTCATGGATTCTATCCATTTCATTTGTTCTTTCCAAATAAGGCGTAAATTTATAGTAGCCCTGATAATTCAATTCAACGTCCCCTTCGCGGTAGCGATAGATCTCAGTACTGCGAGGAAAATTGGAATCGAGAATTTCCAGGTTATATCCGCCGTTTACTTTTT
>DAIQAU010000048.1:2085-5243 GCA_036781565.1 Bacteriovorax sp. | reverse complement strand
CTGCGAGGAAAATTGGAATCGAGAATTTCCAGGTTATATCCGCCGTTTACTTTTTCCATATGAACTACCAGCCACGCATGGGCCACAACGCCCGGGAACTGAAGTTTGTTGTAAGCGATATTCTTTTTTACTTCGACCTCTTCATAAAGCTGGTCCATGATATTTTTTAATTCATCAGAAGCAACTGAAGATGTCCCGGAAAGTCCCTTTACCCACGCAAAACGAATAACTCCGTCCCCTTTTTGCCACTTTTCAAGCTCGCGCTGGATTTGTGCCTCATGGACTGAAGAAAACTCAGAAAAATTGCGGAATCCTGGGATAACGATGACGTCTTTTGCCTCACGAATTTGTTTAATGAGTTCTCTGGCTTCATCTAGAGATGGGCGAGGTAAATGAGGTTTGTAGATAGTTAAATAAAGCGCATTTCGTTGAAATCTCGAATGCCACCAGCAAACTCCGCCGTTCGCGATCCCACCGTGGTTTCTAAAAGACATTAAATTTGAAGAATCGAGCACAAGGTCTTTAACAAATCGATCATCCTTACGATCAGAACAGAAACTTTCTTCTGAACGAGATGGGGCCTGCGCATTAGCTTGAATACTGAATGTTAAAGCTAGAAGTGCAAGTAGCGTCGTTTTCATAAAGTCTCCAAAGAAGTTTGTTTTGGAGATTGTGACACGTGACGCAAAAACCACAATAAAGATTGAAAACTTTACACGCGACGGTCATTGCTAGGCAGGACTAAATTTGGTAGCTAACTCCTTTAAACAAAAAGGCATATATGACGGATTATTCTTTTAAAGAAGATTTCAAGTACAAACATGATAATCCCTATCATGACCGCTTGGCCCAATTCTCAGACTTCGTTTTACGTGACAACGAATCTGAAGAGCATAAAGGGCGCTGGAATCAAGACGTTTTTAAACGCGACGGCAAACTGTTTCTTGAAATCGGATCCGGTGCAGGCCACTTCATGGTGGATTATTGCGTGGATCATCCCGATCATAATTTTGTAGGCCTTGATTACAGATTTAAACGCAGCTTCGCGCTGGCCAAGAAATTATCATCACTTGAAAATAAAAATTTTCGCTACCTCCGTGCTAAAGGTGAGCGCATTGAGTATCAATTTGCTGAAAATGAACTCGACGGGATTTTTTATTTCTTTCCTGACCCATGGCCAAAAACTCGCCATAACAAAAAAAGATTAATTCAGGAGCCGTTCTTGAAAGCTGCTCACAAGGTTTTAAAGCCAGGGGCAATTTTCTACATCAAAACGGATCACGACGATTACGCTGAATGGATGGAACGCGAAATCAAGGCATGTGGACTCTTCGATATTTTGCTGGAAAGCAAAGATATGAGAGTGGAACACCCGGATCATTTGCTTTGCAAATACACGACCGGCTTTGAAAGAATTTTCCTTCAGCAGGGAATCAAAATTAAAGCATTTGTTCTTCAAGCAAAAAAATAAATATGTCACTAGACGAGCTAAAGTTAAAAATTAAGGAAGAGATTCCCATTTCGAGCGTCATAGGCCATTACGTTTCTCTGAAACGTTCGGGCACTGCTTTGCTTGGAGTTTGTCCATTCCATAATGATTCCAAGCCTTCAATGAACGTCAATGACAATAGAAAGATGTTCAAGTGCTTCGCTTGCGGTGCAGGCGGAGATGCCATTACCTTCGTTCAAAAAATCAGCAATGTGGATTTTGTCGAAGCGCTCAAAGAAATCTGCCAGAAAACTGGAATCAATTTTGAATCTTATCAAGAACAGAAGAAGAGCAATCCGAAGTTCGAGATGGGAAGAAAGATTTTAACCAAGGCCGCTCAACTCTACCGCAAAACAGCTGCGACTCATAAGTTTCAGCCATATGATGAATTCATCAAAAAACGCGGACTCAATGAAGAGATCGCCGCAACTTATACGCTGGGATTTGCCCAGAATAAAAGCTCTCTGTACGAGTATCTAAAAACCATTCCCGACGAAAAAGAACGCGCGTTCGCCATTGCGACTGCCGAAGAACTGGGGCTCATTAAACGCGATAAGCACAACAGCGAGTCTCATTATGACACCTTCAGAGACCGCATCATCTTTCCCATCTGGGATCAATTCGGCCAGGTAATCGGCTTCACTTCACGAGCAATAAGAGACGATCAGAAGGCCAAATATATGAATTCGGCCGAGTCTTTCCTTTTTAAGAAGAACGAACTCCTCTATGGCTTTCATCTTGCTAAAAATGCCATCAGAGAGAAGGATGCCGTCATCCTCGTTGAAGGAAATATGGACCAGATTGCCCTCTACAATAATGGATTTCACAACACGGTTGCCTGTATGGGAACCGCAATCACGATGTTCCATATCGAGCGTCTGACTTCAATGACCAAGAATGTTTTTCTGGCCCTCGACTCAGATGCGGCCGGATTTAAGGCCATGGAAAGGGCCAACAGCATGCTTGCTGAGAAAGGAATCGTCGCTAAATATATTGAATTCTCTCCCGAAAAAGATCCTGATGAATTTCTTAAGGCCCAGGGCGTTCTGGCCATGCAGGAAAAAATTGATAATGCTGTGCCGGCCTTTGATGTGCTTTTAAATAAAATTCTTCCAGAAAAACTGCCAGAAGTTCTCGATCGCAAACTCGAACTGCTCAATAAAGCATTCGAAGTCCTCGCTCCGCTCAAATCTCATCTCTCTGCGACAGAGCGTGTTGTAGCTTTTGCTAAACGTCTCGGTCTGCGTTCTGAGGCTTCGCAAATCGTAAAAAACTACCAGGATTTTATTGCTGGAATCGAGGCTAAAGAAAAAAATCAGGCGCGTTTTCAACCGAAACCTAAAATAGAAAATGCTGAACATTCATTGGAGAATTTCGAAAACATTGAAGGTGAAAATGCTTTAGTCGAATTTTCGGAACATAAATTGCAAAGCCATTCGCCGAGTGAGCCTCATCAAAAACTCACCAAGACAGAAAAGCTGGTTGTGCAAGAACTAGTCCAACTTCCTGCGCTTTTCTCAGAGAGCGCACTAGCTGATTTGCTTGATTTAGTCACCTCTGATGAGGTAAAAAAATATATTGTTAAAATTAAGAAAATTATTCTGGAAATCGATGAGAGCGAATACGCTTCAGTAATTTTAAATTTAACAAGTGGTCCGGATTATTCCGC
>DAIQAU010000048.1:0-1985 GCA_036781565.1 Bacteriovorax sp. | reverse complement strand
CGTTAACGGAGACACTAAAAAATGACCACACCTATTTCACAAGCTGTTGCTGCTTTCCTGAACTCAAAAGAGTTCAACCGTCTTTTGACGAAAGGAAAAGACCAGAGCTTCATTACTGCTGAAGAAATCAACGATGCTCTTCCTGCTGGCGTAGTCCTCGCAAGCGACATCGATGAAATCATGAATAGAATTCTTGAGCTCAAAATCGATGTCACAGATATTTCAACTGAAGACGTCGAAGAAGAAGAAGGAATTCGTCTTGATGGTACAGAAATCATCGAAGAAGCACTTTCACGCGAAGAAAAAGCTGAACTTCGTTCTGCTTCAACAGATCCTGTAAAACTCTATCTAAAAAGAATGGGCTCTGTCGCTCTTCTTACTCGCGAAGGCGAAGTTGTTATCGCAAAAGAAATTGAAGAAGGTGAAAGAGAAATTATCCTTTCTGCTCTTTCTTCTACTCACGCTTTGAAAGAAGTTGTGAAGCTTCGTGAGAAAATTGAATCTCAAGAGAACCCGCAAGAATTCGTAAAAGAGCTTGTTCGCGGTCTCGATGATGAATCAACTCCACAAGACATCAAGAAAACAAAAGATCGTATCTATGCCGTTATCGATCAAATCCAGATCATCCTTGCTGAAACTGAAAAAGCTGACGGGACTTTAAAGGCCCTTGATGTTCCTCAGAAAAAACTAATGGACGAAATTTCAGCAGAACTTGCTGACCTGACTTTCAACAGAAAGATCATCAACTCGTTCGTTGAGCCAGTTAAGAAGTACTACCTTCAGTTCAAAGAACTTTTCGATCAACAAGATCGTATCTTCAAGTTCCTCGAAGTTGGTGAAGCTGAAGCGTACAAAGTCCTTTATGACAAAGTAATGGAAGACGATGCCTTCAAGAGAAAGCTTGCAAAAGACCTCTTCACTACTGATGCGAAGATCGAGCAATTGATCAGAAATCAGGAAGACGTTATGAGAAAGCTACGTCGTTTAACAATCGACGCAGGCATGGAATTCAATGAAATCGAAAAAGTTTATAAGATTATCGTTCACGGTGAAACAAAAGCCGATAAAGCGAAGGCTCAACTCGTTGAAGCCAACCTTCGTCTCGTTGTTTCTATCGCGAAGAAATACACTAACCGCGGTCTTCAATTCCTAGATCTGATTCAGGAAGGAAACATCGGTCTAATGAAAGCGGTTGATAAGTTCGAGTACCGTCGTGGATACAAATTCTCGACATACGCGACTTGGTGGATCCGTCAGGCGATTACAAGAGCAATCGCTGACCAGGCCCGCACAATCCGTATTCCAGTTCACATGATTGAAACAATCAACAAGATGGTAAGAACATCTCGTCAATTGATTCAAGAGCTAGGTCGCGAACCAACTCCTGAAGAAATCGCTGAGAAAATGGAATTGCCGGTTGATAAAGTTAAAAAAGTTCAAAAGATCTCTAAAGAGCCAATCTCTCTTGAAACTCCAATCGGGGAAGAAGAAGATTCATCTCTTGGGGACTTTATCGAAGATAAGAAGATCATCTCTCCAGCTGACGCTGTGATGTCGATCACTCTTTCTGAGCAGACTCGCGCGGTTCTTTCAACTCTTACACCAAGAGAAGAGAAAGTTCTTCGTATGCGTTTTGGTATCGGTGAGAAGTCGGATCACACTCTTGAAGAAGTTGGACAGGATTTCTTTGTAACTCGTGAACGTATTCGTCAGATTGAGGCGAAAGCGCTTAGAAAGCTTCGTCATCCGTCGAGAGCAAAACTACTAAAATCTTACGTAGATAACTAAAAAAAAAGCCCTCGAAAGAGGGCTTTTTTTTTATCTTAAAGCGTATTGATCAAACCTTGAATATACTTCTGAGCCTCAGCGCCCTTAAAAGCTTTCGCTTTTCCAGATCCCGGATCGAATTCCACAATCCCCGTCGCATCCTTCATCGTTCCAGTTGTCACTGAAGCAATGATTGCAGCGTAAGCTTCCGGTTGATC
>DAIQAU010000047.1:11103-15543 GCA_036781565.1 Bacteriovorax sp. | reverse complement strand
AATAATTGCTTAGAACTTTTCTGTGGGCTTCCTGATGGTCTACCCATTTCAAGCTGAAATAACCTAGAACAAAAAGAGAGAAAGCCTCATAAAGCTGAACTGGATGACGATAACTTCCATCCATAAAGACTTTCCAGGGCAAATCACACTGTGAACCGTAACAGCATCCGGTGAGAAAACATCCAACTCGTCCGATTGCATGTCCGAAAATCAAACCTGGGGCAAGTAAATAACTTTTTTGGAAGTCGAATCTTTTTAAAATTAAACTATAGATAAGATAAAAGCCCAGACCAAAGATCAATCCACCATAAAAAACGAAACCTCCGCCCAGCCAGAAATAGTCAGCGTACATGTATTGGTAGATTTTATTTTGTGAAGAAAAGAGAAGAAAAAAAACTTTTGCACCGATCCATGCAAAAACAAAGACACCAAGAAAAAGAGTTAACAGCCTGGAAGTATCTTCTTTCTTTTTTTCAAATAAATAACGAGTCAAATAGTATCCCACTCCCCATGACAGCCCCATAAAGAGCGGATAAGCATAGAGAGTGAAAAAGGAAGATTTAAACAGGATCGGAAGCACTGTTCTCGTTCTTCTTGCTGAAAAAAAGCAGCTCTACAATAAGAATTATGGCTGCAATTGTGATTGAACTATCGGCAATATTAAAGGCCGCAAAGTGATGAGTGCCGATAAAGAAATCGAAAAAATCGACAACGTAATTCATACTGAATCTGTCGATAAGATTTCCAACAGCGCCAGAAAAAATGAGACTGTAGGCAAGGCAATGCCAGAAATTCTTATTGCGCGAATGCCAGATAAGCCAGAGAAGCCAAAAACAAGCAATAACCGGCAATGCAAAAAACAGGGGCGTTCTGATATAGTCTGGAGCATAGCCGAGCATACCGAAGGCAGCTCCTGGATTACGCACGTAGGTCAGGTGAAAGAAGTTCGGAATAACAGGAACTGTTTCTCCCAATGCAAACTTTTGCTGAACGATGCCTTTAGTGATTTGGTCGCTGATGATGATCGTTGCGATCATTACACTCATTTTAAAAAGTCTATTCATAGTCCCTTAGCCGTTTACGTAATCCTTAGCATTGATTTCGTATTTTTCAATCTTACGAAGCAATGTTTTTTTCGGAATATTTGCCTTCAATGCCGTTTGATTGATTTTTCCACGGTTTTGTCTCAGGGCCCATACGATAAACTCTTTCTCGAAAAGATCTTTTGCAACCTGAAAGTCCATGACCATTTCTTTTGAGTTAAGAACATTGTTGAACGAAAAGCCATCATTAAGCTTTAAGTCTGCTTCGCTCTTCATATCTAAGATAGAATCTTGAATTCCGTCAACATCAATTACGAGATCAGCGTTTTCTTCTGGCTCAGGAACCTTAGTCGCTGAAGTGTTTTTAAGCGTTGTCGGTAATGACGGCGCCTGGATCATATCTGATGATTCAATAATGAATGCGTGCTCAATAACGTTTCGAAGCTCGCGAATGTTACCCGGCCAAGAAAAATTCACAAGAAGATTTTTCGCTTCATCAGTTACGCCTCTGATATTGAGAGCGTGAACGTTGTTAAAATATTTAATGTAATAATCCACAAGATGTGGAATATCGCTCTTTCTTTCACGTAGTGGAGGAAGATAAACAGGAAGAACATTCAGACGATAGAACAAGTCCTCTCTAAAGGTTCCGTCTTTGATCATTTGTTCGAAATTTTTGTGAGAAGCTGCAATAACTCTCACATCGACTTTGATGTCGCGGTTAGATCCAATCGGAGTAAATGTTTTTTCCTGAAGAACGCGAAGAAGTTTAACCTGCATTGTCGGACTGATATCCCCGATTTCATCAAGAAAAAGTGTCCCGCCGTCAGCGTATTGAAACTTACCCAGCTTTCTTTCAGAAGCACCTGTAAAAGCACCTTTCTCGTGACCGAACAGTTCTGATTCAATTAAATTCTCGGGAACAGCTGCAAGGTTGATTGTTACAAATTTTGCATCTTTTCTAGGACCGTTATAGTGAATGGCCTTTGCAACAAGTTCTTTACCAGTCCCTGACTCACCACGGATCAAAACAGGAGTATTAACCTTAGCGAGCTTGTCGATAACGTTAAATACTTTTTGCATGACATGTGATTCACCAACGAATTGATCATCACCACCCAGCGAAAGTCTCGGCGAAGAAAAAAGCGATGTCTCAACGAGTGATCTGGCCTTAAGAGCTCTCTTGATTAGAGCAACTAGGTTTTCAGATGAAATTGGCTTTTCAAGATAATTGTAGGCGCCTTCTTTAACAACTTTAACAGCATCGCTTACATTCGAATATGCCGTTAAAATGATGACGATAACAGAAGGATCAACTTTTTTGATTTCAGTCAGAGCAGAAATACCATCCATCTCCGGCATGTTGACGTCCATGACTACAAGGTCATATTTTTCCTTGTAAACCATGTGAAGAGCTTCTTTTCCGTTGTTGGCTACATCAACAGAAAAGCTGTGATAAAGAAGAGCTTCCTTAACGGAATTTTGTAAAACTTTATCATCATCAACAACGAGTACACGATGCATATTAATCTCCTGCAAAACTGGTAGGACTAGTCCCGCTTACTATTTTACTACTGATTAAGTAATTTCACTAAGAATTTTGTTTCCTTACCTACGATAGATTCTACAGAGATTGATCCACCATGCAGCTCTACGAAGTATTTGACGAGATAAAGGCCTAATCCGGTCCCCTTTATCGAGTGATTCGCATCATTTTTTATCCGATAAAACTTCTCAAAAATATTGGAGAGCTCTTCGGGAGGTATTCCGGCGCCGTTGTCGGCAATTTCAATATAGACCCATTTTTCATCATCCCAGGTTTTAACCGACACAGTCGACCCTTGCCCGGAATATTTTATCGCGTTTTCCACAAGATTTGATATCACGCGGGTGATAAGGGTCACGTCTATTTGAATCGGATAAAGTGGAGACAGATCCTGCTTCACAATGACTTCTTTTTGCGAAGAACTGAAAGACAAATCTTTGACGACGGTTTCTACGATGCTGTTAACGTCTTTTGAAATTTTATTCAGACCAAAATTGCTGGATTCAATTTTTGTAAGGTCAAGAATGCTGGAAATAAACTTATTTAACTCTTTAGTGGAATCGATGATGAGCTGTGATTTTTCTCTGATGTCCGGATTGTTAGAATTCTGATGATAAAGGTTGTCCGCTACACCTGCAATCTTCGCTACCGGAGTTTTTAAATCGTGAGACATTAGAGAAAGAAAATTTTGTTTTAGCTTTTCGACTTTCTTCAATATTTTAGCTTCTTCCTGAATAGCAAATCGACGCTGGTATTCTCCAATGGCCCTGAAAGGAATCCAGATGTAATAAACCACAAACACGGTAACAACCAAATGAGCTGTATAAAGCCAAAAGCCCAGCAAAACAAAGAGAAGATAAGAAATAACGAGAATCGAAACGAGCATGAGAATGGTAATAATCAAACCATCCTTTGGCTTTAATTTGGAAATTAAAATTGAAAGAATAATTCCCAGAACAAACGCGAGAATATTTGAAACTACTCTTGGAATCATTTTGATTGTTTTATTTTGAATAAAAGAATCAATAATGTTTGCATGAATAATAAGCTTCGGCGCTTTGTATTCTTCCTGGTTAAATGGTGTTAAGTAAAAATTATCTCTTTGTGAAATATAGTTTGGTCCAATCAAAACAATCTTTCCTCTGAAGATATCCGGATTAAAATTGCCCACCAGGACTCTATGAAAAGGTATCGTTTTGTATTTAAACTCGCTGTAAATTGGCGAACTGGCATAACGAAAGAGAACAAAATTCGCATCAGCTTCATCGTTATAATAAGCGCCCAGAACATCAGGTACATTCAGAGCATTTTTCCCATGCATTAAGCGGTACTGATTAGCGGTCGCGAGGTGGAAAGACTCTTCGCCCGACACATTAAAAATAGCCCTTCTTACAACGTCATCTTTTGAAAAAGTGCTGTTATCAATGTTTATCTGTGCAAGAGAATAATTAAAATCACGCAGCCCTTCAGGTGGCAGAATCTCACCTACCGTTTCATCGAGCTCTGTACCGAAATTAATTTTTCCGCCCTGGGTATCAAATTGCTTCAAACTGTTTTTAAAATTTTCAAAATAAGTCTCGTCGTCCTTCGTCACCTCAGGCATTCGTACGAGATAGTCGACGATCTTTGGTTGAGAAGACAATAGTCTTTGTAAAAAGCGTGAATGAGTCGCATAGGTATAGGGATAGGTATCCCCGAGATAATCGTCGCTCTCTTCGTCCATCGTGACAATAACGATTTCTGGTGTAGGTTTTATTCCAAAATCCCAACGTACTTTTAAATCATAAAAAATCGATTCTAAAGAGGACAAAGGATATTGAAAAAGAATCGTTACGAAAATAAGCGTAAAAA
>DAIQAU010000047.1:6443-11003 GCA_036781565.1 Bacteriovorax sp. | reverse complement strand
TCTAAAGAGGACAAAGGATATTGAAAAAGAATCGTTACGAAAATAAGCGTAAAAAACAGCGGATAATAATCAGAAAGATCGAATTTAAAATTTTTAATTTTCATTGAAGGGCTTTCACTCTTTCTGCCACACTTACGTTATCAATAAGAAGAAAACTCAGAACATCATCAGTCTGATTTTTGACATGATTTAATTCATTCATCACCAGACTTCCAACGCTGAATTCATTGCATGCCGGTAAATGATTTACCTTAAACAAGGCGGCGATGTAATCTTTCTTAAGTCCCACCAGCTCACTTACTTTTTGATCGAATTCTATAACTTCGCTTTCTTTTTCATAAAGTTTAGCTTTCAGGTAATAAGCAGGATATAAAAACACATTCAGCACTTTTCGAAAAAGGTCTTTTGTAACAAAAGATCTGACCAGATAAACGGGAGAATAAAGAATGAAGAAGATAAGGCTTGTCACTGTTCTGTGTTGAGCTTCTCTGGTTTTTAACTTTAACAAAGAAGCATAGATCAAGCTGTTAAGTTCATTTCTGGTAAAGTTGCGATAGACATTTTTACCGATAACCAACGCCGGTTTACCGAAATAAGAATTGGTGTAATAAAGATTGTTCACGAAGACATTAGACCAATAGACCTTCACTTCAGGAATCTCGCAGTGAAGACAAAAATTCTTCACCTGATTGATAAGTATCTCATCATCAGTTACATAACGGGCCTTAGCAAAAATCAGAACAAGCTTTTCACCCCATAAAGAAATGAAGAGAAGTATCAAGGCTGCGATCGCCAGGCCTGCAAAAAAACCGTAGTGCAAATTGAACAAGAGCCCAACTAATCCAAAGGATAAAAAGAAGATAAAGAAGATGAGAAGAAGATATCTTAAGCGATAAATAAATTGCCTCCAGATACGGGCTTTAGATTGTCATTATTACACTAGTCTTCATAAATTATAGACAAGAATCCAGTGTAGAGCTATAAGGCATTACAGTGCAATTTTGAGAACTGGAGCAAAAAAGACCACCTTGCAAGCCCATGATATTAAAGGGCTTTTCACGGTGCGGCTCTCTTATTTCGGGGATCTGTGGTAAGTATGTCTTGTTTTATCCATTTACGGGGGACTTTGATATGAAATTTGATCGTCTATTATTTGGGACTGCTGGCGTACCTAACTCTACTCCCAAGAAAAATAATCCAATCGAAGGTGTTAAACAAGTACATGCTCTTGGCCTTGATTGTATGCAATTAGAATTCGCTCACGGCGTACGCATGAAAGAAGAAGTTTCTTCTGGTCTTCGTAAAGTTTCATATGAACTAGGAATACCTCTGACTTCGCACGGCCCTTACTACATCAACTTGAATGCTCGCGAGCAAGATAAAATCGATTCATCTGTTGAAAGAATCATTCAAACAGCAAAGATCTCTGATCTTTGTGGAGCTGAGTCAATGACATTCCACGCTGCTTTCTACATGAAAGACAGCCCATATGATGTTTTCGATCTTGTTCAAAAATCATTGAACGTTATTGAAGAAAGATTAAATCGCCTTGATATCCAGATTGAATTACGTCCTGAACTGACTGGAAAAACTTCTCAGTTTGGTTCACTTGAAGAACTTATCGACTTAACAAAATCGGTTTCTTCATGTTCACCATGCATGGATTTTTCTCATCTATATGCTCGTACAAATGAGTACAACACGTATGAAGAATTCTGTACTGTTCTTGGAAAGCTAAAAGAAGAACTTGATCCAAACGCGCTTCAGAATATGCACATCCATATTTCTGGAATCAGTTCAAACTCTAAAGGTGATTTGAAGCACCTTAACCTAGATGACTCTGATTTTAATTGGCGTGACTTGATTCGTGCATTGAAAACTTTTGATTGTCGTGGATACGTTATTTGCAATAGTCCAAACCTGGAAAAAGATGCAAAGATGATGAAGGATTTTTACAACGCTCTATAGATATTGAAATGGCTTGAGGGTTTAGCTCTCAAGCCGCTTCTGTTTCTGAATTTTTCTTATCAAAATAACTTCTCATCCAATTCACATGATCTCTTGAATTCTCTTCCGGCAAAAACACCAGCTGCACTTCCTGATTTTCTTTAACCAAAACTATGTTTTGATGACTTCCGCAAAGTTCAGCGAAAATATCCAGGAGAAAATCCTGATCCAAGGATTGATCTACATAGACAAGATCCGTTTTTCCAATTTCTTTAAACACTGACCAATTGGATGGGAAATCCAGAATTGTCTGCTTAAAGACTAATCGATAACACTTAGACTGATACTGAAAAGCAATCTCCTGGTGAGAGAGATGGTGCTGATCAAGATAGTCTGCAATAGAAAGAAAATCGACTTCATTCAAACGCTTCTCAAAATACTTTCGTAAATCGATAAAGCTATTCGGCTGATCTTTTTCGATCGTCGTTTCTGTACAGGTTTCTTCAATAAGTTTTGAAATGAGAATGTCGTCGTTGTTGCTCATGCGAGCTTTATCGGACAAAGGCGCTTTTTAATTGAGGTTATCCTACCAATCCTCTTTCTAGGCAAACTTTGTATAGTTCAGACCAATTTGCTCTGGTATGCGAACCCTTTAAAAACATAAGGCCTACACCGCGATCGTATTTAGAAACTAAAAAAGCCTTGTTTTTAAAATGCACGCCTTCGTAAATCGATTCCAGGTAGTATTCTTTGGCGGAGAGGTTTAAAGAGTGTTCTCTTGGTAAAAGCAGAAAACAGCTTTGCTCATCAATATTTGTAATATGGACTTCAATCGACTGTGAATCATTCTCGCTTTCTGAAATTTTTCCCATGATTTTAAAGCGGGATTCTTTTTCCAGATCATGCTTCGTGAATAAAGGATTAAAACAGGCAAGCCCCACTTCGACTTCCCAAGTGACAAAATAATAAAAGGCAAAAACGAGATAAATGAAATTCAATACGAGTGTCAGCTTATTAAAACTGCCAGAAAGAAGAATAAAAGTTTTGCCGACAATTGCAATCAGGCAAAGGAGCAGAACCATTTCCGAGAATTTTTTAAGTCTGGTAACCATAAAGGCTGCCAGCAGAGTCAAGGTAATGATGAGATAGTGATTTAAGAAAAAAGACTTTAAACTGGCCAGGGAGAAAAGGGAAAGGCCCTCAGAAAGCGATGAAATCGCCTGAAGATAAATCAGTGACAGAAAAAGGAAAATGATAAGATTTCTGTGCTCGTAATTTCTTTTGAGGATTTTCATGCCTATATACTCAAGAGCCGAATTCATTTGCTAATATAGAGTGATGATACCATATCTTGAAATAAACTCACTTTGTATTTCTTGCGATAATTGCAAATTAATTTGCCCTGAGAATTCTATTCTTAAGAATGGAGCAAATTATGTCATCGAAACGTGGTCTTGTACGCTTTGCAATGCCTGCATCGAAGTTTGCCCTGTAGATTGCATCAAACTGGTGGCAGAAGAAACAAAAAAGAAAATCTTCTAAATTTTTTGCGAAAGATCTTTGGCCGTAAGGCAATTCAATTCGAAGCGCTCTCGGTTTTCCAAATCAATGGCATTCAATTCTCTATTTAGAAATCTCTCTTCAGCTCCTTCAAAAGCTTTATGCCTCTTCAGGAATTGGCCCATCTCGGTTTTTCTTTGGGCAGCGTCAGCGAGTTTGAATATATTGCGCGCGTAGATGTCTGCAGTTCCAAAATCCCAATATTCAAACTTATCAGGTGTGACAAATTGAACATCTTCATTTTTAAAATTTGCCACTGTTTCAAAAAAGCGCGAGATCCCTGGAACTGGGGTTAATCCATTGAGGTTCAAAATCCCCAGGCCGGAATAAGTTATGTAATCACGATTCTTATCTGTATTTTTTTTAATCTCAACCAATTGATCGTTTTGCAAAACGGTTTCATTATAAGCCGCAGTTTTATCGACCTTAATCCCGAAGAGAACAGCACGGCATGAATTTAATTTATCAATCGCTTTTGCCCAGTATTTTTTATCAAAGAAAAGAAATTGATCACCGTTGACCAAAAGTAGTGATCCCTTGTAACGAACCTCTGGACGGCTCGCAAGATTGTGAATTGCACCGCCTGAATCTAAAAGAGGATCTTCATGCAGGATGGTAACCCGGTTCATAAGACCGCTTTGCTTTAAAAAGCTTTCGATTTCATCGTGCAGAAAATGGGTATTGATATATATCTTTTTTACGCCCAGCTCTTCACAATAATTAATTTGCAGTTCAAGCATTGTTTTGAAATAAACCGGCCAGAGAACTTTTGGAATTTTCTTTCCTATTTCCCCCATCCTGGTTCCAAGGCCAGCGCTTAAAATCAAAGCATAATCAATTTGCATAATAGAGACTCGCAAGAATTTTTCTCTCTTTAGCAAACTCATCGTGCTTCAACATAATTGCGCGCACTTTTTCAAAGGCGTAGCCAATGTACTTAACATATCTCAAGTCTTTTCTATCAGCGTAAATATATGCAAAGCTGCCGATTGCTTTATAAACACGCTGAATCGCCATCATGTCATAAATATATTTAAACTGTTCATAGTTTTT
>DAIQAU010000047.1:3468-6343 GCA_036781565.1 Bacteriovorax sp. | reverse complement strand
GAAGTCTTGGAAGTCCAGATTCTATAATATCTTCTGGTCGAGGCATCGCCGGTTAATTTTTCGACGTTCTCTACAACCTCATCAATCAACAGATCTTTTGCGATTGTTTTCTTAAAGAGTTCTTCAACTAAAATTCTTTCTGATTGCTCTGCTTTCATCTGATTCTCACAATATTATTTAATAAGTTATAAAAAGCTCTTGATGAGTTTGCTTCATTCAATTTTTTCTCTACTGAGGCAATCCCTTGTTTCGTCATAAAGTTCTTGAATAAATGCTCCTCTTTTGAAATTCCGATGGCATCTCCAAGATAAAGTGAAAAATCCAGCGTGTTTCTGTTTTGAACCTGAATCCAGTTCAAATAAGCAGAAGCATCATACCCGGAGCGCTTTAAAACAAAGTAACACCATTCATTTAACTGGAACTTTGTTTCAGGTCTTAAACGCGTAATCTGAATCATTCTTTCAGTATTCAGAAATCCCAAAGGGATCATGAGTCTTTTTTCATAGATATTTCTTTCGCTTTTTATGATTTCAGCTGCTAGGGCAGCAACAAATAAATCTTCACTCTTGAGATATTTCTCTATCAAACCACTGGAAATGAAAAATTGCGCCTTTGGAAGAGAAAACAAAAATGGCGTTTTATTTTGAATAACGTGGAACTTTGGTTTATTTAATTTTGTGAGCAGTATTTCATTGTTTGAGATGATTCGTTCATAAATCTGATCCAGCAATTGAATGGATTCATTCTTTAGCTTCACTTCTTTTACATCGTCACTGGTTAAATAGACTTCACCCATCGAAGCAAGATGATCAATGTAGTCCTTATTGGACGGTTCACTTAGACTTGAAAAGTCTTTGGTGTTTTTTGGTGCTGTAGTACAGGCCACAAAAAAAACGAGTGCGAAAAAATTGAGAATGAGAAGTTTTGCCATAAAAAAAAGGGCCCAAAATTGGGCCCGTAAAGTTCCTTTTAGATGATCATTATAAACTATCTTGTCTCAGACGCAACATCGCGAGCCGGAACATAATAGATTGTAAAACCTGCGAAAATTAAATTTGGATCTATGATAAGTGGACGGTTATTCTCGTAAATACTCTTCCATTTTTTAACTGTTCCATATTTATCTTTGGAAATGACTTGAAGAGTATCTCCAGTCTTAACCAAGTAAGGAACTCCGCTTGGCTGCCAGCCGAAAGCCTGCTCTGGTACATAGTATTTGAACGTAGCTCCTACACCTAATTTCTTCCCTTTGTTCCAGGCTTTAATATCTTTCCATTTGCGATAGTCGCCGTAAATTTTAAAGGCTGCCATCATGAGTGTTTCGTTTTTCTGCAATTGATATTCGCCTTCCGCACCCATGTTTGGTGAAAAAGTTTCATCTTTACTGATCACCGGTACATTGGCCGGAGCATCTTTTTTGAAATCAGAATATTTAGGCTCTTCCGGAGCTATCATTTCGACTTCTTTTATATCTTCTTTGCTTGCAACGATCCTTTCTTCGATTGGTTTCTCAATCGGTGCAATTTCATCAGGCATCTGACTTTCCACAATTTTTTGTTCCTCTACCTTCATCTCTGTGGAAGGTTGAGAGTCCAATGAGTCTACAGCAAACTCAAGTTCGTCGCTGGGTCTGGAAACCGCAACGTCCTCTTTGGGAGCAGAGGAAAATCCGCATCCGTGAATGAGTGACAACAATGCCAGAAGAGCCGGTATTTTTTTCATAAAAACTCCTAAGTCTTATAATCATTGTTCGGTATAAAAATTATTAAGTTTAACATTTACACGAATGCATGGTGCGCTCTAAAATAAGCTATGAATTTAAATGGTTTTAAAATACCTGTCTTTTTTGCTCTGTTTTTTGCGCTGGTGATGTGTTCGACTTTGCGTGCTCAAAATGTTCTGGATGACATTGAAGAAGAAGATAGAATCGAAAATGCCGGGACTGAACAAGCCCCAGCTTTAGTCAGTGAAACAATTAAAGTCATCGCTCCTTCTAAAAAAATTTTTATTCTCACCAATGAAAATCAATCGTTTTCAAAAGGTGATTTCATTTCTCTTTTATTAACCAACAAATTGGTTTGCCGTGCTCTTGTTGCTAAAACAACAGATCAAAAACTTTCCGGAATTAAAATCGTAAAAATTTACAACCTCAATCTTTGGAAGCAACTTACAACAGGAAAAGAGGTTTTAGTTTTAAAAGGCGATGATAGTTACTATACCAACAAAGAAAAAACACCTGATAAGAAGACGGATAAAAAAGACAAGAAAGACGATTTCAAAGTTCAGTCTGACGAAGATCTCTTCAATTCAACTTCACTTGGCAGCGAAGACGATCTTTCCATGGAAGAAAACAGTAAGCGTTTGATTAAGCCGGATAATTTAATTTCTGTGAATGTCGGCTTGATTCAAGGAAAGGACATAGATGGTGCCAGTAAGCGGTATACTCATTTCAACGCTGACTGGGCTTATCAACTGACTGATAATATCTGGGGTGAAGCTGGAGTCGGGACAAATACCATCAGAGATTATCCGGCGACCTCTCTCGATACAAGACTGATAAATATAACGGTAAAAGGTAAATATACTTTTAGCGCCCCATTTTATAGCTATCTGCAACCCTATGTCGGATATCAAACAATTATTGCTCAATCGCCAAGTGCGGGAGTTGATCCTGGTGATGGTACGCAAATTGATGCTGCAAAAGAAATACAAATGGTGAATGATTTAAAAAAGAGCAGTGTTATTTTCGGTGTAACCATACTAAAAAGAATTGTTCCGGGTTGGTTTGTAAGAGCTGATTTTGGAACTGATATCATTAACGGTGGTCTGAGCCTTGAATTCTAAATTGCTTCTCATTATTCTTTGTGCCATTAGT
>DAIQAU010000047.1:1999-3368 GCA_036781565.1 Bacteriovorax sp. | reverse complement strand
AAGGGACCAAGAGTTATCGACCTGGACATTTTATTCTGGAGCGATAAAAAAATTGTATCTGATACGTTAATCGTGCCCCATCCTCGCCTATTTGAAAGAAGCTTCGTGGTTCTTCCGCTTTCTGAGCTCCCCGGTTTTAAAGTTTTACAGAAGATATTTGAATTTAAATTCACTTTCACCAATACCGCTTCTCCTCTATAATTTTCACATCAATCAACATCACCCAAGGACGGGCAGCATGGATTTTAATTTCACACCAGAACAACTGGAGATAAAAGATCTCGCAATGAAGTTTGCTAAAAACGAAATGATGCCAAAAGCACATGAGTACGATGTGAAAGCAGAACTTCCCCACGATATTCTTGAAAAAGCCTGGTCTCTTGGCTTAGTGAATACCTGTATTCCAGCTGAATACGGTGGCAATGGATTTTCGGCCGTTGATTCAATGATTATTACAGAAGCTCTGGCCTACGGTTGTATGGGAATGAATACGGCCATCATGGCCAATGACCTTGCCCTTCTTCCGATTGTGATTGGTGGTTCAGATGAACAGAAAAAAAGATTTCTCACACCAATGACAGAAAAATATAAAATGGCTGCTTTTTGTTTAACAGAACCGGGTAACGGATCTGATGCCGGCGGAATCAAAACAACCATCAAAGAAGATGGTGATGATGTGGTGATCAACGGAAATAAAATGTGGATCACGAATGCTGGGTATGCTGATCTTTTTGTTTTGTATGGAACGACTGACACCGCCTTAAAGCATAAAGGAATAACTGCGGTCGTCATTGAGAAAGGAACCAAAGGAATCGAAATTGGTAAGAAAGAAGATAAGATGGGTCATCGTTGTTCTGATACACGAGGCATAACTTTTAACAATGTGAGAGTTCCTAAGGCCAATGTTCTTGGCGGCCTGAATAAAGGCTGGAGTATCGCAATGAAAACTTTGGATCACTCACGTCCGATGGTTGCGGCCAGTGCGGTTGGTGGAGCTCAGTGTGCGTTTGATCACTCCGTAAAATATGCGAAAGAAAGAGTTCAATTTAATGTGCCGATTGCTCAGCACCAGATGATCCAGGCGATGATTGCCGACATGGCGATGAAAATCGAAGCATCGAGACTGCTTGTCCATAAAGCAGCATGGCTTTTAGACAACGGCTTGCCAAACACTCAACTCGCCTCTTACGCCAAAGCGTTTGCTGCTGATTCGTGTATGCAAATAGCTACAGATGCGGTACAAATTTATGGCGGTTATGGATATAGCAAAGAGTATCCCGTCGAGAAAATCATGAGAGACGCGAAACTCATTCAGATCTATGAAGGCACATCCCAAATTCAACGACTCGTTATAGCGAAAGAGATTTTT
>DAIQAU010000047.1:0-1899 GCA_036781565.1 Bacteriovorax sp. | reverse complement strand
ACACACGTTAAAGGTGTCACACTAGAAATTCTTGGCAAGCTTGCGGGCCACACTGTAGAAGTTGCAGCTATCGGAACAATTCCGGGCGAAGCGACTGCAGACCTGGCTAAATTCGGAGCTGCTAAAGTTCACTCACTCAAAGGATCAAACCTTGATAAATATTCTCCTGAAGGATACGCAAATGCTCTTCATGGATTTATCAAAGCTGGTAACTACGATTACGTATTTGCTGGAGCAACTTCTCTTGGAAAAGATCTTTTCCCAAGACTAGCAACTAAGTTTGATGCTGGTATGGTTTCTGAAGTCACAAACTTCATTATGGAAGGAGATAAATTTTCAGGTACACGTCCACTCTTTGCTGGAAAGTGTTTCGCGAAAGTTGAACTTCAAGGTCCAAAACCATATTTTGTTACAGTTAGACCAAATGCTCTTGGTATGAACGCTAACCCGACAGCAGCAGCTGGTGCGGTTGATGAATCAGCAGTTGATGCTGGCGCAATCAGAGCGATGATTAAAGAAATCGTAAAAGGAACTTCTGAAAAACTAGATTTAACAGAAGCAAACATTATCGTTTCTGGTGGTCGCGCGATGAAAGACGCTGCTAACTTCAAAATCCTTGAAGAAATGGCAAACGTAATCGGCGCTACAGTTGGTGCTTCAAGAGCGGCAGTAGATTCTGGATTTGCTCCACATGCAATGCAAGTTGGTCAAACTGGTAAAACAGTTGCTCCATCTCTTTACATCGCTTGTGGTATTTCAGGAGCTATTCAGCATCTTGCTGGGATGAGAACTTCTAAGGTCATCGTAGCAATCAATTCTGATCCGGATGCTCCTATTTTTACTAAGGCAGACTACGGAATTGTGGGAGACCTTTTCCAGGTTGTTCCGCTAATGACTCAAGAGTTTAAGAACTTGCTAGGCAAATAATTTCTATTTTGAGCCCCACCCTGCAGGGTGGGGCTTCTTCTAGTAGACTTTTGTTGAGGATCAACAAATGTTTACAAAATCAATCGCACTCACACTCAGTTCACTTTTATTATTCAACACGGCCTTCGCTCAGGATTGTCTTCCTGATTTAAGCAAGTCGCTACCCGATATCAAGCTTCCTGAGCTAAATCTTGAGGCTTCACCTAATTCCTATTTTTGTTTTGATCGCGCATCAGAAAAAGATTCTGAGAGCATCAGCAAGTTTGAAGCTTTAAATATGAAGAACGTTTTCGATGAAAATGGGTGTGTCATCGACAAAGGTTATGATCCGGAAACGAGTGCAGCGATTACGGATCTTATTGTTCAAACGACGAGAGGGCATTTGAATGTCTACGCTGCTGATCCTTTAAACCCATCTGCAAAATCTGTGTTGGTTATGACCAACTCAAGTAACAATGCTTTTATTAATAAAGCGGTGGCCACTTCTCAGTTCAAAGTCGAGAACCCGAACAAGCTGACAACGAAAGATGCAGTAGAAATCGGTGGAGCTGCTGTCATTGGTTCTCTTGTTGGTGTCGTGGTTGAAAGACAAGCATTCAAAGGCGAACACGATAAACTTCTGCACGCGAACTACGGGGCGATGATCAACATTGGTAGCGTGGGCGCAGCTTATCTGGCCGTCGAAACCTCTGGGCTTGGTGATAGATTAAAGCTCAGCAAAAACCAAAAGAAATGGGTCATCCTTTTGACCGGTACAGTAATGGGCCTTTTGGTTGGTTATGGAAAAGAAAGATTTTACGATTATAACCATAGAGATACTCACACTTATGATCCGCATTTTAAGGGCGATATGGGAGCGACCTGGCTTGGCGGTGGCGCACTCAATGTTCTAGGTGGAGCTATTACTTTCCAATTCTAATTTGTTTTTTTATTCCGGCGAATTTCTTGCTCGATAAAAGGTTGAGGACTTTT
>DAIQAU010000046.1:9705-15963 GCA_036781565.1 Bacteriovorax sp. | reverse complement strand
GCTTTAAATGTCCTGGAGTCAGTGTTGATGATGAGATCGACATTATGAGGGCCAATCATTGATTTGATTGAAGGAACTTTAGAAAAAAAATGTAATCCTTGCATTACTGACCAGCCTTGAATTCCTTAACGATATTAAAATCGCTGAACGGGTGCTTGACCCCTTTTATTTCCTGATATTCTTCATGGCCTTTACCAGCGATGAGAATAATTTCTTTTTTACCGAGACTTTCCAAGGCGGCGTGAATGGCTTTTTTTCTATCCACGACTGCTTCATAACCAGTTTTAATTCCCGCTAAAATATCAATGATGATATCTTCCGGAGCTTCGTCGCGAGGATTGTCTGAGGTCACTATAATTTTATCTGCAAAGTCTGAAACCGCTTTCCCCATTAAAGGGCGCTTTGTTTTATCTCTATTTCCACCACAACCAAAAACAACAGTCAGAGAATGCTGAGGGAAGGCGCTCTTTATTGCTTGTCCGATATTCACCAATGCATCCGGTGTATGGGCATAATCAACAATGGCCATATTATCTTCTGAAAGTTCGATAACAGAAAACCGTCCCAAAGGAGTTTTGATATCCTTGAGTTTTATATTTTTTACCGCTGCTTCACCGTAGATATCTGCGTTTAACTGCAGGGCTATCTCGGCATTGCTTTGGTTATAACTTGACCGATAGAAAAGCGGTCTTTCTTCAAGAGTAAGAGCGTAACCTCTCTCATCCAGAGTACTGGCAATTTTAACTCGTGCAGTTGGAGCAAGATCAGACATCATTGATTGCAGTTCTTTTTCCTGTGCAGGAAGAAGCAGCGAGGCCGCTGGCTTTAAGTATTTTCTTTCAATGAGAAGTTTTGCATTAAAATATTCTTCCATCGTGCGATGGTAATCGAGATGATCCTGAGAAAAACTGGTCCAGGCTGCAGCATCAAGACGAACATCATAAAGCCGGTCTTGAACAAGAGCATGCGAACTCACTTCCATGAATACGGCTTCATATTTATCCTGAAAACGATGAATCAATTTTCTGAGTTCGACATACGAAGGTGTCGTGGATTCTATATCCTCAATCAAAGCACCGTTAACGTCCTGGACTCCGATTGTTCCAATGGAAATTGCCGGATGACCGATCATTGATGAAATCTGCATAGCAAGATTAACAGTTGTGGTTTTCCCGTTTGTCCCTGTAACGCCGATAATTTTCATTTTCTTTTTTTCTGGAAACAATTCATCCAAGAGAATTTTCTGAACAGGAAGGAAATCTTCAACTTTTATAAAAACACCGTTATCAGTTTTCACACCTGCTTCGGCATTAAAGATAAGAATGCCAGGTTTTCTGCCGGCCATTCGCTTATTAAAGCTTTCCACTGATTTCGCATCCGCAGGATTTACTTTATAAAAAACAACATCCGACTCTTGTGCATGCTGAAGGTTGGTCGTGATATTTGTTATTGCATCACTCAAACCACTAATTGAATTTTTGTTAACTATGTATCCGGCAATTTTTGAGAGAAGTGTTTCTTTATTCATAAGCTGGTGGTGAGTATTCAAGTTTAATGACTGTTTCTGGTGTTAATGGTGTTCCAGGTGCCGGTGACTGAGAAGAAACAACTCCCATCCCTTTGTGAATCAACTGTAGATTCATTTTAGTTCCCACATTTGTTGTCGATATTTTATCAAGACCAATGAGATTAGGAACCTGGTTTGGGTCATATGTTCTTGTCGCGGCCGTTTTCTCCTGAACGATATCAATATTGTTTTTCACTTTTTTAAGATCGATATCTTTTAAATCTTTATCTTCAGAATCAGCAAGTTTGCTGATGTCTTTATTTTTATACAGCATGTACTGTGCGAGATTTTTAAAGACAGGTCCCGCTACTCCAGCTCCGTAATATCCGCCTTGCTTTGGATTGTCGATATACACGTAAATGACAAAACGTTTATCTACGTTGACCGGAAATCCGATGAAGCCGGAAATATAACCGTGGTATCCGCCGTTTCGGTCTACCCTTTGAGCCGTGGCAGTTTTCCCCGCAATTTTAAAATGGGGAATCTGTACCGGTACTCCTGTCCCGCTTTCAACTACTCCAACAAGTGCTTTCGTTAAGTCATCACTTGTTTTAGGAGAGAAAACTCTCGAACGTTTTTTCAATTGATGATCATTTTCAGGCTCAAGTTCTGCGACTTGTGACTGATCTTTTTTAATTATTGTAGGACGAATATATTCTCCGCCATTGGCAATTGCCCCATAGGCGGCGAGCATTTGAACGCCTGTAACTGCAATTCCCTGGCCAAAGCTCATATTTGAAAGACTAAGAGGCGTGACGTTTTCTGCCTCGGTAAAAATGCCTCGTGATTCGCCAGGAATTTCAATTCCTGTTTTTTCCCCGAAGTTCAATTTCTTAAGCGTTTCTCTGAATTTCGGAAAAGTTAAATCGAAAGCAATTTTTGTTGTACCGACGTTGGAAGAAAACTTCACAATATCCGCAACAGAAAGCCATTCATATCTTTCATGTGATTCTGCTTCTGAAATCACATGACCATCGACAATCATCTTTCCCTGTTCGCAGTAATAATTTGAATCCAGCTTTGCGACTTTATGTTCAAATGCGGAAGCAACCGTAAAAAGCTTAAATGCTGAGCCCGGCTCAAACGGGTCTGTCGCAAAAGCAAGTTTGCGATGTTCAGGCGATGAACCTTTTACATCATTGGGGTCAAAAGCAGGGTAGTTGGCAATCGCCAGAATTTCTCCTGTGGCCGCATCAATAACGCCGACTCCACCTTTATCTGCACTGTGCTTAACAACTGCTTCTTTTAAATATTTCTCTGCCATTCCCTGTATGTCTTTATCAATTGTCAGATAAATATCTTTCGCTTGTGCAGTAACATCGGGATGGCTTTCAAACTTAATCGGACGACCTTTGTTATCGATCGTATATTTTAAAGTTATAGGATTCCCTTTTAATTCTTTGTCATATAAATGCTCGAGCCCCGCCAGACCTGAATTGTCGAGTCCTACAAAACCGAGAGTCTGTGAAAGAAGTTCGTGGTTTGGGTAAACTCTTTCTGGAACACCTTCAATGAAAATTCCTTTAAGTTCTTTAACCTGTTCAACCTGATCTTTTGAAAGTCTTAGCTTTCTACCAATCCAGGTAAATTTCTTTCTTTTATTCACAGCTGAAATCGTTTCTTTGTAAGAAATTTCCGGAATGATTTTAGAAAGTTTTTTATAAACAGTTTTGTCACCGTTTGTTGCTTTGGGAATTGTGAAAATACTGTACGTTTGAACGTTAAGTGCGAGTGGATTGCCTTCGCGATCGTAAATATTTCCGCGTTTAGGATAAACGGTCGCTTGTCTTAAAAACTGCGAGTTCGCTCGGACGATGAGGTCGCCCGCATCGATCAATTGAACCTTAAAGGCTTTTCCCAAAACAAATAAGAAGAAAAGACAGAAGCAGGTGAAGACAAAGATAATTCTATTTTTTTCCACTCTATTCATAAGTTGCTCTCAAATTTCTAAGGAATGACGATGATCTGATCCTGCTTTGGTTGATCAAGATGGTGAACCGCTGCCAATCTTCTCAAGCGTTCGCTTGAAAGAAGGCGCGCATTCTTTGCTTTAAGTTCTTTGTTATCAAGTAGAACTTTTTCAATGTCTTTGTTGGATTTTGTGATCTTGTAATCCATCTCAACGTTTTTCATTCTGAATAAAACGAAAAGAATGGCGAGAGTGGTGAAAGACAAGAAAAGTGGAAAGCCTTGTGAGCTGAAAACTATTTCTTTGAGCTTTTTCCCAAGATTAAACTTAGCACCTTTATCCGACTTTACAGCCTTTGCCATAATCACTCCTTGATTATTTACAAAATTTTTTTACTTACTCGTCTTCTTCCAGGAATTCTTTCCTGTACTTATTTTTGTCTTTTTTAAATTCTACGCGTTCTAACACTCTAAGTTTAGCACTTCTTGAGCGGGAATTGTTTAAAATTTCTTCATCAGAAGGGACGACGGGTTTCTTAGTGAGGACCTGTACCGGAAGAGAGGTGCTTTCGCTGGCCTCTTTAAAAAGATTTTTTACAATGCGATCTTCGAGAGAATGGAAACTGATAATGGCCAGACGGCCACCCATTTTCAGCAAAGGTATTAGTTGATTAATTGTCTCGGCTAAAACTTCAAGCTCGCGATTTACCTCAAGTCTTAGCGCTTGAAAAACCCGAGTAGAAGGATTGGTTTTTCCATACCTCTGCTCTTTGGGATAACAATGAAAGATGATGTTTTCAAGATCCTTCGTCGTTTTAATAGGCTTAGTTTTTCTTTCTTCGCAAATCTTTGCTGCAATTTTACGAGCGTATTTTTCTTCACCGTATTCAGTAAAAATTTTAATGAGCTTTTCTTCTCGATAGGTATTGATGATTTCTTCGGCAGTTAAAAATTCATCCGATTCGTAGTTCATTCTCATGTCGAGCGGGCCATCAAATCTGAACGAAAATCCCCGGCCAGCTTCATCAAAGTGATGCGAAGAAACTCCAAGGTCGAGAAGAATTCCCTGGAATCCGCCTTTTTCAAAAACTTCCGGGCATTGCTCCTTTGCGATCAAAGGAAAATGCATAAAGTTCGTGTTGAATAATTTGATTCTGTCCTTCATACCTTCTTTTTCTATACGGCCCGCACCGTTTTTCAGAGCGTCCGGGTCCTGATCTGTTGATCGAACATGAAAAAGAGAATTAGTGTAGAGCAATTCGAAAGAATGCCCGCCACCGCCAAAGGTGAGATCAGCAAAATAAGAGATCTCACTTTGGGATGCGTTTTCAGTTAAAAAGTCGATGCATTCCTTTTTCAGGACGGAATAGTGTTGAGTGTAAGTCATTACTTCATCAACACTTCAAGCATGCGCTTTTGATCAGCTGACATAACTTCCGGCTTTGAAAGAACGGCAAAAGTATTTTCTTTTTTAAATTTAAATGGATTTGCATGAAGCTTAGGAATTAATTTTTTAAGAACTGTATGGGCCTGTTGATTGTTAATCGCCATGACTTTCATAATTTCTTCAAGCGTACAGTGCTCTTCTTTCCAGCAGTCATAATCTGTTACCATTGCAATTGTGGCGAAGGCCATGCCTGCTTCTTTTGCCAGGTAAGCTTCCGGAACGTTTGTCATTCCGATAACGCTTGCACCGAAACTTCTATAGATATTTGATTCAGCTTTTGAAGAGAATTGAGGTCCTTCAATACAGATATAAGATCCGCCCACTCCGTGTTTGATTCCTTCTTCTTTACAAACATCAATCATCATTTGTTGAAGTTCTTTTTCAACTGGTTCTGCGACAGAAACGTGGCCAACAAAGCCATTGTTAAAGAAAGTTCTTTCTCTTTTTCCTTTCGTCCAGTCGATGAATTGATCAACAAGAACGAAAGTTGTCGGTGGATATTCTTCTTTTAATGAACCTACAGCTGAAACTGAAATAAGATATTCAACACCAAGTTCTTTAAGCGCAAAAATATTGGCGCGGTAGTTAACATCACTTGGAGTAAATGAATGGTGTTTTCCATGGCGAGGTAAGAAAAAGAAAGAAATACCGTTAAGCTTAGCTTCAATAATTTCCGAGCTCGGCTTACCAAAGGGTGTCAGAACAGTATGCTCACGAACAACTTCAATCCCCTCGATTTTATAAACGCCACTACCGCCAATTACGCCAATTTTAATTGTACTCATTCCAAACCTCACAGTTGATTTTAACTCAGGTGATCTTACGACGAATGACACGAAAAATCACTAAACAAAGCACCTGCGTCTATATCGGAGCATTACATGTTGCATTTTGGGGTGTTCTTTAGGTAACGTTTAGATTGAATGAACGCAATACATGCACTTTCAGATTCCTTTTCGCAATATAGATCTCGCCTCAAAAAGAGTACCGAGAATCTGTCTTATGCGAGCACGACTTCGTTGGAAGAGTTTGTTTTCAATATACAGAAAATCAAATCTTCGCGAACCAAACTGGATTTTATCCGGTCTCTTGTTTCTCTGACGAATTCCGGGATCTGGGTAAGCCGTTCTGCCTTTGTTGTTCTTAAATCTTTTTTCGACATCCGCCAGATTGAAAGCCAGAACCTGTACAGCCCTCGAGCGCAGGACATCCTTGCGAGTGTTATTAATAAAAAAAGCGTTAATGCCAGCGATGCTGAAATATTCAGAACTATTTATGCTGAAATTACTCATTGCCATTTAAACCAGGAATACAAATCAGCGCTGGTTGTGCCACC
>DAIQAU010000046.1:7159-9605 GCA_036781565.1 Bacteriovorax sp. | reverse complement strand
GTTCTCGAAGGACATCATCTGGTCGGGAGCCGTTCAAGTTTTTACGATCAGGAAGCTTTGTTAAAAGCTCATTTAATATTCCTTCACTATAAAAACGTTCTTCCTCTTAAACTCAACTAATTATTCAAGTCCGCCTTTAAGATTCATCAGTACTAATTTTGAAATCATTTTCAAAGTATCAAAGACACCCTGGCCTTTGATGGCGACAGCTTCAAATTCCGGTACTTTCCATTTATTTAAAGCTTCGTGAAGATCCTTCACTGAGGTTGTATTGGGTAGATCGCGTTTGTTCCACTGAAGAACCAGAGGAACTTTTTCAATATCGTAACCTTGTTCAGTAAGGTTTTTTTCAAGCGACTTGAGTGATTCAATATTCGATTCCATTCTCTCTACTTGAGAATCTGCAACGAAGACAATACCGTCCACTCCGCGAAGAATAAGTTTTCTTGAAGCTTCGTAAAAAACTTGTCCTGGAACTGTGTAAAGGTGAAAGCGTGTTTTGAAGCCGCGAATTTCACCAAGATCCAAGGGAAGAAAATCAAAGAAAAGTGTACGTTCATTTTCAGTGTTAAGTGAAATGATATTACCTTTAGCATCGCCGCTGGTTTTTTGATAAACGTATTGAATATTAGTTGTCTTACCACCTAGCCCCGGGCCGTAGTAGACAATCTTGCAATTCACTTCTTTCGTAACATAATTTACAAACGACATTGTATAACCTTTTTAGATCTAGCTCTTTGCAAAGGCAAAAAGGCGATCCATCTCAGAATCTGTAATATCACCAAACAAGAACTCACTTTTATTTGCCGGAGTTTTTGTTTGAGACTGTTTTCTTTTTAATGATTCTTTTAATTCTGCTTCAAGAAATTCGCTGAAGCTTGAAGCCATCTCTCGAATCTTATTTTTGATAAAACCGGGATTCACTTCATCGTGATAAATGAGACCAAGATATAATTCTTCGTCGCCAACATTTATCGGCACGATATACACACCTTGCGAAGCCGTATCAAAACTCAGGCGATATCCCTCTTTAGCTTCTTCTTTTGGAATAAAGCTTGCGAGTGCGCGTGCAGCTTGCCACACGCCTCCGAGCAACGCTCCGATTGAAGATTTCGCAAGAGAGTTCGCGAGATTGTTGTTGTGATATAAAACCACTCCGTCATGACGAATAAGAAAAAACGAATAACGATTTATCTTTTCATCAATCTCGCAGGATTGAAAAAACGATTCTACATACTTGGGGATATTGCTGTTTACATTCATAGATGTCTACGGTTCTCCAGCGCTTTGGTAATTGTCAGCGAATCGACAAATTCAAGACTTCCTCCCATCGGGATACCGAATCCAATTCTGTCGACTCTGACATTTTCAGGAAGCATTTGCTTGATGTAGGCACAAGTTGCATCACCTTCAACTGAAGGATTTACTGCGAGAATCAGTTCATCAATCTCTTCTTCGGCCACTCTTTGAATCAGGTGGTCTAGTTTTAACTCATCCGGGCCTATGCCCAGAAGGGGATTGAGAACTCCAAAGAGAATATGAAATTTCCCGCGAAAGTTTCCACTTCTTTCAATGGCCAGACAATCCGTTACAGATTCGACCACGCAGATTGTTTTGGAATGAGTTCTGCTTGAGTCCATGCAGATTTTGCACAGTTCATCGTCGCAGAACATACCGCATTTTTTACAATGGTTAAGTTCTGCGAGACTTTTGATAGCGTCCGAAAAAGCAATCAGATCTTCTTTGCTCCATTTCGTCATGATAAGCGACTGGCGCAAAGCTGTTTTTTCACCGACTCCAGGAAGCCTTGAAAATTGCTTAACGGTTTTTAAAAGTTTTTCAGGCAATTCCATTACTAGAATAATCCTGGAATATTAATTCCACCCGTAATCTTAGACATTGCACTTGAGACCATGTCTTGTGATTCTTTTACGGCCTGATTTACTGCTGTTTTCACTAGTTCTTCAAGAGAAGCAACGTCGTTAGGATCAACACATTCTTTGTTGATGGAAATCGCTACGATTTGTTGTTTGCCTGTGATTTTGATTTTAATCATTCCACCACCAGACGATGTTTCGATTTCTCTTGATTCAAGCTCTTTTTGAAGTGTTGCCATCTTCTGTTGCATTTGTTGAGCTTGTTTCATTAATCCGTTTAAACCTTTCATATGTTCTCCTTTAACTTATTTACTTTTGGGGTCGATAATCACTTTATCGACTTTTGCGTTGAATATTTTTTCTGCTTCTTTTAGAAGCGGATTGTTTTTAAAGTTCTCAATTTTTTCCTGTAACGAAACTTCCGCCATTTGTTCTTTAATGGCCGCTGTGGAAACAAAATTCTCATCTGACTGAACCTGAACAAGGTGAAGATGAACTTTTGTTTTATCAACTTTGAAGTAATCAGCAAGATGCGCGACGACTTTCTGATGAACTTCAGCGTCGCTCAG
>DAIQAU010000046.1:4867-7059 GCA_036781565.1 Bacteriovorax sp. | reverse complement strand
GAAATAGACGTGAAGATCCAATTGGTTTCTTTCGCCATCGTTTCGTAAATCCAGATCATTTCAGCCGGGCTTAAGGTTTTATTGGCGGCGTTCTTTAGTTCAGTGAAAAGCTCGTCTAGTAAACCGCTGGCAATATTTTTAACCGGGACGTTTTCTTCAAGCAGCTTGTTGTAAATTTTAGAAAGTCCTTGAACATCTCCTGCATAAAGAGCAGAAAGAATATTTTTCAAACTCGAAGGACCTGCAACTCCCAATGAAGAAGTCAGTTGCTCTTCGGTAATCACATTGTCATGTGCTGTAGTGAGAACCTGATCCAGAAGAGAAAGCGAATCTCTCGCTGAACCTCTACCGAGAACTGCTATTTGTTCAATGAGTTCATCTCGTTCAAATCTAATTCCCTCAACCTGAGCGATATGTTTCAAGTGAGAGACCAGATCCTGAACACTGATGTGGCGAAGATCAAAGCGCTGACAGCGGGAAAGAACGGTGCCCAGAAGTTTTTGAACTTCCGTTGTCGCAAAAATAAAAACGACATGAGCAGGTGGTTCTTCAAGAGTCTTCAACAAAGCATTGAAGGCATTCGTTGAAAGCATGTGAACTTCATCGATGATATAAACTTTGTACTTTCCGGAAGTCGGAAGATAATGAACGTTGCTGATCAGATCGCGGATATTGTCGACCGAGTTGTTTGAAGCCCCATCGATTTCAATTACGTTCATCGATGTTTCTGTATCGAAATCAAGACAGGCTTTGCATTCGCCGCACGCATTTCCATCGGGAGTTAAATTTTCACAACGAATCGCTTTGGCGAATAATCGCGCAACCGTCGTTTTCCCGACTCCACGGGTTCCGACCAGCATATACGCGTGGCCGATTTTCTTATTGATGATAGCGTTTTGAAGTGCGCGGGTGACATGAGACTGGCCCACGAGGTCCTGAAATTTTTTAGGGCGCCACTTCCTAGCTAATACTTGGTACGACATTAGAATCCTTGGAATTTTTCCTATTGGAAAAGAGTAATGAATTTGGTGGATTTAGTAAATTGAATTGCGAGGGGGAGAAGTCTAAAGAAGTAGCCAGGAAAACAGCACAAAGCAGTGACAGTTACCGTTGCTTCCTTCCGGACCTGGCGGGGTTGGCCGCAGCTGCCTTTGCTACTCCCTGACTACCGGGTGAGATACTAGTTTTATGGAGCCTTTGTGTCAACATAAACCCGGGGCGAAACACCGACTCAAACCCTTTACGCATCAGATGAATCTTGATTAAATCATTTGTGAGTTTCACGTCATTATTTAGGAAGGAAATCCAAGGAGACACAATGATGAAATCACTTATCGCCATGACGCTTTTAACAGTATCTCTTCACTCGTTTGCAGCTGCTCCAAAAACGTATCAGGTCACTGGCCCGGTTCTGGAAATGACTGACACAACAATCGTTGTTCAAAAAGGCAAAGAGAAGTGGGAAATCGCAAAAGATGCTGCCGCAAAAATTACTGGTGAACTTAAAGTTGGTTCAAAAGTAACGGTTGAGTATTTTATGACTGCGAAGTCTATTGAAGCAAAAGCTGATAAAAAGAAATAATGGCCACTTTACTTCAAAAATACGAAGTTCAATTAAACAACGTAAAATGGGTGGACATTGTTCACCCATCCAAAGAAGACCTCGTTAGTCTCGCTACGATGTTGAGTGTGCCTGAGCGCATTCTTGTGAATGCCCTCAATCCGGATCATCTTCCCAAATTTGAGTCCTTCAACACAACGAGTGTTATTTATTTGAGAGTCATTGATCCTCAGAAAAAACCTCATGCGGTGAACATTCAGGAATTAACGACAAAAGTCACTATTATCATGCACGAAGATCTGGTTTTAACCATTCATAGAATGGATCCTGAATTCATCGTTCAGTTACGAGAAGAATGTAACAAAGAAAATTGTTATACACAGAAAGAACTCATTAAAAGTATCGTCACATCTTCTTTGATGACCTATGACGAACCACTGACTTCACTTGAACACAAGTCGGAAGATTTTGAAGATCGTATCTTTAAATCGGCCAAGAGCAGACAAATTATCCGCGAGGGATATTACATAAAACGCAAAGCTTCGGCGTTTAGAAAGTGTTTGAAATTTTCTCTCGATATTTTGAATGCTCTTCAGAATCATCCGGAGTTTATCTGGAAAGATTTTCAGGG
>DAIQAU010000046.1:0-4767 GCA_036781565.1 Bacteriovorax sp. | reverse complement strand
ATGGGCTTTATTTCATTGGGGATTTTTATTTGGGTGCACAGGAAAGGTTGGCTGAAAGAGCCTGAAGAATAAAAATGGCGGAGAACATGGGATTCGAACCCACGATACCCTTTTGAGGTATACTCCCTTTCCAAGGGAGCGCCTTCGACCACTCGGCCAATTCTCCGTAGACACAAATTTTTAGCACATTGAGAATTTTTAGGCTAGCCCTTATTGTAAACAGATCTTTTCTCGCGGAAAAATTGCGATAAAAGTTTTGAACATTCGAAGTGCCGCAAACCACCGACTACGGGAAAGGCGTGGTTGAGTTTTTGATCCTTATAAAAATTATAATTCAGGCTGAGTGAACCGCCTTTTGGATCATAGGCCCCAAAATAAAGGGTGCCGATTCGCGCTTGAATCATGGCGCTCAAACACATCGGGCATGGCTCAAGAGTGACAAATAAAGAGCAGTTGATTAAGCGCCAGTTGTTGAGCTTTTTCGCCGCTTCAGTGATGGCCAGAACTTCAGCGTGACCGCAAGGATTGTAATTCTTTTCTTTGATGTTATGTGAACGAGAAATAATGGCGCCATCTTTATCAACAATCACTGCCCCTATAGGAACTTCGTCGTCGCGATAGGCCTTAACGGCTTCAATGAGAGCTTCATCCATAAGCCAGAGCTGGTCGTTAAGAGAAAGTTGATTTTCAGTTTTCATATCAGGTTTTACACTTGGGCGAATTTGAGTTTGCGTTTATTATTTTTTTCTTTTTTCCACAAACGCAGGAGTTGAATGTAGCGTTTTTTGTTACTTCTGCTGTCGAATTTGAACTGTACACCGTAAATAAGCGGTCGCCCAATAAGATCTTTTCTCTTACTCATAACCTGGCCGCGAAGTGTGACGGAGATGTCATCGACTTTTGTGTTCATGAGAATTTCATCGCCCATTTTTAATTCTTCAAAAAGAGCAATGCATCCTGCGAACCTTCTCAAGTCCGTTAAACGTGCTTCGTATTCCTGATCATGCGCTTTGACTGAAACTTTTAAATCATCTCTATATCGAAAATCGTATTCCCACCAGCTCACGCGAGGATAATAAATAGGAGAGGAGAGAAAATACATTTTGAAAATAAGAAGGAGGCAAGAGACTACGTAAAGAGCTCCTATGTGTGCGTGATGAAGAACGAAAAACATCTCATTTATTTTGAATAAAATATATACGAACAGCAATGCCGAGAATGTCCAATATGTATAATAACGATGCTTTATTGTCTTATAGTACGGGGTTGAGAGATATAAAAAGAAAAGCAATCTCAAACCCAGACGGAATTTGGGCCCCGCCACAATTTCAGTCATAATTGCGAGATGAATAAAGAAGAAAAACGCCTTTAATAAAAACTTGATTGTTTTAGTTTCTGATTTGAAATTATGCTCTAAGGTGCTTTCCATAATTAATTGTCAGCGAAATCCAATTTTTTATCAATCCAAAGCCTAATAAAAATCTGACAAATAAAGACTTGCTTTTTTTGTCGGCCGGGTAAATCATTTTAACATTATATTAATATTTCGGGAGATTCTTAAATGAAAATGCTTCTACCTGCTCTAGCAGTTCTTTCATCAACTGCAATGGCCGCTGATTTTAAATGGAACGTTGAAGGACGTTTTGATTATGTTATGTCGACAACTAAACACGACAACACAGCAAAAAACTATGAAGAAAAACGTGGTGAGTTCTACTCTGGTGTTCTTCGTTTGAATTCAGTTTTCAACATCAATGAAAGCTTGTCTGGTCGTTTCCGTTACAGACTCTCAACTGCACAAGGTGATAAAGCTACTGTAAGATCTGACAACCGTGATCTTTCTTTCCAAAACGTAGATTTCTTTTATATCGACCACAAAAACCAATGGTTCACAACTAGAATTGGTAAGCACAATCAATCTGAATCTCTTGGTCGCGAATATTTCATGTCAGGAACAGATTATCCTGTAACTACAATCAACCCAACTTCAGCAACAATTGCATACACAGCTATGAACACTGCTGTTTATAGACTAGTTTCAAATGATGCAGATCTTTACCACGTAGGTGCTTCAGCTATCTATACTGGTCTTCAAGGTCACACATTTACTCTTTCTGCATTCAACCCTCAAAAAGCTACAACTTATACTGATACAGCCGGAACAACTGCTACAACTGGTAATGCAAAAAACCAAAAACTTGGTTTAGGTGCTTACTATAACGGTTCATTCATGGATGGTTTAGTACAACCAACTCTTGGTTATACTCAGTTTGGAATTGCTCCTGAAACTGATTCAACAACACCTTCTTTATCTGCAACTCAAAAATTGATGGCAGCTGGTGTTCGTTCATCAGTTGCTGGATTTGTAATCGACGCAGACTGGAAACAATACAAGAGAGAAAACACTGTATCAGGTGCAACTGCAGCGACAAACAAAGAAGACAAAACAACTTCTTACTGGGCAAACGTAGCTTACACTTGGGATAACCTAACTCCATTCGTAAACTACCTGCACGATAAATTCGACGCTGTTGGTACAAACTTCAATGATTACAAAAGAGATGCATACTCTGCTGGTCTAATGATTAAGCCATTCAAAGAAAATAACTTCCGTTATCACCTTGCTTGGACTAACGACACTCAGAAATTTGCTTCTGGTACTGAAACAAAGACAAAAGCAACTCTTTGGACAGCTGGTATCAAATTCGATCTTTAATTCTTAATTAAGAATTACACGAATATAGGGGGACTTAGGTCCCCCTTTTTTATTTAAACTATCCTATTCTTAACAAAAATCTGACGATACTTTTTTAATTCTTCCTCATATTATCAAGACAGACTTTCCATTCACAGTGAGGTTAAAAGTGTTAAAAAAATTATTGATGTTTCTCGTACTGTCTTTGTCTCTTAGTGCTGTTGCTGCTCAAAAGATTAACGGAGCAGGCGCTACATTCCCTTATCCAATTTATTCAAAGTGGTTCTCGGAGTACCAAAAGACTCACACGAATGTCGAATTTAACTACCAGTCTATCGGAAGTGGCGGAGGCATTAAGCAAGTTCTCGCACAAACCGTAGATTTCGGTGCGACAGATGCTCCAATGACTGATGAAGAACTAAAAACAGCGAAAGCTCCAATTCGTCACATCCCAACTGTTCTAGGCGCAGTCACTGTTGCTTACAACGTTAAAGGTCTTGAAAACGGAATTAAACTTGAGGGCCAGACTGTTGCTGATATTTTCCAGGGGAAAATCACAAAGTGGAACGACGCTGCTATCGCTAAATTAAATCCAAAAGCAAAACTGCCTGCAACAGACATTCTTGTTGTAAGACGTTCTGATGGCTCTGGTACAACTGCCGTTTTCTCTACATTCCTTGCTGAAGTTTCAGCGGACTGGAAAGCAAAAGTTGGTGCTGGTAAAAACATCAACTGGCCTGCTGGAATCGGCGCTAAAGGTAACGAAGGTGTTACTGCAATGATTTCTCAGACTGACGGAGCTATCGGTTACGTTGAACTTGCTTATGCAATCAACAACAAACTTTCAATGGCCGCTGTAAAAAACAAGAAAGGTGAATTCGTTTCTCCAACTGTTGATTCAATTTCTAAATCAGCTGCATCAGTAAAAGATGCAAGCGGGGATTTAAGAATTTCAGTTATCAACGCTGACGGAAAAGGTGTTTATCCAATTTCTTCTTTCACTTGGATTCTCCTTCCACAAGGCGACACTCCAGCTCTAAAAGAAGTCAAAGCTTTCCTTGGCTGGGCACTTAAAGACGGACAAAAATTCGCTTCAGACCTTCACTATGCACCATTGCCTAAGAAGCTTTCTGAAGGACTCGTAAAAACAATTAAATAATTTCTTTCACTCCTTGAAGGAAAACAGGACAAAGGCCCGGGGTCAATTAAACGAACCGGGCCTTTTCCATTTGGAGCGATTAAAACCAGATCAGTTTCACCATAAGAAGAATAACAATCAATGTGAGCATGGGACGTATAATCTTTGTTACATTCTTAGTTGCATACGTTGCTCCCAAATATGATCCGACAATCATACCACTCGCCATCAAAAATCCTTCTCTCCAATGGACATAACCATTATGAGCGTAAGTCACAAGCGCCGTTGTTGCTGAAAATGTATTGGCCAATTTCGAAATAGCTATTGAAGGCAATAGAGGATAGCCAGTACCCAGAAACAAACCTAGAAACATAAACGTTCCACCACCTGGACCGAAAAATCCATCATAGAACCCAGATGCAAACGCTGAAAGGAAAAAGATACTGTAATGAGGTTTGACGAAATTTTCTCGCTCTGTAAAAAACAAATCTCTGTTCCAGACGATATACAAAATCACCGGACACATAATGATCATCAAATAACGAAAGAAATCTTTCGACACAAACGGAGCTGCGGAACTGCCGCAAAACGAACCCACCGCACATACCAGACAAAAAGATAAGCCTTCTCTCCAGCGCAAATGTCCTTTTCTCGCATATACAATTAGCGCTATCAACGCTCCAGTCGAACCGACAATTTTATTAGTCCCGATCGCTGGTGCTCCTGGTGCAATTGCAATTGAAAGAGTAGGTAAAGAAATGAGCCCGCCACCACCAACAATGGAGTCGATAAGTCCGGTAAGAAAACCCATAAAGCTTAAAAGATAATGATTCATCCCTGGAATCATACAAGAAGAGTCGCTACATTGAAAATTTCCATTTTTCAATTAGCATAAGAGAATGAACAACTTAATAAATAAATTCATTGAAGACGC
>DAIQAU010000045.1:12083-16002 GCA_036781565.1 Bacteriovorax sp. | reverse complement strand
CGAGAGAAAAAGACTCTGTTTCGGAGTCTAAAAACCATGAACTTTCCTGAAACAAGGCCCCTTCGAAGGTCCTCATTAAAGGATTGTTATTGGTACGTGAAAGCTGAAGTAATTTTTTAAAATTTTGGTCCATAAGCAAATTTATCCACAAAATCTCATTTTTGGGTGCAGGTGTAAAGACGCGCAAAAAATCTTCCGAAAAAAATCTTGTAACGCTAAAAGGAGTGCCTGCATGTCAATGGAAACTGATTACAAATTTGAGAACTTCCAGGAATATTATGGAGACATCAAAAATGTAAAAAAGATCATCAATGAGTGCCAGATTTGTGGAGCTAAGCTCGTTCTTACTCACCTTTCTGATTACAAAAATTTATTGATGCAAGAATCAGCAAGATGCCCGGATTGCGGTCAGGGCGCGCGTAAGATTATTCATATCATCAACTAGAACGAAATCAGGCCGGAGTCCCCTCCGGCTTTTTTTTATTTCTGCGCGCATCTTTCTTGTTAAAAACTCGTTTCGTTTCTTCTTTGTGATGAAGCTTTCGTGAAAATCTATGGGCTTCATCTCTCATCTGGACAATAATCTTATAAAGCGATCTGTTCTGATTCAACATGTATGGATTGGTTCGTCCCGGAATGACCAGACGTTCTTCACTTCGCTTGATATCTTCATTTTTAAAACCATTTTTCGTTCTGACGACTTTTGATTTTGCTATTCCGATGACAGGAATTTGAATATTGAATTCGCGAAGAGCTTCGCGGAAAACATTCACCTGACCTAAGCCTCCATCGACGATAAAAACATCAGGTAAGTTTCCATTGTCCGATCTCCTTGTGATGAGTTCTTTCATCATCGCAAAATCGTTGTTTCCTTCGGGGCGTTCTTCAAGATGGTAATAACGATATTTTTTCTTATCTGCTTTTCCGTCGTGAAAAACAATTTGCGAGGCTGTCGGTGACGTTCCCTGAAAAATGGCGATGTCGTAACATTCAAGAACAACCGGACGTTCTTTCATTCCCAAAAGATCTTTTAATTTATTCAATCCCACGTAAACGCTGTCTTCGTGAAGCATGCGAACGCGCTGCTGTTCAAAAGCATGATCGCGTGTGAGATTGAGAAGAGAATCAAATTGTTTCTGCGGTGGACGCACGCGGATACTGTCATCGAGAGTCTGTACACCAGCTTCGAGAAGCTTGTTACTTTCATCAGTCATTTGCGTTACGATTAACTGAGGCAGAGAATCGTAAGTTGAAGAGTAATACTGAAACAGAAAGTTATTCACCGACTCTTCCACTGAATCCAGAATTTCAAGATTGGAAAAACTAAAATTTTTGTGACCGAGAAGAACGCCGTTTCTCATCATGTAAATGGAAAGATCGAGCTCAATTTCCCCCTGATAGTAAGCGACGATATCGATATTGCGTTCGCGATCAAGCTCGGCATTGCTTTGCTTGAAGTTATTGGCGAATTCCGTAAGCATCGTCAGGCTGTCTCTGATTTGCGCCGCTTTTTCAAATTCCTCATTCTCCGCGGCAATCATCATTCTTCGTTCGAGCTCGCGAATTGTTTTGACGCCACTTCCGGAAAAGAGATCGCGGGCCAATGTCAGGTCGCGTTCATAATCATCGACAGAAATTTTTCCCACACACGGCGCCGTACATTGCTTCATTTGATACAAAAGGCAGGGTTCTTTTCTGGTTTTAAAATCGGTCAGCTTGCAATCGCGCAGCGAGAAGCTTTTCGTGAGAATACGGATGATTTCCCAGATATTTGATCCCGTGACAAAAGGACCGTAGACATCAACGCCTTTGCCTCTTTTGACTCGTCTGATGAACTCAAGTCGTGGAAAAGGTTCATTGTTATTGATTACGACATACGGATAAGACTTATCGTCTTTTAAACGAATATTGTATTTGGGCGTATGTTTTTTGATGAGGTTGTTTTCAAGAACGAAACTCTCCGCATCGTTTTCAGTGATAATAAAATCAAAATCGGTGATGTGAGAAACGAGAATCTCTGTCTTAGGGCCTTTGGCAGAGTTATTAAAATAAGAAGAAACTCGCGACCGTAGATTCTTCGCTTTCCCAACATAAATGATTTGGTCGCTTTTGTTTTTCATCAAATAACAACCGGGTTTAGTCGGAAGTAAACGCGCTTTATCCTCGAGTTTCACAGTCACAATCTGTCTTTGATCTCCAGACTTGCTTTGCCCATTTTCAGAGGGAAAATTTGTGTCATTAATGTTAGTGGGCTTTACAGAATCGTTCATTTTTCTTATTCTTATATGATCTCTAATTAAAGAAATCCTCTCACAAAAGGTTCGTTTTATGGCCGAAATTAGCGTCGGAAAAGAAATCCTCTCTCAATGTAACAAATGCAAACTTATCCTAGCACACATCATCGTCACGATGAAAGATGCAACAACACCAGACAAAGTTATGTGCAAGACCTGTAAAGGAACTCACGGATTTAAAGATCCTGGTGCGACTAAGAAAAAAACATCAATTGATAGAGTGATTAAATCAGCTAAGTCTGCCTCTGGAAGAAAAGTTACTGAAAGCGTTGCTGAACTGTGGACTAAAGCACTTAACAGAACGACATCAAAAGCTCGTACTTATAACATGAAAGATTCTTTTGCTCTTGGTGACATCATCGAGCACCCGACATTTGGTCAAGGTGTAGTTGAAAGACTTATCGATAACAATAAAATCGAAGTTATTTTCCAGGATGACTACAGAACTCTTCTTCACAAAAAATAGTCTTAACTAAAAGTTGAAATAAAAAAGGGAGCTATAAAAGCTCCCTTTTTTTTTGCCTGATTTATTTTTTTCATTAAGGCATGAAGACGCCGCCATTAACCGAGAATCCACCAGAGAATCCACCTGAAGCGCCCATTGCGTATGGAGCTCCACCGTACATTCCAGCACCACCCATTCCGTAAAGATCGTTTCTTGCATTCATATAGTTTGCATACAATCCTGATTGGGCCATCTGATTAACTTGCGCGTTTCCTTGCAGACGAGAGTAACCTGCCATCTGCTGACCTTGCATTGCCATTTGCATTTGCATTTGTTGTGACTGTTGATCGTAGTAACCGCCACCCATTCCAGGGACACCGTATCCAGAACCACCAGCGTATCCGCCAGTTGCTCCCCAGTAACCACCGTTATTAGGATACATTCCACCACCTACACCAACGCCAGCTCCACCAGGGCCCATTCCTGGACCATAGATACCGCCGCCAGCTCCTGGGAATTGACCATAGATACCACCGCCTGCACCTGGATAACCACCAGGATACATTCCACCACCTGCGCCTGGGTAACCGCCAGGGTAACCACCACCAGGGTACATTCCGCCGCCAGCACCAGGATAACCAATGCCACCGCCAATTGTTCCACCAATTCCGCCGCCTGGGATTCCTACGCCAATGCCTGTGCCTGGACCATAGATTCCACCACCAGCTCCTGGGTAACCGCCTGGGTAACCACCGCCTGGATACATACCACCACCTGGATACCCACCAGGGTAACCACCACCAGGATACATTCCACCGCCAGCGCCTGGGTAACCCATACCGCCGCCGATGCCGATTCCACCATTCACGCAGAGAAGACACATTCCTCCGCCAGTACCAATTCCGATACCACCTGGATAATTCATTCCCGGGCCACCAAGTCCGCCACCAATGCTTACGCCGATGCCTGGACCATAGATACCGCCACCCATTCCACCTGGGTAACCACCCATGCCTCCTGGATAACCGCCCATTCCTCCCATACCACCTGGGTAACCTGGATAACCGGGGTATCCGCCCATGCCACCCATTCCGCCGATACCACCTGGATATCCGCCTAAACCACCACCGATACCGATTTGTCCTCCGATACCAATGCCTGGACCATAAATTCCACCGCC
>DAIQAU010000045.1:7765-11983 GCA_036781565.1 Bacteriovorax sp. | reverse complement strand
CCGATACCTGCGCCCGGCATTCCTAAACCATAACCAAGCATTCCCGCCAGACCGTTACCAAGCCCCATTCCGAGACCCATACCAAATCCGCCGTTCATACCGCCAGGGTACATTCCACCGCCGATGCCTATACCGCCGCCCATACCACCACCGTAGTAAGGACCCATCATTCCGCCAAGAAATCCTGGAGAATATCCACCAGAGATAAATGGATTGCCGAAACCGCCGTAGCCGTTTCCAACCATTCCGCCGTAACCAGCGTACCCGCCCATCCCCATTCCGTTACATGAAGCTGCAAATTGAGCTGCTTCATCAGTCGCAATTGGGTTCGCGCCTCTTTGTGTATTGTAATCAAGATATGAATTAAATCTGTTCGTACACTGCTGATAACCTTGAGCGTATGAATCGGCCCAGGCTTGCTGTGATTTGTAAGCGTATTTTGAACTTAAATAAGTTGCACCAACGAATGCTAATGGTTGAGCGACAATCCCGAGAGCTTCAACCCATGGATTCGTTTTTTGTTCTTGTTTGAAAAGACAGTCGACACAGTCAACACCAGCTTCGCCCGCAGCGCCTGCAATATTCACTCTGAGACAAGCCCTGTATTCATCCTGATACGCCGGATGATTCATGCCCTGACAATCAACACTGCTTCCAGCGTTGGCAATAGGTTCAAGCATCATCGTCATCGCAAAGATGCTGAAGATGATTTTCCCTTTGGTGCTTAGGGTTTTTGTACTGTAAAATCGTTTCATAAACGCTACTCCAAATTGGATTGTCGAGCTTAAAGAGTTCAACTCAATTTTAATTTTCGGTAATTATTGGACAAAAGTTTAGAGGAACTTTTATGCCTAGTAGATCAGGCGGGTAAAAGGTTAGAATCACGAACACTAAACTAAATTGAATCGGAAGGCATGGATGCTGAGTAAAAATTTTTGGGTGGCCCTGGTATTGTTTACCATTTTAGTCGCCTTTCCCATTCTCTCAAATCCCTTCTCTTATAAATACGGTCCCAATCTTCACGGAGGCGGCAGCGACTCTTATTCATTGTTAAGAGAATTTGCCATGAGAGCTGATCCCGACCTCAAGCCTTTTGTTGTCGATGGAAAAAATATGCTTGAAGCTTTTCCTCATGGAATGAAGCTCGCCCCTTTATTTGATTTCCCTACTCTGTTTGCTCTCTCGATTGCGAAGATCACTCATTCAGCTGTCTTCGGTTACAACTGCTCGGTTATTCTTTCTTTTATACTGATGTTTCTTTTTTCGTATTTGTTTCTGCAAAGAAGAATTGCCAATGAAAACATCCGTTTTCTCTTTGCTTTTCTTTTGAGCTACACACCCTATCAGATTTACCAAAGCGTTGATCACCTCACACTTTCCTATTTGTTTTTGTTTCCTGCTCTTTTTTATTTTTGGGAAAATATTCTGGAGAAAAAAAACTTCATCCGGAATCTGTTGATCATTGTAATGATCCAGGGCCTTTCTATTTTCTTTCACCCTTATTATTTCGTTATGATTCTCCTGATGAATTTTCTTTTCGTCGTCTTTTATTTGCGAATTCTTTTCACTCTTGGAAAAATTAATTTTATCGTCAAAAACCTGCTTCAGCTGATTGCCGTTTCAACGGTCATGATCTTATTGGTTTTGTGGTGGAAAAAAAGCTTTGAGCAAGCAACTGGAGTGCAGTTTGCTTCAATTAAACGAGGAGTCAGTGATTACTTCAACTTTGGCACAAGGCTGTCTGATTTTTATCTCCCGCCGACATATTCTTTTCTTTTTGAAGGATTAAAAGACTGGAAACTGCAGGATACAAGCGGACACTTCAGCAATATTGCCGAGAATACACTTTATGCAGGAATGCTCAATCTGGGCCTTGCGCTTTTTTACCTGGCCTCAGTCATTGGTAAAAAAAGACAATCTCCTCATTTTAAATTCCTTGCGATCATCGTTTTTTTTCCACTGCTCTTAAGTCTTCCGCCTGAAATTAAAATTTTCTCTTTCTCGTTGCCGACTCCGAGTGCTCTTTATCCGGTACTTCTTCCGACCTTCAGAACTCTTTCACGCTTCGGTGTTATCACAACTCTGGGTCTGATCACTATGAGTGCCTGCGCTTTTGAAATGATTTATGAAAAAGTAAAATCACTGCAGAAAAAAAGGACCTTGCTTCTATTTTTTTACGTATTCACTCTTTTAGAAACAGGTAATTTACACAAACTTTTCTTTTCAGATACAAGCAATGTTCCCACCGTCTATGAACAATTAAAAAATTTGCCGATTGATCCTGGTAAAGGCGTACTCGAAATTCCCAATGTCTGGGGCTACGTCAGCACATACTGGGCAACTTATCATCACAAGCCGATGTTCAATACTTTTGAATCAACGAGTCCAAATTTTCAGGCGCTCGGCGCTCTGAGAATTAAAAGTGTTGATGATCTTTTGAATTTCGCACGACAAAACAATATTGAATACATCATTTATCATAGCGATAAAAAAGAAAGCTGGATCAGCAATCCCATAATCAATGAGTACAACGACACGATGATTTTTTATGAGACTGCCCGCTACTCTTATTTGCTGAAGGTTCCGCCTCAGTAAAGCGAAACAGAAATGGAATCTTCCGGGTTGTAGGATACAGTTTTTTTCTTTCTCGCCAGTATAACCATCTGGCTCGACCATCCTGGAAAAAATCTCGCCAACCATCCGAGTGTTTCACCAAATCCTGGAATATACACTGAAGCGCCACAGGCATTTTCAATTTCAAATCCATTATTGGAAAGAGCAAGCTTCAATGTTTTGAAAGTAAAATCGCGATAGTGGGGAGAACGATAGCGTGCAGAAAACTGCGGTGGTAGTCCGAAAAGCATCATGAGAAACGAAACAGGAGTGCGGATATTGGGAACGGTCATGATCAACTGTCCACCATCTTTTAAAACACGATTGATCTGGCTCAGAAACAAATCCGTGTCAATAATGTGTTCAATCGTTTCACCGGAAAAAACAATTTCAAAAAAATTATCTTCAAAAGGAAACGGCTCTTTTGAAAAATCGCATTGTGAAGCCTTTATTCCCACCTTCTTTGCTTCTTCTACAAACACAGAAGTGAAATCCAGTCCGTAGATGTCATGACGACTGGTTAACTCGCGCAAAATTTCTCCATCAGCGCAGGCCACGTCGAGAACTTTTGCAGGTGCAAGCTTGGCAAAAATCCTACGCACCATTTTCACACGATTTTCAAGATGAACGTCTTTCGAATAAGAACGTCCTTTGTAATTTTCATTTTTATTGCGTTGTATATCCATGGTGAACTCAATTAGAATTTATAAAAAAAGTTTAGAGGAGTTATCATGAAAATTATATCACTATTCTGTCTTCTTGCTGCCTCGACGATTGTTTCTAGCTTGACTCTTGCAGATGATGCCGCGCCTGCTGCAGCAGTTCCGCCTGTCGCAGTCGTGGTGAAAATCCGGGGCGACGTTCTTTTTAATGATGGTCTTTTAAAAGAAGGCGACGTCATTTCGAAGCCGGGAAAAATTGACACTAAAGAAAAGTCTTTCATCCAGCTCAAAATTGAAAAATGGAATAACACTATTTCCATTGGTCCTCTTTCTCATATGGTTCTCAATTTCGCCGAAGACAAAAAATACACACTCGATTCTGGAATCTGCCGTTGGAAATCTTATGCTCAAGGGCCAGTCAAAGGTAAAATCCATACGCGCAACGTGGCCATGGGTGTTCGCGGAACGGATTTTTATCTTAAAGCAAACCGCATTTTGGGCGAAACTGAAGTTATTATGTTTGATGGCGAAGTGTTGATGGAAAATGCCACTGATAAAAACGACAGCTTAGCTGTTAAAAAAGGGCAATGGGGCGGTCTCGGCGGACGTTTTGGTGAAAAAATCCGCGGTCCGATTGATCTTCCGAAAGAACTCCTCGATACTACTCAAAACATTCTGGAATAAATCACATGAACTGGCAGCTCACTCTCCAATGGATCTTCTTAATCGCACTGATGGCATTTGGTGTTTACACCATGTATGTGATTAAAAACGAGAAAAAAACTTATCTAAAAAATGCACGTGAGGTGCACTTTAAAAAGTTTAAGTTATTCGTTCCGCACTGGTGGGGAGAAGTTCCGGCGGGTGAAAATGAATTAATGTTCAAGCGGCTCGATACACGTTATGAATGGGAAGCTCATTTCATCTGGTTCAATGAACCGTC
>DAIQAU010000045.1:2548-7665 GCA_036781565.1 Bacteriovorax sp. | reverse complement strand
GAAAGCAGAAGTTCGGTTTTAAACGGATTGGTTGAAGGTCCTTATTTCGAAGAAGTCATGATCCGCATGGAACTGCTTTCATAATCACTGACATTTTAATGTTTTGATCTTTTCAATTCCTGTATCGCTTGCAGACAGCGGATCAGGAAAGCGCAAACCAATTTCAACAGGCGCGCGCAACTCACCCTTTGTTCCATCCATCGGTTTTAAAATCTTTGCTTTGAAATGCGACGGCTTGTCGATAAAAGCTGCAAGCGTTGTCACATCGGCTTTATTCACAAGCGAAAAAATCATTTGCGATCCCGTTCCCTCTCGAACAATATAGCTCATTTTGAGCGGAGCTTTTTCATCGTACTTCAAAATGCCTTTAAATTTATACTCGCCACATCCGGAAAAATCCTGCGCGAAGAGAGGAAACGATATCAGAAACAAGAGTATTTTCATCATAGAACAAAATCCCTGCAAGGATTGCTGGAAGCGTTTTTGCTTCTGTTGTAGAGGCTTTCGTAAACTTTCTTGGCCTCAACTGAAATGCGGCTTGAAAGATTGTAAGTGGCTCCGGATTTGGCGAAAGCTTCGTCCTGCGCTTTTAATTTATCGCGACCGTTTTGACTCAGGTTCGCTTTTACATACTCAGAAATTTCCATTTGTTTCTTGAGCTGGGCCACGGTGGCATCCCACATTCCGCCAATGTATTTTTTTCCCTTATCTCTTTCGGCCAGTCCTTCGTAGTAAACAATTGACGATTTTAAATCCAAAGAAAGAAAATCCAGCGGTGCATAGGCATCCCAGGCTTTTTGATCATTGGGAAATTTCTTTTTGAAAATATCTTTGATTTCGTTTTCTACATCAAATTTCTGGCGAAGAGTTTCTTCATAGCCTCGCTGATAATTTCTGTACTCTTCAAGTGCTTCGCGAAGGTTCTGGAAATCGCCGCGACTCGCCTCATCAGTGACTGCAGCCGTTTCTTCCATCTGCTTCAGCAGTTTAATAAAATCACTATGACTACTTTCCATCCGGCAAACCTGTTCTTCAAACTTGTCGCCTCTTCTCACGTAAGAAGCAGAGAAATTATTCAGGTTTGAATAATTGTAATTCAAATAAGGAGTGAGAAAACGATACATCATTTCGTTGATGGCCAGTCCTTCTTTCGTATTGATCATCGGAAAATCCGGAGTGCTGCCGGTCGATCGTGAAGCAATAAAAAGCTCTTCAAGGCTTTTTCCTTTTTTCATATTGTCGAAAAATTTACTTCCAAAAGTAATCGGGTAAGAAAAAGTAAAAAAGCCCAGATTCACGGCGGTCGTAGCGTAACTGTATTGCTCTGGCCCCGAAGCCGAAATAAGACAAACTTTATCGTTGTGTAGATTGAGAAGATTTCCGGAGTAACAACTAAAATCGAGAATCCCCAGCTTCACATTTTTGTCGGCCGCGAGATTGATGATTTTTTCAAGTTTATCCAGATTAACTGTTCTTGCACCGCTGAGATTATTCAGTTCAGTGGCCGTACTGTGGGCCAGTGCGACTCTATGAGTTTTTTCGGCATCTTTGCCTGAACTTCTTTTTGCTCCATGAGTATCAAAAGAAATGAGCAGCTGATCTCCGCTTTTCAATTCTCCCTTTTCCAGCTTTTGAATAATTTCATCCATCAGCGCATTGTAATTTTTCTCAGTAAACGTTCCCGCATTTTTCGCTTTTCCCATTTTAGACTTGATCAAGTCTTCGGTTTTCGCGTGACCGCCGTTGAAACTGACAGTGGAGTCCCAGTCAGAACTTTTAATAAAACTGCCTACTCTTTTGACTTCGCCATCAAAAATGGTGGTTTCACCTTGAGGCTCGCCTCCTCCACCCATGAAGTAGAATTGCTTTTTAGCTTCTTCGGAATGCCCGACAGAAACGCTCAGGAGTAATAGAAAGATCGGAAGAACAAAGGGTTTCATCGTATTCATAAAGGATCTATCGGGCGCCAGAGGCTTCAGGCTTAAATAATTTTCATCCTCCCTTGCAAAAAATCCTGGTTGAGCTACAACCGCCTCAATTAAACACAGGAGTTCTTTATGAAATCATATCTTTTCATCGCTTTAAGTTTACTTGCTCTTAATGCCTTTGCCGCCGGCCCAAAATGCGTCAACATTGGTTCAAGATCCGAAGGCTGGAAAACAACAGACGGAAAATTACTTTGGGCCAATTGCTCGAAGGAAGCTCTTGTTTGCGAAAAGGATGAATGGGTCAGCTACAAGCTGGATACAGAACATATGCGTCTTTTGGGATGGTCTAAATGTTCTGAGTACTCATCGAATAAACCTTTTTGTGCGAACATTGGTTCAAAATCTGAAGGTTGGATGATCAACGGTCAGCTTCACTGGGACAACTGCTCTGAAAAAGCTGTTCTCTGCGGGGCTAAAGGATCGCGCTCAGAAGGTTGGTATGCGGCAGATATGGAATTAGCGACTCGCCACGTGATCCAAAAAGGCAAATGTACAAAATAAACGGTAAAAAAAAAGCCCCGGTTTCGGGGCTTTTTACTTTCTAGTTCAGCTTTTAATTTTTTTTGGGTGAGAAAAGTCTGATCTTAGCGACAAGGAATGAAATCAGATCTTCATCAGACCCGTAAACATCATCAATCAAATCACAGTTCAAAACGAAATCTTTCATTCTGACAGCAATCTGGTGAAGAGATTCTACCAGGTACAACCCGCCGATATTTTCACCATTAAAAGATTTAATGATTTCTTTTCTCGCGTGGTTGAACATTTCTGATTCAGTAACGTCTTCAGGAAGGTTATCAACCCCCATTTTTTCTTCTACTTCTTCAATAGCTTGTTCGCGAACATCTTCGTCTGTCGCGAAACTTACGCCGTATTCAGTCGCCATAGCTTCAATCAGAGGTTCTCTGTTTGTTGCATGAAACTCAATCAACTTCTTTTCTTTAAGATTGTTGATCGTATAACTGGCGAGGGCGCGCAATGTATCAAAATCTGTTTTCATTGAAACCTCAATTCATAAATAACTTCTTTAAGTGTAACGAGTTAAATTCCATCATACAAGAAACTTTTTAATTTTCTTGACTTTCCTGCCCCTACAAAAGATTTTTAAACCCACAATGGACACAAAAAATAATTTCATAGAAGCCAAATCAGCGCTGAATTGGGACGAGTATTTCATGCTACAGGCCATGATGGCGGCCTTCAAATCCAAAGACCCGGCCACCAAAGTGGGATCAGTTTTCGTCGATAAAAACAATCATCAGATCACCATGGGCTACAACGGTTTTGTCGCAGGAATCGACGAAACAAAAGTTCCGTGGGGAAAGGACAAGAGCGCCCCTTTGGAATTTCAAAAGTATGGCTACGTTGTCCACAGTGAGGCCAATGCCATCCTGCACGCAACCCGCTCTCTGGAAGGGGCCCGGGCGTACGTGACTCTGTTTCCTTGCAACGAGTGTGCAAAGCTGATCGCGTCTTCCAAAGTGAAAGAAGTTATTTATCTTTCCGACAAACATCAGGAAACGGAACAGGCCCGCATTGCTAAAAAAATCTTTGATCTCTCTGGCGTGACCTATCGACAACTCTCCTTTAGGGCCGAAATTCTCGATAAATTGACTGAGCATTTGCAAACTCTTATTGCCGATCTTTAATGAACATTTTCATGGAAAAAGGGGTCAGATACGGCCATAATTCTTCGGTCACACAATCCAGAGGAGAATTCCATGAAACCTTTCGTTATCGTTCCAGATGGCTTCGACAAATCCCTTTTTGAAGAGTTAAAAAAATGTCCAGACCTGGATGTTCACCCGACATCAAAAGTTTCTCAGGATGAACTCAAGTCTTTGCTGCCGAAAGCGAACGGTCTGATCATCAGATCAGCGACAACAATCAATGCTGAACTTCTTGCACTGGCCCCAAATTTAAAAATCGTTATTCGCGCAGGCGAAGGAACAGATAATATCGACAAAACTCTTTGCGCAGAAAAAGGGGTAAAGGTCGCCAACACTCCAGGGGCCAACAATAACTCTGCGGCAGAACAGGCCATCGCTCTTATGATGTCATGTCTTCGCAACACTCCTTTTGCCAACAAAACTATGCACGAAGGTAAATGGGAAAAAAACGCTCTGACAGGTCTTGAACTCTGGAAGAAAAAAGTTGGTGTCGTTGGTTTCGGACGAATTGGTCAGATTGTGACAAAAAGAATTTCAGGATTTGAGCCGGAAGTTCTTTTCTTCGATCCAATGGTGGAAAAATCAGAATTCTCTTTCGCCAGAAAAGCAAAAGATCTTGCCGAAATTTTTTCTACTTGTGACATCATCACGATCCACACTCCGCTCATGCCGGCCACAAAAGGGATGATCACACGCGAGCTTCTCTCAATGATGAAGAAAGAAGCTATCCTGGTAAACGCTGCCCGCGGTGGCATCGTTGATGAAGACGCTTTATACGACATTCTCAAAGAGAAAAAAATCCGTTGTGCTGGTTTCGATGTATTCGCAACAGAACCACTTCCAGCAAACTCAAAACTGATCGAGCTGGACAACCTCATCATGTCTCCGCACGTGGGTGCTTCAACAGAAGAAGCTCAGTTCAGAGTCGGCGAAATGGCCGTTCATCAAATTAAAGAATTTCTTTTAAACAACAATCTTCTCAACGAAGTGAAAGGAAAGTAAGAATGAAAACGCTTGCGATTATCGGTTCTCAATGGGGTGATGAAGGAAAAGGAAAAATTACGGACCTGCTCGCTGAAAAATGCGAAGTGGTTGTTCGTTACCAGGGCGGAAACAACGCTGGCCACACTATCATTGTCGACGGAAAAAAAATTGTTCTGCACTTGATTCCTTCCGGAATTCTTCATCCGCATTCAATTTCAGTGATCGGCCATGGAGTCGTGTTTGAACCAGAAGCGTTCATTAATGAACTGAAGAAAGTTGAAGAAGCTGGAATAAAAGTTACTGGCAACAATCTGAAAATTTCAGAAAATGTTACGGTCATTACAAGTTACAACAAACTTCTCGATGCTGCCCGTGAATCACAAGGATCAGTCAAAATAGGAACAACTGGAAAAGGAATTGGTCCGGCGTACGAAGATAAAATCGGAAGACGTGCTGTGAAGTTAAAAGATCTTTT
>DAIQAU010000045.1:0-2448 GCA_036781565.1 Bacteriovorax sp. | reverse complement strand
CCTACTGAACTTTTCGATGCTCTCGGAGAAGAAATTCAGACGAAAGGACACGAATTCGGAGCAACGACAGGAAGAAAGCGTCGTTGTGGATGGCTTGACCTTCCTCTGTTGAAATATTCAGTTAAAGCTTCAAACCTCACTTCTATCGCTCTCACTAAACTTGATATTCTTTCGAACATTCGCGAACTGAAAGTTTGCGTGGCTTATGAATATGAAGGAAAAAGAATTGAGTGTGCTTATCCCGGAATTGATCTCACTCGTGCAAAGCCAATCTATAAAGACATGAAGCCTTTCACGGATGATTTCAAGAGCGATAAACTATCAGCAGAACTTGAAACTTATATTAAGGAAATTGAACAATTCCTGGGCATTCCAGTGGGCATTATTGCTTTTGGACCTGAGAGAAAAGAAATTATTTTCCGTAAGAATTATTTTTAACCATGTTCGCCCGCAAACTGGACATTCTTCTCATCATTGCAGTGATGTTTGTTGCGGGCTATATCATTTACACTCGCGCGATCAATCCTATTGTTCCGGTTAAGCATGAGACTAAACTCGTCAAGGCCAATGATATTTTGAAATATAAAACGCGTCTTTCTTCTGAAGCGATCAATACGGCAATTACAAGTGCAGCTTGTACAAATTTTCTTAAAACGTCTGCCGAGCAGACTTTGATGGAATATGCTAATGAATTCATCGATCATCATGTGGCAGAAATTTTAAAAGCCTGCATGGGGGCCATTCCTGATAATCTTCAGGCTAAAATTGATGAAGCCCTCGTCCGTTGCAAAGATTCAACACGAGAGAAAATTACCAATGAATGTTTTAGTGCTCTTATCAGTGCAAAAGCAGGAAGTGTAGCAACAATTATAAAGCCTGATGTTGATCCTCACGAGCTAAGTTCAACAATTCTCCTTCAACTGATTTCAGAAAAATTTACCAATGGTTCTTTCTTTGAAGATCCCGAAAAAGGCCTTGAGTTCGCCGACGCTCTGATTGATAAAGAACCGGGGTTTCTGGGTGGATACAAAGTTAAAATGATGCTTTTAGCGACCACGTCTTTGAAAGATACAGCTAAATATCAGAATGAGTTTCTGGATACACTTGATCAGGCCAGACGACTTGGCCCGAACGATCGAGAACTGCTCGAACTGGAAATTGCTGAACGAGGTGATGTTTTTAATCCTTCTGAAGAAAAGAAAAAGTCTGGTTCATTTGTCGAATTTCTCGATCAGGAAGGGGCCAAGCATCCTAAAGAATGGCTGTATGATTACTATAAAGCGCAGGCAGTCTATAACAACGGCAAGGGCAATTATGACGAAGCTGTTCGTTTAGTAGAAATTGCTCTTCAAAAGGCGCCCAATGACCGACGTTTGCAACAAACTTTGGAAAACTTAAAAAGTGACGATGAACAAAAGCGCAGTCACCCCTTTGTCCTCTCCGTAGGCTTCAGTCTTAACGATCTATAATCCGACTATTTTGCCAGACTATACTGGCCAAAATTTCATCCAGCTGACAATTTTTTTAATTTTGTTAGCCTAGAATAATGAAGATATTTTCATTTTTATTTGTTTTTCTTTTTTCACTTTCTGTTTTCTCAATGGAAGCAGATGAAATCCGTGTCTATAAATCAAAACATCGCATGGATTTAATCTCTCAAGGCCGGGTCGTTAAAAGTTATAGGGTCATGCTTGGTCGTGGTGGAAGCAAGCCAAAACGCAAGCAAGGAGATAACCTGGTCCCTGAAGGTAAATATTTCATCGATTATAAAAATCCTAATTCGCAGTTTTATAAATCGCTGCATATTTCCTATCCAAATGAAGAAGATAAAAGACGAGCTTCAGAAGCTGGTGTGGAACCTGGTGGAGATATCATGATTCATGGGTATCCAAACAGACCAAAGCCTCTCTTTAAATTTCTCAAAAAAATGGGATTGATTAAACTTGTCGATTGGACTGCGGGTTGCGTAGCTGTGGATGATGGCGAGATGGAAGAAATTTATCAAGCGATTGAAGAGCATACTCCAGTGACGATTGTTCATTAAGTACATCAGGATCAAATGAGATTAATTAAAAATATCGCCAAGGCCATTATTCATAATCAAGGTTATGATGTTGTGAAATTAGCGCCCATTAAAGAGCGCGAAATCTATAATGCCTATTACCTGGGCAACTGCTTTAAGTGCATCAAGGGAGATCCTCTCACCGATACAATTCTGAAAGGAAAAATCTGGGACAATCAGATTCCCGATATTTTAAAAAAGGTCACTCAAAGAGAAGGACTAATCGTAGAGATTGGGGCGAATATCGGTGCTTCAATTCTTCCTCATACAAACAATTATCCTGACAAGAAATTTAAACTTTTTGAACCTGTTCCTGCCTTTTTTAAATTATTGAAAGAGAATCACCAGCAATATAATGAAAAATCAAACGTCGAGATTTTTAATCT
>DAIQAU010000044.1:9524-16238 GCA_036781565.1 Bacteriovorax sp. | reverse complement strand
GTTTTAACCAGTGAAGAGCCAGTCGCTATGATTGAGCATGAAACTGATTATCCTGAAGGTGAAGAATACATAGATGAATCGCAAATTGGTCTTGCTCTTAGTGGTGAAATGCCAACAGCAAAGGTAGCACCTTCAGCTCAAAAGTTTAATGATGATAAATACTATGACCTGGTCAATCTGGGTTCTAAGAAAAATGCTGAACAGAAATTTCATCAGCCGGAAGATGCTTATTTCCACAATATCATTAATAAAATTCAGGCAAAGCTTGGTGAGTTTAAAATTCAGGGTCAGATTGTTAACGTTTTAAAAGGCCCTGTTGTTGATACGTTTGAATGGGAGTTAGGGGCAGGGGAGAAAGTTGCAAGACTTACATCTACTGCGGAAGACTTGTCGCTTGCACTTTCAGGATCCCCAATTCGTATTGTTTATCCAATGAAGGGTAGAACGACTGTTGGAATTGAGGTTCCTCGAAATCCTCGCGAATACATTTATCTTGATGAAGTTATTTCTTCAAAAGACTTTGCTCTTTCTAATCATCAGCTTCCTTTGGCGATGGGAAAAAATGCTTTTGGTGAACCTGTTTCTTGTGACCTGGCGACTATGCCACACATGCTGGTTGCGGGCTCAACCGGCGCTGGTAAATCAGTTTTTATTAACTCAATTCTGGTTTCATTACTCATTATGAAATCGCCTAATCAGATGAAACTGATTTTGATTGACCCTAAACAACTTGAACTTGCACTTTATGCTCGCCTCCCTCATTTGTTGATGCCAGTTATTACCGAGCCAAAAACAGCAGCGACTTCGCTTTTGTGGGCCTGTCAGGAAATGGAGAGACGTTATTCAATTATGTCTGAAATGGGCGTGCGAAATATTGAAGGCTTCAACCATAAACTAAAAAATGCTACGCCAGTTGCCATGGATAAGATCCGCAAGTTTTATGAATACGAAGCTATGGAATCGTACGAACTTCCATACATTGTTATTATCGTAGATGAGTTTGCCGATTTGATTCTTTCTGCAAAAGGAAAGGAAATTGAAACTCACATTAATCGTCTGGCTGCAAAAGCGAGAGCGGCCGGAATTCACTTGATTGTAGCAACTCAGAGACCTTCGGTTGACGTTATTACAGGGGTTATTAAGTCTAACTTCCCAACCAGAGTATCGTTCAGGGTAACGAGTTCTCAAGATTCGAGAACTATTTTGAACGTTATGGGAGCTGAAAAGCTGCTCGGAAAAGGGGATATGCTATATAAGTTTGGCGTGGATATGACTCGTATTCACTCAGCCTATATTGAAGAGGCAGAAATCGAGGCCCTAACGGAAAAACTGTCTGAAATGTCGCCAGAGTTTAATCCAAATATTATGGAATTTTTGGAAAACGGTGGAGAAGAAGAGGCCGAAGTTAGTGTTGCTCCTCGTGAAGGAGATACTTCGGGCGGAATGGACGATAAGTATGACGAGGCTGTGCGTGTGGTTATTGAGCATAGATCGGCGAGTGCTTCGCTGCTTCAAAGACGTTTGGGTGTAGGTTATAATCGCGCAGCAAATTTGATCGAAGAAATGGAAGCAAAAGGTGTCGTTGGACCAGCTCAAGGATCGAAGCCTAGAAAAGTTTTATTGGGTTCTGAAAGTCTGACTTAAACATATTTCTATGGGAGTTTTCCATTGGGAAAACTCTCATAAGCCTTGCCCTATTTCGGGGGCTATGTTATCAATCTACTTCATTAATAATTTCAGTTGTCTGAAATGTTGGTCCGTCCGAATTAATGTAATAAAGACGGCTCACAGGCAATTCGATTAACCAACGGAGTTTACATGTCTGAATTATCTCTAAAAGGTCTCCTTGAGGCCGGCGCGCACTTTGGTCACCAGACTGAAAAGTGGAACCCAAAAATGAAGAAGTACGTTTACGGCGAAAAGAACGGTATCTACATTATCGATCTTGCTAAAACTATTCCTCTTGCAAAAGAAGCATACGATTTCCTTAAAAAAACTGCAGGCGAAGGCAAGCCAGTTCTTTTTGTTGGTACAAAAAGACAAGCTTCTGAAGTAGTAGCTAAAGCTGCTCAAGACTGTGGAGCTAACTTTGTTACATCTAGATGGTTAGGTGGGATGCTTACAAACTACAAAACTGTAGCTCTATCAATTGATAAAATCCGCAAAGTAGAAAAAATGAAAGAGACTGGAGATTTCGGTCTTCTTACTAAAAAAGAAAGAATCAACATTGAAAAAGAAGTTATCAAGCTAGAAAAAACTCTTGGCGGGATTAAAGAAATGAGAAAGCTTCCAGGCGCTCTTTTCGTAATCGATCCAAACAATGAAAGAATTGCAATCCAAGAAGCAAACAAACTTGGTATTCCAGTTGTAGCTATCACTGATACAAACTGTGATCCTACAGGTGTTGATTTCGTTGTTCCAGGTAACGACGATGCTATCAAATCTGTTTCTATGTTCACTGAATACTTCGCTAACTCAGTTGCTGAAGGAATGAACATCGCTAAGAAAAATAACAAGCTTGAAAAATCAAAAGATTCTGGCCGTGACGTTGCTCTTGAAAAAGAAATCATCAGCAAATACGAAAAAGACATCGATCTTGTTGACGAAGAATAAGAGTTATTAATTTTTTAATTAAAGGAAAAATTCTATATGACACAAATTACTGCAAAGCTTGTTTCTGACCTAAGAGAAAAAACTGGCGCTGGTATGATGGACTGTAAGAAAGCTCTTACAGAAATGAACGGCGACCTAGAAAAAGCAATCGACTACCTAAGACAAAAAGGTCTAGCTGCTGCTCAAAAGAAGCAATCTCGTGTTGCTGCTGAAGGCGCAATTGGTTCATACATCCACGGTGGAAGAATGGGAGTAATGGTTGAAGTAAACTGTGAAACTGACTTCGTTGCTAAATCAGAAGACTTCCTAACTTTCGTAAAAGACGTAGCTATGCACATCGCTGCTGCTGATCCAAAGTTCGTAAGATCATCTGAAATGGATCAAGCTTTCGTTGATAGAGAGATTTCAATCTATGCTGCTCAATTGAAAGAAGAAGGGAAGCCAGAAAACATGATTCCTAAAATTCTTGAAGGAAAAGTGAAGAAGCTAGCTTCTGAAGTTTGTCTTCTAGAGCAAAAATTTGTTAAGAACCCAGACATTTCAGTTCAGGATCTAATCAATGAACTAACAATCAAAGTTGGAGAAAAAATCGACGTAAGAAGATTTGTTAAGTTCAACCTTGGTGAAGGTATTGAGAAGAGAGTTGACGATTTCGCAGCAGAAGTTGCAAAAATGACTGGTGGACAACACTAAGAACTAATCAAAACAAAGGGGCTCAAAAGGCCCCTTTTTTTTGCACACACAACACACAGGAGATCTCAATGAAATATGGTCGAATCCTTTTAAAACTATCTGGCGAAGCTTTATCGGGCGATCAGGGGCATGGAATTTCTGCTGACGTTCTCAATACGATTTCTGGCGAAGTAAAAGAATTGATCGGTATGGGAGTGGAAGTGGCCATTGTTATCGGTGGTGGAAATATTCACCGCGGAGTTGCTGGTGCAACTGTTGGGATGGATCGTACGACTTCAGACCACATGGGTATGCTTGCAACAGTAATCAACTCGCTCGCTCTTCAGGATTCACTTGAAAGAAACGGCGTTAATACGAGAGTTTTGACAGCAATTGATATGCAAGAAATTGCTGAGCCATATATTAGAAGAAGAGCTGTGCGACACCTTGAAAAGAAGCGTGTTGTTATCTTCGCGGCCGGTACAGGAAATCCTTACTTCACAACGGATACGGCGGCTGCCCTTAGAGCTAACGAAATTGACGCTAATGTCATTATGAAAGCAACAAAGGTCAACGGAATTTACGATAAAGATCCAATGAAGTTTAAAGATGCTGTAAAAATTGATAAACTAAAGTTTATGGACGTTCTTAACAAAGGACTTGCTGTTATGGATTCAACAGCGATCTCGCTTTGTATGGACAATGAAATTGATATTCTCGTTTTCAATATGTTTGAAAAAGGAAATATCAAGCGCGCTGTAATGGGCGATAACACTGGTACAATAGTAACTAATAAATAGGGGTCTCATTTATGATGATGGATCAAGTAAAAAACTCATTAAATGATTCAATGAAAAAAGCAATTGATTCACTTAAACACCAACTTGGAAGAGTAAGAACGGGTAGAGCATCAGCTACAATTCTTGATGGCGTTCAAGTTGATTACTATGGATCAATGTCTCCAATTGCTCAATTGGGACAAATCTCAACTCCGGAAGCACGTCTTCTACAGATTCAGCCGTTTGATAAAACGATGATTCCTGCAATTGAAAAAGCGCTTTTTGCTGCGAACTTGGGTGTAACACCAACAAACGATGGTAACTTTGTTCGTTTAAACTTTCCCGCTCTTACAGAAGATAAACGTAAAGATCTTGCGAAAGAAATTAAAAAAATCGGCGAAGAGACAAAAGTTCACATCAGAAACGCTCGTCGTGATCAAAACGAAGCAGTAAAGAAAGCTGAAAAGGATAAAAAAGTTTCAGAAGATGAGTCTAAAAAACTACAAACTGAAATTCAAAACATCACTGATAAGTTTACAAAAGAAGTTGATACAATTGTAGCAACTAAAGAAAAAGAAGTTCTGGCCATCTAATTCACATGAATTTAGTCAGACCATATCCGATCAAACACGTGGCCATCATTATGGATGGCAATGGCCGTTGGGCCAATTTGCGCTCACATCCGAGAGTGTGGGGCCACGTGCGCGGATCGGGTGTTGTCGCAGACATTGTCGAAGAAGCTGACAATATCGGAATAAGTGCACTGACTCTTTATGCTTTTTCTTCAGAAAATTGGTGTAGACCACAAACTGAAGTTAGAGTTCTTTTTAATCTCCTTCACAAATTTTTGAAGAGAGAGCGTGAGAGAATCTTAAAGAATAATATTCGTTTTAAAATTATGGGAGATATTTCTAATCTTCCAATTCAAACAAAAAATCTCATTTTTCAACTCGAAGAAGAGACGCAATTTCATACTGGTTTAAAGCTTACATTCGCTTTTGGATATGGCGGGCGAGCAGAGATTACTCACGCTTTGAATGCTTTCATTCGCAATAATCCAGGCAAAGAAGTAAGCGAAGATGAACTTGCCAAGTATTTGATGATTCCGGACCTTGGAGATGTTGATTTGCTCATTAGAACCGGTGGGGATCACAGAATCTCAAATTTTTTGTTATGGCAGATTGCTTACGCAGAACTTTATTTCACTGATACTAAATGGCCTGATTTCAGCGCCGGAGAGTTCAAAGAAATTCTAGAAGAAGTTTCCAGAAGAGAAAGACGCTTTGGCGCTACAACAAAAGCTCAAGACCTTAAATCAAATATTGAAAAGGCTCGAGTGAATAAAAGTTTATTAAGAGGCTAGAGTGTCGAACACTAAACTAAGAATTATTTCAGCCGTAGTCATGGCCTTAATGGTGGTGATCAGCGTTTTATTGGGAAAAACTGCGACGTTGTTGCTTTGTATGATCGTTGGAGTTCTCTGTATTGATGAGATTCTTGTAAACTTTGCTACGTTAACTCGTAAAAGTTTTTTTTATCGTTATGTCGTTGGCTTTTTCATACTTTTCTTCCTAATCATAAATGTTTTTTTTCAAGCGAAACTCTCACGTGGTTTTTTTACAATCGCTGCGCTTTTCCTCAATTCATTTTTAATTTACTACTTATTCAAAATTCCTCTTGAAGAAGGATTCATGAAGAATAGTGCGAAGAAAAATCCAGGCTTGCTTAGCACGATGGTTTTTTTGCCACTCATTTCTTTCGGGATCTTTTTCGAATCAGATTTTTGGAAGGAAGTGCTAACCCTTCTTCTTCTTGTTACTTTCAGTATGGATACCGGAGCCTGGTTTTTCGGTAAAAATTTTGGAAAGCACAAGCTATGGCCGGCGGTTAGCCCTAAAAAAACAGTTGAAGGTTTTATTGGCGGAATAATTACCTCTGCTATATTCGGTTCACTCGCCTGGCATTTCTTCCTCGGGGATTTCCAATGGTATTACTCGGTTATTTTTGGACTTTGCGGTGCTTTGTCTCAAGTTGGTGATTTAGTTCAGTCTAAAGTAAAAAGAGAATTCGGAATCAAAGACAGCTCTAATTTAATTCCTGGACACGGTGGTATATACGATCGCATCGACAGTCTTATCTTTCTGTCGCCTTTTTTTGCGATTGTTGTAAAATATCTAGGACGCCATTTTCCTCTCTAATTCGTATTCTTAAATGGGTCTTATGAGGCTTTCATGTTGCTAGAAAAAATCGCCATTTTTATTTTATTTTTAGGTCCGCTTGTTTTCTTTCATGAGTTGGGACACTTTCTATTTGCACGCCTGTTTGGCGTAAGAGTTGAAGTTTTTTCGATTGGTTTTGGTCCCAAGATTTTTAAGAAAAAATATGGAGATACTGAATATGCTATTTCGGCAATCCCGTTAGGTGGATACGTCAAAATGTATGGAGACGATCCATTTAATAAAGATGAAATTCCGGAAGCAGAAAGACCATTCAGTTTCACACATCAAGGAAAATTCGCACGCTTTTGGATTGTTATGGGCGGGCCTCTGGCGAATTTTATTCTGGCTTTTGCCATTTTCTTCTCTCTCCTTATTACCGGTGAACGCATTCCAGAAATTAAATTGGGAGCTGTTCCTTCCGAGTCTTCTCT
>DAIQAU010000044.1:5417-9424 GCA_036781565.1 Bacteriovorax sp. | reverse complement strand
GGTAAACAATACGCATTGACGATTACTAAAGGACAAGTGAATCTGAAGGATTCAATTGAAGAGCTTGGGTCGCGCGCTGACGTAAAAACAATTTATCTGTACCCGCTGAAAAAAGATCAAGATGTTTCTGCTGACAATGTAGAAATCGATTACCAAGCTGAAACTGTTCTTCCAGTTTCCTATACAGAGCCTAAGGCTTTGCTTGCTGCACTTGATGCTAAAGGCTTCCATACTTTGGATCTTATGGTGAGAAGTGTGAATGCAAATTCTCCAGCAGATAAAGTAGGGGTTAGAGCTAGCGATATTTTTACTTCTATTGAAGGCCAAAAAGTTTACAGTTTTGAAGATTTGCGTTCGCGTCTTCAGAACATAGAGAAAAAAGAAGTGACTGTAGAAATTTACAGTAAGGGCGAATTGAAGAAGTTGGTTGTTGCTCCTGAAGTCACTCAGCAAGAAGGGAAAACTGTACGTTTGTTAGGAGTGTACAGCTTTATCGAAGTACAAAAAATTAATTTCGTTCATACAAAATCTAAAGGACTTATTGGTTCAACAAAGCATTCAATGATTCGCACCTGGGATTCGGTTAAGAAGACAATTGATGGTTTCCTGAAACTTATAACTAATCAGATTTCACTGAAAACCATTGGTGGTCCCCTGGCCATTGGAAAGGTTGCTCATGATTCGTTCAATACATCGCTATCTTATTTCTTTCAGTTGATGGCGCTTATTTCGGTGAATCTTGGGGTCATTAATTTGTTCCCAATTCCAGTGCTCGATGGCGGTCACATCATGTTCATCGCTCTGGAAATTATTAATGGTGGACCACTCTCTCGCAGAAAAATGGAAATCGCTCAGCAGGTAGGATTATCTATTCTTCTTATGCTTATGGTGGGAGCAATTTTTAACGATGTAAGCAGGTTTTTTTAGTGTATTCACTTTTCATCGATAGTACTGCCGGACTCGACATTGGTTTACTTGATTCAAAGTTAGACTGGGTTGAATACCACTCACTCGATGAAAAAAAACCTTCAGAAGTCATTCACACTGAAATTTATCAGCTCGTTCAAAAATACAATCTTGATTTAAAAGATATGCGCTTGTTCGTCACCAGCGGACCTGGCTCATACACAGGAATGCGCTTAAGTGAAGGGCTTGCTCAGATCTTTGAAATGAGCCAGTTGCCAGTGTATTCATTCTGTCACTTTGAAGTGCCAAGATTAACCGGGATTTCTCATGGTTATTGGGTAACCAATGCATTCAAGGGACAAGTTTTCATTTTTCGCTGGAACGGAGATGAAAGCGAAAAAACTCTTATCAATAAGACAGACTTCACGATTGAAGATCAAAAGCTTGGATATACTCTGGACAAAGCGGATCCTTTGTTTGAAGGTTTATCCACAACGAAGGGACTGATAAAAAAAGAAGCGACTGTGCTTTTTAAAAAGGTTCTTGATTTAAAAATGAGAGTTCCACCTTATTATTTCCGAACTCTCGAAGAGGAGTTTCGCTAAACATGCTGAAGTCGTACTTGCCTGCTAAGTTCAATACACTCGCAGCGACTCTATTTATTTTTCTTTGGATTTTTAGTTTTTATAAAACTCTTTTCATCTTAATCGCACTTTATATTCTTCTCTACGTTGTCCTACGAAAAAGCCGCAATGATTTTCGCGATGATCCTGTTACTACAAGAGGAGTTATCTTCTCTCCGGCCAACGGAAAAATTCTGCACATTGAACATAATGTCTCGCACGGACTTTATGGTGATCAATTGATTGAAATTCAAATTATGATTCCCTGGTGGAAAGAAATGGGGGTTTTTCTTCCGCTTTCCTGTGAGATTAAAAACCTGCTTGTTCTCAAGGGACGATCATTTCTTAGAATGCGCAAAGCAATTTATGAACTAGGCTCGGCCGAGGGAAAAGGGGTGGCGCTCGCGCTTGATAATCGCGGTGAGAACCTAGGGCTAAGTTTTTATAAATGCAAGCTTGGTCTCTGGCCGGAACTCATGGTCATGCCTGGTGATAGAGGTGGGCGTAGAGTAAATATTGGCTTCTTTCCTTTTGGCGGGACGGTGATGCTTTATTTACCGCAAAAGTATGAGATACTGGTAAAAACAAATGATGAAGTCACGGCCGGTGAAACTATAATGGCGGTCGTACAAGTTAATGCATAAAGGTAATTTTCTATGTTAAATACTCCAAGACGATTAGCGTTTTTTCTTCCAAATACATTCACGGCCCTCAATATGGGGTGTGGTTTCTTTTCAATTATTCTTGGTTGGAAGGGAGATTTCTATCCGGCGGCGATGTTGCTAGTGTTAGGGGCTATTTTTGATTCAGTCGACGGTCGCGTTGCGCGCATGACACATACTCAGTCTGCTTTTGGTGAGCAGTTTGATTCTATTTCTGACGTGGTTACATTTGGTGCAGCTCCAGCGTTTTTGGTCTACAATCGTTTTTTTTCCGACATGGGAAGAATTGGATTAATCACCTCATTTATTTTTCTTCTTTGCGGTGCTTTGAGACTCGCTCGCTTCAACGCCAATATCGATAAAGTCAGTTCTGATTTCTTTCAAGGTTTGCCTATTCCAAGCGGTGCGCTTGCGATGGTCGGTCTGGTTCTTTTCTCATTAGAGTATAATCAGTTTGAAATTTATCCAGCCTTTCTTGTTCTTTACGTTTTGTTCTTCGCTTTCTTGATGATTTCAAATATTCCTTTCAATTCTTTCAAGAAATCGGAATGGGTAAGACTACATAAGAAGCGCGTTCTTTTTCTTATTTTCTTAATGGGTATTCTAACTTTCGTTAAGGAGCAGATCATGATTGGTCTGATTGTTAACGTTTACGTTTTCGCATCACTTGCTTATTTTTTAAAAAATAAGGGTGAGCTCAAAGATATGTTTCAATGGAAGAGTGAAGCAGATGAAGACAATGGAGAGTCTCAGGATGAAGAGCAGATCTAGATGGATAGGATTTCTAGCTTTATTAATTCTCTCAACTAACACGACGTTTGCCATTGATGATCTGGACCAGATCGTTTCAGGGGGAGAAGTCGAAGATGCTCTCGGAAAGGTAAAGCCTAATCAAGCAACAGAACCTTATATTATTAACTCTGAAAACAATGACGTTGAAAATGCCAAGGTTAAAAGCGGGGCAGATCAGGATGTCATTTTCAAAAAATACACTGGTGATCTTAAGGTCATCAATCCTGAAAAAAAGAATCTGGAAGATGTAGGTTATGTTCCTGTCGGAACATACGATAAATCTGAAAACTATATTGAGCTTGATAAATCTCAAATGGCATCTGATTTCAGAAATAAATCTTCAAATGCTTTTACCTTTTCATTTATTAAAAACAACTACAGCTATACTTCACTCAATGATGTCATTAATCGCACCATTGGCGAAGGATACAAGCACGTTAAAGGTGGGACGCTCCATTTTCGCAATGATCAGTATTTTTTCCGAAGAGACTACACAAATCTTTTCTGGATGGCCGGAGCAGGTGTTGGTTACAATAGTGGACATGCTATTTTCGTCACCGGTGAACGCAGTGATACGACCATTCGCCTTTGGGAAATTCCGGTAGATCTTGGCCTGGGAGTTGAGATTCCACTATATCATTGGTTTAAAGTCGTAGGAGCTGCCGGCCCAAGCGGAATGGTTCTTAATCAAAACAGAAGTGATTACCTTCGTGGTGAAAAAGGAAAAAATAAAATGCAGGTGAGCTACGGTCAGTTTGCTTCTGCTCAGTTTAAATTAAACTTCACGGGAATGAGTAACAATCTTGCTTATGATTTATTTTCAGAAAGTAAAATTACTAATTTGCTGATGAATCTTGAAGTGAGGTATCACAACTACCAAAATTTCCAGGATGAAATTAAAGTTTCTGGAACATCTGTTGGTATCGGATTTACATTTGAATATTTATAAGCTGACTCTTCAATATAAAGGTTCTAATTATTCTGGATTTCAAGTTCAAATCAAAGATCGCACTATTCAAGGCGA
>DAIQAU010000044.1:0-5317 GCA_036781565.1 Bacteriovorax sp. | reverse complement strand
CACTCAAAAGAATATAATTATGTTTTTTCCACAAAAGAGATGATTACTCCGTTTGCCGATGAGCTTGTCACTCACTTTCCTTTTGAACTCGATATCGAGCAGATGAAAAAAGGATGCCAGATTTTTTGCGGTGAGCACGATTTTATTAACTACCAGTGCACCGGGACCGATGTTGAGACTACGGTGCGTAAAATTTTGGAATGTGAGCTTCAGCATTTTCATGGTGAAGGGCACTTTAAAGAACTTTTAGATGACTATTATGTCCTGCGCGTCGTAGGAACAGGCTTTCTTAAACAAATGGTTCGCTTGATGATGGGCGCACTTTGGAGCCTCGGTCGAGGGAAAATTACACTGGAAGAGCTCGAAAAATCACTGAAAATGCCTCTTGAAAGAAGGCTTGGCGCTACAGCTCCCCCGCAAGGACTCTACCTGATGGAAGTCCATTATTAAGGGCTAATTAAGCCCCCTTTTCATTGACAAATTCGCACCTGTCTAATACTTTTGGAGGACTAATTTTCAAAGAGGATTTTTTATGTCTTACACAGTAAAAAGCGTCAATGGATGCACTAAAAAACTAGAATTTAATTTTGCTACTCTAGATCTTACAAAAGAGATCAAAGCTGCTGTTGTGAGAAAACAAGCGCAGACAAATATGAAAGGATTCAGAAAAGGGAAAGCTCCACTTGCTATGGTTGAGCAAGTTTACGGCCCACAAATTGAATCAGATGCTCTTAACCAATTTGTTCAGACACAACTTTTCGAAGCGGTGAATACTGAAAAACTTAAAACTGTTGGTTACCCACAATTCGAAAACGTAAAATACGATTCAGGCAAAAGCGTAAGCTTTGATGCTGTTGTTGAAGTTTTCCCAGAAATTAAACTTGGCGATTACTCTGGCTTTTCTTTCAAAAAAGATAAAGTTGAAGTAACTGCTGAAGATATGGATAAACTTACTAAGAACTATCTTGGCTCAAAAGCTGAAATGAACGAAGTGACAGACGCTGGTGCGAAGCTTGCGAAAGGTCACTTTGCGGTATTTAATTTCGAAGGTGTTAAGGAAGATGGATCAAGACCTGAAAACATGAAAGGTTCTGAATACCTTCTTGAAATCGGTTCTGGTCAATTCATTCCAGGATTCGAAGACGGAATGCTTGGAATGAAAAAAGGCGAGAAGAAAAACATTCTTCTTACTTTCCCAGCTGATTACCACGCTACTGAACTTCAAAATGCAAAAGTAACTTTTGAAGTTGAGCTTCTTGAAATCAAAGAAAAGAAATACCCAGAATTGAACGATGAAATGGCAAAAGAATTCGGTTACGATTCAGTTGCTGACTTCAACGATAAAAACAAGAAGAACATGCTTGCTCAAAAAGAAAGACAAGCTAATGAAAAACTTCACCAGGAAATTCTTGAGAAGCTTGTAAAAGAAAACAAGTTTGATGTTCCAGCAACTCTTATCCAGAATCAGGTTAAGTATCTTCAGGATGATCTTGCTAAGAACCTTAAGTCTCAAGGTTTCAACGATGCAATGGTTGAAGAATACTTCAAAAGATGGGCTACAGACGTTACATCTAAAGCTGAATTCCAAGTTCGTTCTGGATTGATTCTTGATCATCTAGCTAACGAATATAAAATCGAAACTTCAGAGTCAGATTTCAACAAGAAAATTGAAGAAAGCGCTGCTCAGGCGGGAATGGACGTAGAAACAGTTAAGAAATACTACTCTGCTAACTCGAACATTAAGAACAATCTTATGTACGCTATCCGCGAAGAAAAAACTTTCGAAGAACTAAAAAAGAAAATGAAAATCGCTTAATAAGTTCATGAAATCCTAATCAATAAGGGCCCCAAATCGGGGCCCTTTTTTTTTGCCTTTCTAAGTAGATTATGTTTTCATGCACTACCATTTTGAATGGAGATGTTATGAAATTGTTTTTTGCAATCATCGCTATATTCATTGTTTCAAGCTCATTCGCCCAAGAGATGAATGAGATCAATTTAGCCAATAATACATATGAGCAAGCTGGACTTCCTGACTTCCTTCCATGGGTAGGAAAGGCTCTTCCTGGACGTTGTTTTTTGGCCTCAGGATCCAATAAAAAAATTGGCTCAACGTTGATGGTAAGCTTTGAAGAAGAAGGTTTTGAGGTCGCCCCACTGGATGCGGATAAGAAACGCGAAGATTTTTTTGATGATATGACTTATGAAGATGTACTTGCTTATTTCCCACGCGTGAAAAAAATGTTTTTGGAAGTAAAAGAGACAGCAGTTGGAGCTCGCATCGATAAGCAGGTCAATGAAGGTGAGTACCGCGGAGAAATCAGAGAGAGTGAGAAGTATCTCATCATGCGGGTGTTCATTAATGATAAGATTTTTAAATTTTGCAATTATATAAAAAAATAATCAAAAAAAAGGCTCCCTTAGGAGCCTTTTTTTTTGGATTATTAGCCTTTAAATTGAGCAATGTTTTCTTTCAAGCTCGTCAGTTTCTCACCTAACTCCGCTACGTTTTGTTTCACTTCTTCGCGGACATTTTCCGGAGCATTTTTCATGAAGTTTTCATTGTTCATTTTTGCTTCGTATTTTTTATAGTCCACTTCAGTTTTAGCAAGTTCTTTTTCTAGTCTGGTAATTTGTTCTTTCAAATCAATAACGCCTTCAAGAGGAACAAAGATCTCAGTGTGAGTTGTGATGTTCATAATTGATTTGCTAGGGCGATTTAGTTCTTTATTGCCAACTTTTAGTTCTTTAACTCTTGCTAACTCCTGGAAGTTAACTAAGTTCGCTCTGAAGTAATTAATTAAGTCCTGGTGATCTGTGAAAAGTTCAACATTGACTTCATCTTTTGGTTTGATGTTAACGCTAGCTCTGAGGTTACGGATACCAGTCACAACTTCAACAAACTTGTTCATTTGATCCTGGTCTTGCTTGAACTCAAGGGCAGGGTCGTATTCTGGATAATCTTGAGCGATGAGAAGGTCTTCACCTTCTTCTTTTAAATGCGACCAAAGCTCCTCTGTGATGAAAGGAGTAATCGGGTGCATAAGCGCAAGTATTTTTCTGAACACGAATTTAAGAACGGAAACGCGTTGAGCTTTAACCGCAGCATTGTCTCCATTTAAAATATTTTTTGAAAGCTCAATGAACCATGAACAGTACTTATCGTAAACAAATGAGTAAACAGCGGCACATGTATCGTCGTAGCGATAAATTTCTAGAGAGTCATTCATGATTTTTGTCGTCGTGTTCAACTCAGATAGAATCCATCTTTCATGGTGGTCCAGCTTTGACATGTCGGCGATTTTTGCTGAACCAGCGTCGAGATGCGGCTGAATAAATCTGTAGGCATTCCAAACCTTGTTAATAAAGTTTCTGAAGCCGCCGATTCTTTCCGGATCGAGGTTGATACCACGGTTGTAGCCAGCGCCGCTTGCCAGAGCGAATCTGAAAGCATCTGTTCCGTACTGTTCGATCATATCGAATGGATCAATTCCGTTTCCAAGTGATTTAGACATTTTTCTTCCAAGCTTATCGCGAACGATAGCGTGAATATAGACATCTTTGAAAGGGACTTGATTTTGTGTTTTAAGAGACATCATCATCATGCGGGCAACCCAGAAGAAGATGATATCGAATCCTGTGATAAGAACTGAGTTCGGGAAAAAAGTCTCGAACTTCTTTTCCTTCATTGCTTGTTCATTTGGCCATCCCAGAGTTGACATCGGCCATAGTCCTGATGAGAACCATGTATCGAGAACGTCCGGATCCTGGTGAATATTTTTGGATTTACAAGTAGGACATTCAGTCTCGTTATGTTCACTTGCCCATTGGTGATTGTTGTCACAGTAGAAGACTGGAATTTGGTGTCCCCACCAAAGTTGGCGGGAAATACACCAGTCTTTCGGATCGCGAAGCCATGAGAAATAAGTATTCTCCCACTCTTTTGGATAGAAAGTTGTCGTGCCCGATTCTACAGCGGCAACTGCACGCTGACTCATTTCTTTGACGTTAACGAACCATTGTTTTGAGATCATCGGCTCAATAACAACACCTGAGCGCTCACCGTGGCCTACCGGGTGAGTGTGAGATTTTTTATCTAAAAGAAGGCCTAGTTCTTCTAATTTTTTGGAAACAACATTGCGGCCGACTTTTGCTGCCAGACCTTTGAACTCCATACATTGCTCGTTCAAAGTTCCATCTTTGTTAAGCATGTTGATGATCGGAAGATTGTGACGTTTTCCAATTTCAAAGTCGTTAAAATCGTGACCAGGTGTAACTTTTAAGCATCCAGTTCCTTTCTCCAGATCAACGTGCTCATCGCCGATGATCGGAACTTCTCTATTGCACAGAGGAATAATCGCGGTTTTACCGATTAAGTGCTTGTATCTTTCGTCCTCTGGATTTACTGCGACTGCTGTATCACCGAAAAGAGTTTCTGGTCTTGTTGTGGCAACTTCAAGGAATTGATCACTACCCTTGATGGCGTATTTAATGTGATAAAAAAAGCCTTGAACATCTTTGTGATCAACTTCAGCGTCCGATACTGCCGATTGAAGTGCTGGGTCCCAGTTAACTATGTAGTCGCTCTGGTAAATAAGTTTTTGGTTATACATATCGACAAAAAACTTTTTTACGGCCTGGTTGGGGATTGGATCAAGTGTGAATGTGAGATAGTCCCAGTCACAACTTGCGCCCATAGCACGCTGTTGATCAAGAATAGTATTTCCGTATTCTTCTTTCCATGCCCAGATTTTTTTTAGAAATTCTTCACGGGTAAAATCGTGGCGAGTTTTCTTTTCTTGTTCCCAAACCATTTTTTCAACAACTGATTGTGTTGAAATACCAGCGTGATCAAGACCTGGAAGGAATAGCGTTTCATAGCCTTTCATTCTTTTGAAACGAATGAGAGAGTCCTGAGTCGTGATATCGAGTGCGTGACCAGCGTGTAGTTTTCCTGTTACGTTTGGTGGAGGTACGATAATACAGTAAGCCTTATTCGCTTTGCCTTTTTTCGGCTTAAAATATTTTCCACCTTCCCAGGCTTTATACCATTTTGCTTCAGCTTGTTTAGAATCATAGGTCGTAGATAGTTCAGTACTCATAATTAGCCTTTAATAATTTTTAAAATTAAATCGAGATCATTAAGATCGATAGTGTGTTGTTCTTTTGTAATCAGGTTCTTGACCTGAATTTTCTTTTGAGCAATTTCATCGCTTCCCATCAGGGTTACGAACTTGACGCCTTTTTTTTCCGCTGTCGGAAAAACTTTATTGAATTTTAAAGCTTCAAGACCTGTAACAACTTTTAAATTATTTTT
>DAIQAU010000043.1:4899-16296 GCA_036781565.1 Bacteriovorax sp. | reverse complement strand
ATTTAAAAAATATCGTTGCTGAGGCCAAAAAAGAAGAGGCTGAACTGATCACCTGTGAGATTGGTCCGGAAGGCATTGATATCGAATTTTAAGATTACGCCGCGTCCTTATCACCCTTAAGCTTCTGATTGTACCATTCAGGCGCCAAAAAATGGCTTTTCGGAAACGGAAGCTTGTTGACCACAATGTCTTCGAAGAATGTTGGAACATAATTGCAGGGAACCATTTCACCGATATATTTTCCGGTGTCGGGATCTTTCCCTGTTTGCACCCATCTGAAAATATCGCGGGAAACATAATTTCCTCTTGAATCAATTCCGAGAATTTCTGAAATATGAGACGTACGGCGACCACCATCATGGAAGCGCGAACATTGAACAACAATTTGCATTGCTGAGCCGACCATTTTTCTGACAGCATCAGGTGGAATTTTGGTATCGCCCATGAGGCAGAGAGTTTCAAGACGAGTGCAAGCATCAACCGGATTGTTGGCGTGAACTGTTCCCATTGAACCGTCGTGACCAGTGTTCATAACTTGAATCAGATCGAGTGCTTCTTCACCGCGAACCTCACCGACGATGATTCGGTCAGGACGAAGTCGCATGGCCGAGATAACGAGATCGCGGATAGAAACTTCAGTGACTCCTCTTTCGGGGTCAGCTTTTCGCGTTTCGAAGTTTACAACGTGCTCAGCTTTTACTTGAAGCTCGGCCGCATCTTCAATAATAATTAATCGTTGTGTTTTTGGTATGCGTGAACCAAGGACGTTCAGCATAGTTGTTTTACCTGAACCGGTACCACCGGAAACGATAATATTTTTTCCCAGATAAATACATATATCAAGAAAGCGCGCGGCTTCTTTAGATAATGATCCAAATGCAATCAGATCGTTCAGAGTAAGTTTTTCTTTTGAAAATTTTCTGATCGCAACTGTTGTTCCGTTTTTTGCCATTGGTGGAAGAACAACGTGAATACGTGAGCCATCAGGCAAACGAGCATCGAGACGTGGATTGTCTTTGTCTATACGACGGCCGACTGATTGAGCAATCGCCCTCATTGCTGAGACAAGTGCTTCTTCATTATGAAATTCAGAATTGGTTTTATAAACGAGACCTTTCTTTTCAACAAAAATTTCTTTGGGACCGTTGATCATGATTTCAGAAACGCCGGCATCTTCAAGAAGTTCCTTGATCGGATAGAGAAACTGGTCAATGGCGTCCTTAAATACTGAAGACATAATCTGATCACTTTCCTTTTAATTCGCTTTATCGTCCAGATCCATGACATCGCCCATACCTTTTAAATCTTTGAGTTCTTCACGGCGAATCTGTACCCATTCAGTCGGCGTGTCTTTCGGCCTCCACACTTTTACTGTGTCAGACGCAAGACCACGTCTCATGGTCTCTTCTCTATCGGAAGGTTTTTCTAAAACCATGACTCGTCCACTGAAAGTATTATTCGGACAATTAAACGTATAAACTCCTACCTTATCAAAGAAAGTCTCGGCCTCCGCAATTTTTTCAGGTCGGGCCGTGCTGTATACGTTTTTATCCGGGATATTAAAGCAGGCCGAATCAACACCTACCGCGGTCACAAAAAAGCGCACTTTCTCGCCCTTAAAGACAACCAGACGATTTGGATAGAAGCCTTCTTTACTGATAATGACTGCTTGTTCGCGGTAAGGAACATCAAGTGTCCTTTCCTTGTTATAAGTTTCTTCCAGTCCAAAAACGGGAACTGAAGCGAAAAGCGCCGTCAGAAAAATAAAGTTGTTAAGCATTCGAGTTTTTATAGAAACCTCGCCAATAATTGCTATTAGCAGGCTTATCGGATAACTGACTAAAAAACTTTAATCAGGCTTATTCGCACTCTTTAATGATCGTCACTGGGGTCTGGGCCAATGGAGATTTTTCAAGTTTTAGATAGATTTGAGGCCTTTGCTCATAAGAAGTAAAAACAAGCTCTGCTTTCCAGTCCTTCTCTTTCTTGGCCGAACGATAAACGTAAGCACCTGAAGCAAAGTCACTTTCCACCATAGCGATATCGGCCTTATCAATTATAAGAGCATGATCATCCGGAACAAATTCAAAATGTTTTTCTGAACCGCCGATTTTTTCAACGAAATGACAGGTAAAAATTGTTGATGAAGGTCTACGAGGAGAACTCGCACAAGCTGTTAATCCAAGTAAAAAAATGATGCCTGAAATTTTCTTCATGTCCCCTCACTACAAACTTAAGACGTTGTTTTATCGGCTCTTTTAAATTTTTAATTAATGAATACGCAATAATTGACCGATGCGCACAGGTACTCTTTTTTCAAGAGGTGAAACATTTGAAATCACAAACTCGGTCTTCGGTCGTGCGTTCCGCATTCGTAGCGGGATCGCTGACCCTGACACTTTTTTCTACTTCTGCCTTCACCGCCGATAACTGCCTCGATCTGATAAAAAATCTGATGACGAAGATCGACAGCGATGTTGCGAAAAAGGTTAATCTCGATGCTCATGTGAATCACCGCGGGTTTGTCGCAGCTTTTGCCAAGAAAAACGGTGTACCTGTTTTCATGAAGCAAAATGCCTACGGCGAAGAAATACCATTCGTTCTGGTCAATCGCGATTCGGCCCCCAAGCTGAAAAATTTTATCGAGAACAGTTATGGGACGGATGTCGCTCTTCAACCGGGATACGGTAACGATCACGGTTTGATGAGAACTGGTAATTTTATAATTGATGTCGATGCTCCCGGATATCGCGGATTCGGTGAACTTCATAAAACGGGGCTCGCCTGGAAAGAATTCAACGCTTACACAGCAAGAAGAACCACTCAATCGGGAACAATTCTGGAAGTGGCCTATCTCTTAACTCCTGAAGAAAAAAAAATAGTCGATTTTTATCAACGTATCAGAAGGGCCGCAATCTTCAGAGTTAAATTCTCTTTCAAAGATTTTAAAACAGAAGACCATCCATTTCTTTTAAATACCGGCGGTGAACACTGCTTTATTTTCTGTAAAGCACAGGCAGTCAGCTCTCACATCAATCAGCTCCAGGGAAAATTGCAGGCAATGGGTTTGCAGAATCCTGATGAGTATCTTTCAAAGAAAGAAGTTCAGGAGAAATTAAATCAATATAAAGAATTCATTTTGAATTACGATCCAAACCAGCTCGCCCCTGAACTCGCCACCCACCCGAAAATTATCGCCTTCTTTGAAGGACAATACCCTGCTTCCATCAATACAGTTGAGAAAAAAGCAGATTTTATACGCTGGCTCGTCTCTTATGATGGTTCAAAGAATTACAACCGCGTACTCAAGGATCTCGGAGTTACCAGCGATTACGGAGTTGGAGATGCCCGCAACAAACGCGTCAGCGCGATTCTTGTCTATGATGAAGCTGCCAATAAAGAAAATTTTAATAAAGGTGTCTACGAGGCCAAAGGTGCATTTACATCATGGCCGGCAGGACCTCAAAAACCAGTGGAATAATTTATGATGAAAAAGTTCATTTCAATTTTTCTTCTGCTCTCTCTTTTCATCACACAGACGTATGCGGCAGACAGCTGTATCACTCTTGCTGAAAAGCTGATTGCACGAAAAGCGGAACAAGGTTACTCGGAGTCCGCGCACCTCATGAGCAAACTGAAAACTTTTGCTGATGAAAACAATCTGCCCTGGCAGGTAATGCAAGTCGGACCTCCACAAAGAAAAGTTGAAAGACTTTTTGTCGCAATTGATATGAATGATCAGGCGATGGTGGAAAAATATCTCAAAGCTTTTAACCTTGAGGATGATCAAAATCCAGTTCTTGCTCTGGAATTCGGCTATGAGGTACCTGATCAATATGTGTCGGGCGTCTTGAGAACATCATCAGATCCGAAAGCGCAAATTTACCGTTGGGGTAAAAAAGATTTAACCCGCGATGTATGGGCGCAGGAATGGATGATCAAAGGTGGCTTTAATCGCTATCCTGAAAGAATGAAAAATCCTGTATGGGGTTATGCTCACATCATGGAACTCGATCAGGCAGAGGCGAAAAACGTTAAACACTTTCTCGCGAATCCTGATCAACGCGGTCCCTGTAAATCAGATAACTGTGTCGCATGGACGGCCAGTATTGAATTAGGAACAACAAAAAAAGAGGCCACAGCAGAAGAGCGCCGCTATCTTTTTAACGAGCTTGGTGTTTCACGATCAAGTGCCCACTACGAAATTGGCCGCCGGCTTATGCACGCTGCTGATCAACGCCACTCTGGTGTTGTCGTTTTCGTCAACGGTGAGAAAGGAAAAGAAGCGTTTAACACTTCACTTAGAAACTTCCTGCCACCGGAACCTCAAATTCCGTACACGAATATCATCAAAGGTCTTGGGCACGATCCGCAAGGCGAATTGATGAAGGCCGTAAATCAAATTCCTGATGGAGCTAAGATATTCTTCCCTATTGCGGCCGGTGCGTCTCCAGAGGCCATGAGTGCACTCATTCAGCGAGCAGGAGGTTTACAAAAAGGATTTGATATTTCCATACTGGTAAACGGAATTAATGAAAGTACGCTTCGAACAGCGGCCGAACTGCCGGATAAAAAAATCCGTTTTCGTTCTCTGTTCGTTGGAAGCAACATGAGAAAGCTTCACAACGAAGGAAAAATTTCTTACGTGCCAGGATATCTTTCCGATTTCCCTCGTTACATGCGCGACTCTTCAATGAAAGATTTTCAATACGACGCAATTGTCGTGCGAGTGAGTCCCCCTGATGAAAATGGCTTTCATTCCTTTGGTCCGAACTATGATATGATTCATGCCATTCTCGAGGCGCGTCCGAATATTAAAATGATTGCGGAAGTGAATCCGAATGTCCCCTTCACTCACGGAGTGAACAAAATTCACGCAAGTAAACTTTCAGGTGTGTTTAAAAGTACGGCAAAGCTCGCTGGCCCTCCGGTTGTTCCCTTCACAGAGGTTGAAAAAAATATTGGACACAATCTTGGAAAACTTATCGATGACGGGGCCACTCTCCAGGTTGGTATCGGAAATATTTTTGGAGGACTCGCTGACGGCCTCGAAGCAAACAACAGACAAGGTCTGAGTATTTCCACCGAAATGTTCGGCGATGGTTTAAAAGATTTGATGGAAAGAGGAATTGCAACTAAAGCTGAAACAGGTTTTGCCTACGGTTCAGAAGATCTTTATAAATGGCTAAACCATAATAAAGCAGTGGAATTTGTTTCAACGGAAAAAGTGAACGATCCTGCTTTGATTCAAAACACTGAAAAATTCCATGCGGTCAACACAGCTCTGCAAGTAGATCTTCGCGGTGCTGTCAATGCTGAAATGGGTCCCGAAGGAAGACTCTCTTCTCCTGGTGGCCAGGTCGAATTTATGTCAGCTGCTTCACGGGCCAAAGGAGGAAAATCCATCATTGCCATCCGCTCGACTGCAAAGAACGGATCCTTCTCAACAATCGGTCTTGATTTATACAAAGGCAACGTCACAACACCGGCCGAGAGCGTTCATTACGTCGTGACGGAATACGGAATTGCTATGCTGAAAGGAAAAAGCCTTTCTGAAAGAGCTGTTGAACTGATCAACGTCGCTCATCCGAAATTCCGTCAGGAGCTGACTCAAAAGGCCCTTGAAAATAATATCATCACTCAGGAAGAAGCTGCAAAAGTTGTTCTCGATGTTCCTGTTGTGGCCGAAACTGAAGTCCAGGCGGGCCGCGGAATTGCGAGTACAAAAGAATCTTTCTGGATGAGAGTCTGGACTTATATAACAAATATTTTTTAAGACAAACGAGGAAATCATAATGAAAAAAACAATACTCACACTGACAATGACCACTCTTATTTCTTTGAATGTGCACGCTGGTTCTGCAAAACTCGTCGACTATGTCGTCTCCGGCTCAGGTATCATTGAAATTCTTGGCAAGTATGGCATTAGTGGTAATGACGCCAAGATGGTCGAAAGCTATATGGGCTCTGCCCTCGCAGCTCTGGCCTCAAAAAAGAATTTAACGAAACAGGAACTTTCAGAAGCAATTGCCAAACTTCCTGTAAGTGGTGCAGATGCCAATGTCAGAAAAGAACTTCAATTACTTTTGGATAAATCCGAAGGTCAACTTTCCAAAGAAGATGTGGTGAAAACGGTCAATAACATCATCTATCTTGCCAACCGACATGGAAAATCAGTCATCATTACCTGCGCCGAATGCGTAAACGATAATCTTGCAAAAAATGGTTTTAAATTTACAGTTGAGAATATAAAAAACGCGAGTGCTGCAAAAGTTCTCAATGAAGTTCTTCCCAAAAATCCGGCAGAACTCAATACATTTATTTCATCACGCATGAGACGCCTGGGCCTTGGCGACTATTCGAAAGTAACACCCGATGTAGTTGCTCCTTCTGAAGAAAAATCTTTGGCGCTATTTCTTGGTCTCGCAGAAAGCGGAACTGCCGATCAGAAGGCCTTAATCTCGGCCATTAAAAAAGTTTCTACCCGCAATGGAAAAACCAACATCATTGATCCAAAAAATCCTCAAAAATTCTGGAAGATTGTTGCTGATGACATGTCGGCCACTGATATGAACGGCTGGACAAAAACATTAAATGAAGTTGCAGGCCGGGCCGAAAAAGACAACGTGACAACAGAAGAAGCTTTTTACCGCACTTTAAAAGACAAAGCTCAAGGCAATGAAAATCTCATGAAACAATACGAGACACTCAAAGCTAAACGCTGCTTTTTTCGCTAGATCATAGAGTCTTCGGAATCGCGTTCGACAGGTTCGCGATCGGAGTCCTGATTCTGGTTTTGTTTCTTTACTGAATTCTTTTTAGGCTGAGCGCTTTTGGCTGGTTTGATTTTTTTAAACTTGATAAGAAGCTCTCCGTCCTTGTTTTCAAACTCTGGATTTGTCTGATCCACTCCATCCGGAATAGAAAAGCTTCTCTCAAAATGGACTTTGGAAATTTTTTTTCCTCCCTTTCGCGAAGGATAATCGAGAACTTCTTCAACATCACCTTTTAAACGAACAAAACCTTTTTCAATTTTTATATCAAGTGGCCGGTCTTTGATCTGCTTCACTTTGACGGCAAGAATCTGATGAGTTTCAGTTTCTCTCCAATCGTATTCACCGACAACTGCTCCCATCTGAAGTCCTTGCATGGATCCTCCAAAGGATTCATCGTCGAATTTTTTAATGAGATCATTGAAACGTTTATCGAAATTAGAAAAAGAATCATCTTCAAGCAGTGAACGCATGAGTTCATCCCGCGCTTTTATAATGGCCTTAATTTCTGCATCCAGGTCTTCGCGTCTGGTTTGAGCGACGGAAGTTTGAGTCAATATTGTTAAGGCAGCAATCAGCACAAAGATTTTTTTCATACAGATCAATTCCTCAAAATTTATACGCCATCCTCGAGTTTGATTATATCGTAAGCAGGCATTTCATAGGGATGATTTTCTTTCATGGCACTCATGACGGCCTTCAGGCAATGATTTTCGCAGACCATTTCTACTTTGAGTTCACTCACTTTTTCAATTGTCCCTGTTTTTCCAATAAAAGGATTTGCTCCCTTTAATGGTCTGAATTGCCCGGTGCCCAAAGTTTCAAATGAGCAGCAGTCATAGTCTCCAATTTTACCGCCACCAGCGTTAAACATGGCGGTCTTCACCTTCTCAGCGTGCTCTACAGGGACAAAGAAGCAAATTTTAAACACAATATTCCTCACATCTTCTAACAGTCAGATTTTGAAAGTTCACATCATCCGACTTTTTTAGTCAAATACATCCTCTGACCTTGGAGGGTTAATGAAATCACTTTTAGTCGCATCTATTTTCACTCTATCAACTGCATTTACTCAAGCGAGTTTTGCATGTGATATTCATGGAAAAACGGGAATTGTACCTGATAACAAATTAAATATCCCTGTAGGCATTAAGGCCATGGGTGGAATAAATGAAATTCAATTCAACAAAGTGATTGACCGCGTTGGAGCTCTTTATACCAATGTTGTAGCGAAACTAGGTGGAAATTTACAATTTGAGAGAAACTGGACTGATGGTACTGTTAACGCATACGCTCACCGCGACGATGAAACAGGAAAAATCTGGTATGTTTCAATGTTCGGTGGTCTCGCTCGTCATCCTCAGATGACAGAAGATGGTTTTGCTGTTGTTGTCTGCCATGAACTTGGTCACCAACTTGGTGGATTCCCTAAGAAGAAAGATTCGATGGGTAACCTAAGATGGGCATCGAACGAAGGCCAGGCCGATTATTTCTCAACTCTTAAATGTTTACGAAATTATTTTGCAGGAATGGACAACCAGGCCGCAGTGGCAAAACTCCGTGTTCCTGCAGAAGTCACTAAGACCTGTAAACAGAGTTTTGCGAACGCTGAAGAAGTTGCAATTTGCCAGCGCTCTTCAATGGCCGGATTAAATCTTGGAAATTTTTTCAAAGTACTTATGGAAACAAAAGCAGAAGTAACATTTTCAACTCCTGATAAGGCCGTTGTGAACGTCACTTTCGACGGCCATCCAGCAGCTCAATGCCGTCTGGATACCTACTTCCAGGGTTCGTTATGTGATAAAAGCGTAAGCGAAGATGTATCTGATACAGATGGAAACCAGGGAACATGTACAGAGAGAAACGGTGATAAAATTGGTCTTCGTCCTCTTTGCTGGTTTCAACCAAAGTCGTTAAACTAAGTTTTAAATCGAAAGCATCTGATCATTTTCAATAATCACGTGGCCTCTCTCTTGCGAATGAATTGAACGAGCAAGATGAGAGGCCACTTTTTTTGCTTCAATTCCACGGTATTTTTTCAGCGGTCCAATCAGCGTTTTATTAATCAGTGGAGAGATGTGAATAAAAAATTTCTCAGCAGGACGGTGCTCTTTTCGTTCTCCGAGCAAAAGTGAGGGCCTGATGATTGTAAGCGTTTCAAAATTTTTCTTCTTTAACCCATCTTCCATTTCACCCTTAACTCTATTGTAGAAAACGGAGCTCTTTGAATCGGCGCCTAAGGCAGAAATCACAGCAAACTTTTTCGCTCCATATTTACTGGCAAACTCAGCAAAGTTTAAAACGTAAGAACAATCGATAGTGTGAAAGGCCTTTTGCGAGCCAGCCTTTTTAATTGTTGAACCAAGCGCACAGAGAGCGCTATCCACTGAATCAAGGCCGTAATCGCCAAGGGAAACCGTGTCGAGCTGATCAAAATTGGTTACGATCTGAATGATCTTCGCATGACTAAGAAGTAGCTTACTTCTAACAAGAAGAACGATAGTAGAAACAGAATCATCTTCAATTAAATAGTCTAAAGTATGATTCCCCACTAATCCTGAGGCCCCTGCCAGTAATACTTTCATCATCCTTCCTCTAAAAAATTGACAAAAAAAAGGGCCTCAACTGAGGCCCTTCTTATAAAAATACAAAAATATTATTTCTTTTTTGCTGGTGCTGGAGCTGCTCCTGCGCCTTCTGGATTCTTTTCGATTCCAAGAAGTTCAACTTCGAACACTAGAGTTTCACCACCACGAATTTTTGGAGGTGCACCTGTGTCGCCGTAAGCAAGTTCAGAAGGGATAACGAATTTAGTTACGCCACCAACTTTCATAGTTTGAACGCCTTCAGTCCATCCACGGATAACTCTGTTAAGTGGGAAAGAAACTTCTTTACCTCTTTCACGAGATGAATCGAAGACAGTTCCGTCAGTTAAAGTTCCATGGTAGTGAACTTTTACAATATCAGTTTCTTTTGGTTGAGGTCCTGTTCCTTCTTTAATAACTTTGTAAGCTAGACCAGAAGCAGTTTTAGTTGCTCCTTCTTTCTTAACGAAGTTTTCCAGGAATTCAGCGCCTTTTTTCTTTACGTCTGTAGCTTGTTTTTCCATACGAGCTTTGAACATATCCTGGATTTTTTGTTGGTATGCCATAGGATCAACTTTTTGTTTTTCACCTTTAGCAGCGTCTCTTAACCCTTGAGCAAGAGAATCGATTTCAGCGTCTGACATTTGAAGTTGAGTTAAACGTGAACCGAACATTGTTCCGATTGAATAAAACGTTTTTTCTTCTTCAGTTTTTGGATCCTTTCCTTTTGAACAACCAACTGCCATAACTCCAACTAGAGCAAGGACAGTCAAACTTGCGAACACATTTTTTTTCATGCTTTCATTCCTTTGTGAGTTTGATGAAATTTTTATATCTCTATAACGTTAATGCCGAAGACGAAAAAGATCAAGTTACCAATTTCTATTCAGGGATGGTTTTTAAAAGATCTGTGCGCTTGATATTTTTAGGCAAAGACTTCTCCCAATCTCCGTATAAAGGATTGGGTAGAATGATAAATTTTTCGCCGAAATCTTCTCTATGCTGATCGACCAACGCACGGCGCTCTTCGGCCTTTTTATCGTCCCAGTCCTTATGAAAATCCCCTAAATTATCCCCAAAATAAAGTACGACATCGTACTTTGAAAGGACCGCTTCTCTACGCTTTTCTTTGCTCCAATTTCCACCAAGAAAATACAAATTTTCTCTCTTCGCAGGGATTCCCAGCTTCTTAAAATTTTCAAGTGTATCGTCTTTTTGAACTTCGGTTCTGTTGGAAATAAAAATAACTTCAACACGATTTTTTGTGGCAAATTCAATAAACTCTTTGGCCCCTGGAAGTGCCTCAGCGCGCTTTAAAGCAACCCATCTGTTGAACAGATCCTGGCTCCATTGGATATTATTCTGGACTTCATAGGCCCCACCGAAAGAGTTATCAAGAACTGTTTCATCAATATCAAAAACAACAGCGCGTTTGCGGTTGTGCTTATTTTCGAGATCGCGTTCAAGCTTCATCTTGCCCAGGTTGTAAGCTTGATAGCATAAAGCGCGGAACTCTCCACTGGTTTGAAACCAGAGATAAGAACCTAGTTGATATTCTCTTGTGTTAGTCGGATAAGTATTTTCCTGATGAGCACAGGAAACCGAGACTGCGAGGACAACACTGAAAACCAGTGCCTTTATTGAATGCATATTCTTCTCCATGAAAGTAATTTTTAATTAAAATCCGGCCTCATCCAACGCGAGATTGGCCATTCTATCGCACATTTCGTTTTGCGGATGGCCTGCATGGCCTTTGACCCATAAGAATGAAATTTTATCAAAACTGTTTCTCAATTGATCCAGCTCCTGCCATAAAAGCAGATTTTCAGGCTCTTTATTGTCCGCTTTTTTCCAGCCGCGTGCTTTCCAGCCAGGAACCCATTTTTCGATTCCTTCAACGACATATTTCGAATCGCTGTATACAAACACCGGGCTTTCTCTGTCAGAAAAACCTTCTTCAACCCATTTTTCGATAAGTCCTTTCAGTCCTCTGATCACCCCTTCAAGTTCCATTTTATTATTGGTCGTCGGCATATCAA
>DAIQAU010000043.1:0-4799 GCA_036781565.1 Bacteriovorax sp. | reverse complement strand
AGTCCTCTGATCACCCCTTCAAGTTCCATTTTATTATTGGTCGTCGGCATATCAACGCCAGAGGATTTTAAAATCACTTCCGCCTTTGCATCCTGAATAATAGTCGCCCAGGCACCGGGGCCGGGATTTCCGCGACAGGCACCATCTGCAAAAATGGCAAAGGCACTGCTAAGATCTCTCATTTCATCAGGCAGCGGAAATGGGCCATTTAAATCAAAATCATTCTTCGGTCCAGAGACTGAGTCTGGCAGGATCTCCGCCTTTTTTGTCAAGAGAAGAATGGCCTCCTGGGCCTCTCTATCTCCATCAAAAATCGCGTCCAACTTCCGAAGATTTCTAAGTATTTCTGATTTTTTCATAGACTGAGATTGTAACGTCATTGCTATTCTTTTTAAAGCGCTTATGTTAAAACATTCGCCATGAATAAAGCATTTTCAATTCGGGTCTATAAACAGTACTTCAATTTTGCTTCGTCGCATTTCATGCTTTTTAAGGATGGATCGCGCGAGCCTCTTCACGGTCATAATTACCGTGTGCAGATCAAGGGGAATGCTCTTGAACTCGACAACGATATGGTTTTTGATTTTCTTGATATTAAGCCGATCGTCCGTGATATCTGCAATTCACTCGATCACAAATTATTGATCCCGAGAGATAATGCCAAACTTCGCATTGAAGAGCGCGAAAAAAACTTTATCTTCAGAACTATGGATGAGAGTGAATTCAGTATTCCCAAAACAGATGTTCTCATTCTACCGATTGAAAACACTTCAGCTGAGCGCATTGCCTGTTATCTGGCCTACCAGATTAAAGATGCAGTTAAAGCAAAGTTTAATTTTGAATTTAAAGAACTCGAAGTAGAAGTAGAAGAAACTCCCGGTCAGTCAGCCATTTTTGTCTTGTCGCAAGAATAATTTTTTTAAAGGAATAAAAAATGAAATTTGTAGAACTAACCTCCGGCTCAAGTGTAAAAGGCAATCTTATCCGTTCCTATAAAACAGAAAAGCATGCTGAAAAATATATCTATATTCTCGGCGCTGTTCACGGAGATGAGGTTGAAGGGGCACACCTTGCTGCTGAACTCTTCAAATGGCTTCAGGAAACAAATGAAGTGGATATGCCGGTTGTTGTTGTTCCGGTTGTGAATGTCGATGGGTTCCAATTAAAAACGCGTGTAAATGGCAATGGTGTAGATTTAAACAGAAATCTTCCTTCAACTCAGTGGACACCTGAAGCGCGCGAAGAAAAATATTATCCCGGCAAAGCTCCGCTTTCTGAGCCGGAAAATAAATATCTCGTCTCTCTCTTTGAACAATACCCGCCGAAATTCATCATCAGCTTCCATTCTTGGTATCCGGTAATTAATTACAACGGTGCCTGCAAAGAAGTAGCAGATTTTCTGGCGAGCTATAATAAGTATCCAATTGAAGCAGACTTCCTGACTCACCCGACTCCGGGCTCTCTCGGTGAATACGGACCTCAGGCCTTAAAGTGTCCGGTTTTGACATTTGAATGTCCGGTTCTTTCTGAGACGGTAACGTTGGAATCCGTGTGGAAAGAAAATGAAGAGGCCTTCAAAAAGCTCTTTACCACACGGACAATAGAAACATTTAAGCTTTAAACATCTTCGAAGCGTTTGTCATCGTAGGATGGAACAGACGCTTCATTTTTCTTTCTGGCAGGAGCAACCGGTTCCGGCGTGCTTTCAACATCAGAAAAAACCACTTTTAATTTTTCTTTTTTAGGTGAGATTTCTGCAACCTTTGGTGCTGGCCTTGGCGACGGTGCTGCTGCCACAACTTTAACAGGTGCAGGTTTCTCTTTTTTGGAAACTGGAGCGGCCACCGGTGCTGATTTCTCTGCTTTTTTCTCTGGCTTCGCTTTTGCCAGCATAACTTTCACATCAGCATTGGCGCCAAAGAGCAATGACGTCAATTTATCAGAAGTTTCTTTTACATTCTGTGAAAGCTGCATGACGGCCGAAGCGTTGTCGGCGACTTTTTGCGCGGCCACAGAGTTTTGATTTGTCACTTCATCGATTTGTCCCATCGCCTTGTTCACTTCACCAATCCCCTGCGACTGCTCAGTCGAAGCGAGAGAAACTTCGGAAACAAGCGACTGAACTTTTGCAACGTTTTCATTAATTTCAGAAAGAGCGATATCACATTCTTTTGCGCGCTCAACTCCCGTTTCAATTTTCATTTTTCCATCGAAAACGAGTTTTTCAACCTGACTTTTAGTATTTGTAACGATGTCATTGACCTTCACAATACTTTCTTCAAGAAGCCCTTTGATTTCATTGGCTGCATTCCCGCTCATTTGGGCAAGATTACCGACTTCTTCAGCAACAACGGCAAAGCCTTTTCCCTGTTCACCGGCGCGTGCAGCTTCTACAGATGCATTAAAAGAAAGAAGTTTGGTTTGGAAAACGATGTCGTTAATAACTTTTGTTTTTTCAGAAATATTAGTAATGACGTTAACCATTTCTCTTAGTTCATCATTATTCTTTTTCATAAAATCGCTGAAGGATTCATTGTTATGATTGATGTCGTTCATAGCAACAATCATATTAGAAACGGCTCCCTGACCTTTCTTGACTGAATTTAAACTTTCAGATGAAGAGGCAAGTGCATTTTCCGTATGATCAGAGTTGCGTTTGATCATCGCTGAAATTTCTTCAAGACTTGAAGCCGTTTCCTGAACTGCGGCCGCCTGTTCAGTTGAGCAAGAAGACAGTTCTGAACTCATTGAACCTAAATCAGTTGCTGATTTGATAAGTTCAGGAGAACTTTTATTTAATTCATTAATCGCCAGTGAAAGCTGAGCGGTTATCATGCGAGCGAGAAAAGTACCGAGTAGAACGCTGATAAGAAATCCAGCGATCATCAATGAGACGGAAACGACTGAAGAAAATTTGCCAATTTCTTCTGACATCGCGGCCCACTTGTCACCTTCCTTGTGTTGGAATTCCATCAACTGAGAAAGTGATGTGAAAAGAGCATCAGTCGATTTTTCGTATTCATTAAAAAAGATTTGCTGAAATTTTTCACTCGGCCCTCCAGCCTTATAGAGGGTCACCAGCTCCTGAGTTTTGGTTTTTACCGCAAGCCATTCATTTTCAACTTCCTTATAATGAGCTTCTTCGCCTTCAACAAATTCAATTTCACTATAGGCCTTTTTATTTTTTTCAAAACGTTCAATTTCCTGAGTCATTTTCTCGAAGCCAAGTTTTTTTTCTTCTTCATGACCGCTAATTGAACCGACAAGAAAATACATTCTTGAACGAATGGTTCTTGCACTGTCTCTCATCTCGGCCAGTCGATCGAGATTTCCCATGTTGATATTCACAACGTGCTCAAACTTTCCTATAACCTTTCCCAGGTAGTAAAAATTTGTTCCACCTACTATGAGAGTGAAAAAAGCTGCGAATAAAAATCCAATAAAAATTTTATGCTTCAATTGAACACGCGAAAGCATGGTCAAACTCCTTTTTTTAAAAAACTCTTAAGAAAATATTAAGGCATTCGTGATATTTATCGACATAAAAAAACCCGCTGATTAGCGGGTTTTTTAAAATAATGATTTTGTTCAACCGATGTTTACACTCGGTCTTTCCAAGAAGACGCCAAAATCAGGCCTTATTGAACTTAATAACTTCCACTGGACAAGCTTCGGCCGCTTCTTGAATCTTAAGACCGTCATCAAGAGGTGCTCCTGGTCTGATAATACAAGTTGTGTCTGTGACTTCAAAAACTTCCGGATAAATTCCTTCACAAGCATCACAAACGATACACCCTGGCTCAATCCAGACTTTTGAAACAGTAAAATTATTGGCAGCTGGAGCAGCAGCACCACCGCCAGCAGCAGCTCCAGCAAACTCTCCGGCAAAAATAGGATTAGTTGCCATTTTAAGTTGCTTAGCAGTCTTTGGAAGAGGTGGAGAAATAAAAGTGCGTTCTGGAATTTCAAAACGCGGCTTCTCTTTCACTACAGTCAATTTTGCTTTTAGTTCATCGGCCGTTTGAGTAGCGTTTTGAAGCTGAGATTTAAACTCAGAACCCTTCATTGTAATTTTATGAGTCGTCTGATCTCTCGTTGCAATGATTTCAACTTCCATTGTTGCCTGATCAAGATTAGTGGCAGAAAGAAGCTCTTTCATTGCCGGACCCATTTCGATATCGCGGGCAAAATCGTCAGTGCTCCCATCGAATTCGCGTTGAATGTCTAATTGAGCAGGAGTTCCGAAAGGATTAAAAAGGTGAAGGCGTACTCTATCGTACTTTACCGGCTCAGCACTTTGATCCCACGTTAAAGCGAAAGCAAAACCAGTTTCACCCAACTGGCTTCTGAGAATTTCCAGTTTTGGTTTTACGAATAAAAAGTTAAGAGCGCCAGATAGTAAGCTCAGGACTCCAAGTCCGATTAATAAACCTAACCCCATTAAAATCGCCACGGCCATGGCAATAAACGTCGTGTTCACAAAAACTCCTCAATGAAAAAACGAGTCAATTAATCAAATATTAACTTACCTATTTTAGCATAAGTTTATGAGATGTTTAGCAAAATTGTGCAACAGAGAGAGGAAGATTAAAAATGGTGTGAAGTTCTTCGCCCACAATTTTACCAAGACCTAGCAAAGTTCCTTCCTGGTGATAAATCCAGAAATAATTCTCCGAACAAATTAACTGGGTATTTGGACGACGAATAATGTCTTTAAGCTTTAAACGGATTCCCTGTAAATAACGTTTGGTTTGCTCTGGGGTTAAAAGAAATTCATCGAGGTATAGAAGTTGATCAAG
>DAIQAU010000042.1:7559-16300 GCA_036781565.1 Bacteriovorax sp. | reverse complement strand
GAAAGAACGTTGGCCGAGCTATCACCGAGAGCGATTTGTTTTTCGCAAATTTTGGAAGTCGAACTTTGATACCAACTCACAACATCGACAGGACTGCCCCCCCCCACCAGTGCAGTACGAATGATCATAAATTGACCGGCCTTCACAGATGCCACTGAGGAAACATCAAGGTCTTCAAATGTAAAATCGTAGTTTTGATCTGAAATCGTGCTCGAGCCTGTGGAGTCAAGTGCACTACAAGTTGAGGCGTCGGCGTATTGAATATATTTTTGTTTAAAAACTCCAGTAGTGGACGAAGACCAAGAGACAGGAATCATATGAAAGCGGCGATTGCTCCCGTCACAAGGAGTTACAACTGTACGATCCATTATTTGCTGAGGCGTTGCAGTTCCGCCTCCCCCTGGCGCATTATTAGTGATGCCACTATTCCCTATCGGATAATCACTTCCGCAAGACGCAAGCAAGACAGTCGCAAAGTAGAGAATGACTTTTTTCATAAGAGTCCCCCTGCTTTTGATCAGCATATGTGATTCTTATCGTAGCTATTGTTTACGGCATAAGCTTTTTTCTTTCAGCTGTAAAATCCCACCAAGGCCGCGCTTTCCCACCGTTCATAAAATCAACTGCGGCCATGAATGTATCGGCCATACACGGATCGTGTCTCACGCCGGTGACTTTATTTAATTTGTAATAGAGCTTAAGCCCATCCTTTCCTTTTAACTGATCTGGACGTTGAATGCCGATGGCCCGAAGATCTTCAGCAACGGCTTTTCCGACGTTGGGAATATCTTCTAGTTTAAGAGCTTCTGTGGATTTTTTTGCTTTCGCCATAGTTGTTTTATCTGAGAGATTCACCGCAAATAGTTTGCGTTCCTATTGGGAATTGAGTGAAGTCTACACCTGCTGTCTGCATGTCAGCTTTTGTTGACAATAGTTCAACATGGATTGTTCCCCCACCGGCAGCTTTTATGGTGTCTGCAAGAATGCAGATATCAACTGCAGCCGACATATAAGGTATATTATTGCCATTAATAGACTGATCTGAACTGAGAACGCCATTAATATAAACTTTCCAACTTCCCCCATCGACAAATAACAACACCACATCTCCATTGGCATAGGGATTTAAATAAGTGGCAATCGGATTTCCGTTACTCATATCGGTTGAATGAGTTAAATAGGGATACGGATTTCCAGATGGCGACAGAGCAATTCCGTTGTTGGGAAAGGTTCCGGCCAAGGTAACAAGGTTAGTAAAATCGACAACGGCTTTATTGATAATGGCCAGCCCCGCAGTGACACCTGCTGTATGAGCTCCAATTTTAATTCCATACACTCTTTTCGAACTGTCTGGCATTGTCACAGAAGAGAAAACACTCGTTAATTGCGAAGCTCCGGTAAAAGTAAAATCCGCAATTTTTTTATCAGCATCAAGAACAACTGTCTGATCGAGTTTTATTTCGCCATCAAGTTTGAAAGAACAAGCTGGATTTGGATTGTTCGTTGTGTTCGTCGCCTGCACAGCGATGCCATCATTTTCATAGAGGCCGCATCCAGTAAGCGCTACTAGTGCCAGTAAAGGTAATAGTTTTTGCATAGGGAGCTCCGATTAATTCTATTATAAAGCCTGTTCGTAATTTTTATTTATAGCTTTAGAATCGGAATTACTCTCTCGAAACAGTAGTTTCCTTACATAATAATGGAGCCTTGTAATTGCCGGCACTCCACGGCTTAACCTCAAGATAGCACGCAATGAGGGCGGCAATTATGTCATGACTAGAATGCGCTTAACCTCATGTACCTTCTGCCTTAGTTCCTTGTCTTTGGTCAGAGAAAATCTATGACCATCGTAAATTAGTGACCCTTTCGTCTTATACCCTGACGAAGCCCACGCCGCGAGCACTTCACAAAAATCCTCTGTCCCATTTATTTGTGAATACCAGCTCACATAACCCTTCGGAGGAATCTTTCTCTCAATGTATTTCAGCTTGGAAAATTTTGCGAGGCTGATACGTGGAGATGTATTTCTAAATCGACTCAGCTCTTTCCTCTTCACGCCATATTGATGAATAATCGCATGACCTAGTTCATGATAGAGATCTTCCGTCATCTCGGATCGATTTTTATTCTTATTAAGCCGGATGCATCCACGATCCGCTGCTGTTTCTTCATACTCAGCGAAATCTTTTGTCCAGAAAGAGATTTTTGAAATTTTTAGATCGTAGCCCCAGTACTGGTTAAATTCTTTAATTAATTTTCTCAACCACAGTTCTCTTGTCTTCATAACTTTCCCTCGCCAATTCATTATGCGGAAAGTTTAGCAAGCCGTAGTCTTGAAAATTGAGACTTAAATTATTGGAAAGAATTGTGACAGTGAAGAGAACTCTTCAAAAATTAATGAGCGCCCGGAATATTTTTGTTAGCACTTGCTCAACAAAAAGTATCCTGGCACCTTTTGGGGAGGGCTCCTTTTTGGGGATTATTCGTCGAGCATTTTGTGGATGAGCATGGAGGCCAAAAGGGCCACTCCCACCATTACTACTGCGAGAATGGTGAGCGTGCTGAAATAGCCGCCGTAAACTGTTTGGACGATTTCCTGTGTGAGTTTTTGATCTTTGCTTAGAGCGATTGAGGTTGAGAAAACTGCTCCCACGATTCCTGAAAGAGCAAGAGAAACGGAAAATAAACTCACTGAAAAATTCTCAATATGTTTGGGAGCAACAGATAAGATAAAGGCCACGACCATCGAGCCGACAATGACTTCAGCAAAAGCCTGGAAGAAATGGATGACGAGAAAAATTTCCGGACGAATCGTCACATCGGGACCGATGTTTTTCACTGCTAAAGTTAAAATGGCAAACGCGATTGCCGTCAGAACAAAAGCAAAAGCAACTTTTGTCGCGGTACTTGGATTGATATTTCGTTTTCCGAGAGCTGAAAAAATCAACGTGATGACCGGTCCTGCAACCATACACCAAAGAGGATTCATGGCCATTGCTGCTTCAGGGGCGATAGGAATGAAGCCAAATAAATTTCCGCGCATAACATTGATACTCACCATCGTCATGGAAGTCATCATCTGTCCGTAGTAAACGAAAAAGGCCGTGGTTAAAACCGTCATGATTAAAATCGTTAACATTTTCATTGTGTCTTCGCGTGAAGCTTTGAACATCAGGCTGATAAAATAAAAAATAGCGGCGGCGCCAATGGCATAAACGAAATTTTGTCCGACTTTCATATTGGAGAACATGTAAAAGACGAGCGCAATCATTGCGATTGAAACAAGAGCGAAGGCTGCCCAATTTTTTGCACTCACTGGAGCCTGATCGATTTCCGCTCCAATGCCGATAAGTGGTTTTCGTAAAACGATAAAAATCACGAATGCAAGTACGGCCATCGCCATTGAAAGAGCAAAGCCTCCCTTGAAGCCAATAACGACAACAAACATAGGGAATAAATATTGTCCGAGAAAAGCACCGACGTTGTTAACGGAATAATTCACTGGATAACATTTTTCAAAACTTTCGCGACTGTCGAAAGTTCGCTTAAAGATACTAGGATAACTTGGCGACATAAGGCCGCGCGAATAACTCGCCAGAGCAATGCCCGCGAGACTCATCCCTACGCTTGCTGTGCTTGCACCGATGACTAATAAAAGATAGCCGGCAGCAAATGAGAAATAAGCTATTGTCAGAGAGCGATATGCGCCGAGAAGCTTGTCTGCGATGAATCCACCAGCAATGGCAAACAAAGGTCCTACAGAGGAGAAAGCTCCAACGATCATCATCGTGTCTGATTCATTGTATTTCAAATCTTCGAGAAAGAATCGAGTCAGAATAATCATGACTCCGTAAAAAGAGAGACCAAAGGCCATTTGGCAGACAAGCATTGATTTATTTAATTTGTTCCACATGCGGAGGTTATATCATAAAACAGATGGCGGCCGCCAGCTCACTTTTGTCAGCTTTTTACTTTAATGAATAAAGTTTAGGTGGCTTATGAAAGGCACAGCACTTGCTCTGATAAATATGAACGCTTTAAGAAAGCCACCTATCAAAGGAGACAAGTATGAAATGCATCCCTCTATTTTTTCTCAGTCTTACATTGTTTTCTCCTGCCTATTCAGCAGTCAGCACTGAAGACAGACTCATGAACGATGTTAATTCTTTTTTTAGTGAAAAAGTCCCTGAAATGTTCGGCAGTTTTAAATCAATGAGCTCTTTTCGCATGAACCTGATCGACGGCAAAGATACATATCACATCGATGCGGAAGTTCCAGGCGTTAAAAAAGAAGATCTCAAAGTCGAGCTCCAGGGCGACACGCTCGTTATCAGCGGTGATAAAAAAAGTTATCTCGAACAGAACAAAGATCAATATAAAGTTGTTGAGCGATCGAATGGGAAATTCTCGCGTGCCTTCACTCTTCCACAAGATGCTGACAAAAGTAAAATAACATCAAAGCTCGAGGATGGAGTTTTGAAAATCGATATTGGAAAGCAAAAGAATATGAAACCGTCGCAGCAAAAACAAATCGAAATTTTATAACCAAAGGAGAGCAATCATGAAACGTAAAGCATATGCCCAGTGGCGTGGTGACCTGAAAAATGGAACAGGCTACTTGAGCACCGAAAGCGGAACACTCTCCAACACTCCCTACTCTTTCTCAAAACGTTTTGGTGACGAGGCCGGCACGAATCCGGAAGAATTAATCGGGGCCGCTCACGCCGGATGCTTTTCAATGGCGTTTTCAGGTGAGCTTCAGAAGAAAAATTTCACACCCGATCTGATTGATGTGAAAGCCGAAGTTTCACTCGAGAAAATTGGCGAAGCCTGGGGTATTCCCGCTGTGAATCTGATTGTCAAGGCCAGCGTTCCTGGTGCCGATCGTTCCACTGTCGAAGAAGCCGCACAGATCGCCAAGGCGAACTGCCCGGTCTCAAAACTTTTGAAAGCAAACATTACACTGGATTTCGAATTCGTGGAGTCCGAATCTTCGTCCGCTTCTCTATAAAGGTGCCAGGAGACTTTTTGTTTAGCGCTTGCGCTACAAAAAGTCTCCTGGCACCTTTCTTATTTAAGGCTCGGGTAGATTGCGAGAGAGGCTCCGAAGACAAGATGCGCGGCCCAGTCCCACATCATTGGCACATTTTGATTCCAGAAGTCCGCACCATGAAGTGTATTCATAAGAAACGGAATCAAAAAATAAGGTCCAACCATAGAAAGCACACCGACAAATAAACCAAGGACCAATGACTCTTTATGAGTAGTCACTGAAAGCTTGGAAGCCAGCAGACCAAAAACCAGGCCCCATAAAAGAGCGGGTCCTAGTTGATGAAGAAGAACACCGACAAGAACAGCGAAAAAGTTTACTCCCTGCAAAGCCTTTTCACCCAAGGCCATGGATCCAATGACCTGTACTGGATAGAGAGGGTTTTTTCCAAGAAAAACCGCGAAGACTATCATCACAACGACCGCCATGATAAGACCAGCGATCTGACCACTTAGAATGCCCGCAAGGATTTCCTTCTTTGTTAACGATTTTGTCGTCGCCCCCGTTTCGATATTTTGCTGAACTGTAGCTCCCATAAAAGACTCCTTTTGTTTTTTTACTAATACATGTATTATGAACCTGAGCATAAAAACAGAAAATACTGTTTAAATTGTTTAAATAGGAGCTCCCATGCAAGGTCTTCATGAGAATCAAAAAAAAATCCTGGATTATTTATTAGAGCAACCTGAAGGCGCGGCCTTAGAAGAGATTGCGGATCATCTTGGCGTGACCAAAACGGCTGCGAAAGAACATTTGCTCAAACTCGACCATCACGGCTACATTCAATTTACTGATGTGAAGGGCAACGTTGGGAGACCGAGACGCCTTTACTCTCTTTCTCCGGCCGGTCAAGAAGTGTTTCCAAGACAATACTCATGGCTTTCGAATGTTCTGCTCGAATTGCTTGCGCAGGATCTTGGGGCCAAGGTCGTCAGCAAAATCATGCGGGATCTCGGGAAGAAAGTTGCGGCTTCGATGAAAGAAAGATTTGAAGGAAAGCCCCGGGCTGAAATGCTCGCCGAAGTCAGCAAGGCGCTTAATGAACTTGGCTACAGATCTTACTTGAAGCAATCGGACGTGAGAAAGGGCGCCGTTATTGAGGCGAACAATTGCGTTTATCACTCCGTGGCCAAAGCTCACCCCGAACTCTGCCAGTTCGACATTCAATTCCTGGAAAGCGCGACCGGACTCAATGTAAAAATGGAATCATGCATCGCCCGCGGTGGCTCCGTCTGCCGCTTTTGCCTGACTAAATAGACACCTATTTCATATATTTAAAATATATGATAAGAATTGAGTATGAATACTCAAATTAATTTTCCAGATAAAAACGATTTTATTTTAGTTCAATCAATTAAATTCACTTTTGAAGATATCCACAATGTTGTTGATCTATTCTATACGAGGGTTCAGATCGATGATCATCTTCACGGCCCATTTGGCGTCGTCGACGATTGGCCGTATCACATCGAGAAGCTGACGCATTTCTGGTGGTTTCGATTTGGAGGAAGGCCTTATATGGACGTTTCCTACAATCCTGTTGAAAAACATTTCGAAACCGGCTTTAGTGAAAGACTCCTTGAGGTCTGGCTCGAGCTTTTCAAGGATGTTCTTGAAGAGACTCTCACCCCTGAACAAGCGCGTCTCTGGTATATGTTTGCAGAAGGCATAGGCGGCGCACTTAACCGCAACAACGAATTCATGAAAATGCAGATGAAAAAATAAAAAGTGCCCGCACCTAGTGGGCACCTATTTTGAAGCAGGAGCGCGGTTCTCAGTTTTTTGTGCTTCGGACTCTGCAATTTCTTTTTTCACTTCTTCAGCATTGCCTTTTAAGAAGAACGACTTTTGCATGGCACGCAGGACGACGATGGCTTCGTTGACGGCCTTGAGACTTTTTTCACTCATGGTCGGCATATCCTTGGCCATATTTTTAATCAGAGGTGTTGTTTCCTGAAGATCGGCAATCAACTTGTTGGTCCCTTGAATGGCCTGAACTGTTTCTGTGGAAATTTTATCTGTCTTGGCAAAAATTTTAGGAAGTTGTCCGTTGACTTTTCCAGCGATCAAATCTGTTTTTGAAAGAGTTGATTTCAAATGAGCGAGAATGGGGCCGACTTCCTTGAGATCAAGCGAAGAAAGTTTATTAATGAGATCTTCGTGTTCGACAACTGGTAAAGTACTGCCTACGGCTGCTATTTTCGGTCCTGGAACATATTTCAATTCTACAACTTTTTCTCCGATGACCATCGGGTTGATGATTTGAATTTGAGAATCTGTCGTGAAAAATTTGTAATATTCTCTGCTCACTTCAATTTTCGCGACGACATCTGCTTTATCATCGAGAGTGACTTTGACAACATTTCCGATGGTCATGCCTTTGAGCTGAACCTTTGAGCCATCCTGCAGTTGACCTGCGGTTGTGAGTTTTAGATTGAAATGAACTTTGTCCTGCCAGAATAGACTTTTAGCAAGAACGCCAGCACCGATGGTGAACATGCCGATGAGACAGATGAGAAGAAATAAACCGACGGTTCTTTCAATCGATGTTAATTTATAATTCATGCGGACATCCTTTCTTCTTCATGGACGAACTGCTTGTCTTCAATCCAGATTTTCACCGGATTGAGTCGGGCAAGATGTGATTCGTCATCGGAAATAATAAACACGTGTTTCAAACCGTGCTTTTCTTTAAACAAAGAAATCATTGAAATAAATTTTTTGCGATGGTTTTCATCGAGATTGGTAAACGGGTTAATGAAAATCATCATCTCGGGTTTCATTACAAACGCTCTCAAAAGTAAAAAAACTTTCAAGACACTTTGAGCGACAAAAGCGGGTCTCTGATCTTTCAGGTTATACACATCAAATTCGTTCATCAGTATTTTTAACCATTCCTGAATTTCCGCTTCACTCCAGTTGAGATGATAACGAAGCGGCAGGGCAAGATTGCTTTCCATAGATTGGTTGACGAGGAGTCCTGTTCCGTCGAATCCAAAACCGATATCTTTTAATACTGTTGCGTATTGAAGAAATCCAAGATCGTGAATGTCCTGATTGTTCAACAGAATTTTTCCTTCTGTCGGTGCGACGGCTCCGGATAACAAACGAATGAAAATCGCTTTTCCACTGGTTGCGTTTCCGCGAATCCAGACAGTCTCGTTCATCGGAAAAGAGAAATTTACTTTTTTCAAAATGGGATGATTGGCATCGTAGCCAAAAGACAAGTTTTCAAATTTTAAATTTTCAAACTTCATACGTTTGATCCCACATAGCTTATTAAACTCATTATCAGATTCCAGAACATAACTGAAGCTAGACACCAGACGACTGCTCTACTCGTGACCTGAGGAACTTCATGTGAACTTTTCTTGACCGAGAGTCCCCATGAAATCGAAAGACTGAAAATTAAAAACGCCGAACCGATGCATTTCAACACCGTCAACAGAATATCCAGAGGCGTGAGATAATTGGCGAGTGAATGGATATAGCTGCCAAATGAAAATGGATGAATGTAATTGGAAACGAGATAGCCTCCACCAAGGCTCATGAGATTAAAAATATAATTCAGGCAAAGCAAACTGATGATGCCACCAAGGATGCGTGGAAAAATGATAAAGCTTGTGTAATCGATGCCGAGCGATTTTAGTGAATCAATTTCTTTATTCACCTGCATGTTTCCCAGTTCACT
>DAIQAU010000042.1:0-7459 GCA_036781565.1 Bacteriovorax sp. | reverse complement strand
CGAGCGATTTTAGTGAATCAATTTCTTTATTCACCTGCATGTTTCCCAGTTCACTCGCAATCGCAGTTCCCGACCGCGCGATGATAATAAAGGCAGTAAAGAGTGGCGCAATTTCACGCAAGATTACTGAGATTAAAATTTTACCGACGAGATCTGCCTGACCAAACAATGAGAGACCGGTGCTGATAGGAAGAACCGTAAGGCTTCCCGTAATAACGGCGATAAAGCTGACAAGAAAAATGGATTGAACTGCAGTAAAATAAATTTGCATCACAATCGTTTTACCAATCATGATTATTTTTCCTCTGTTATCCAGAGGGTTCGCAAAAAGCAAAAAGAAATTGCGGAAAGAAAGATAAGTCAGAAGCAAAGTATTTAAAAGAAACTTAATGTTTCCAAAGAGACTTAAGGCCAGTTCGTCCGCTTTATTTTGTGTATAGGTTTTGATTTGCTCCATCAGGGAACAGATCGTCTTTTCAGGGAAAAACTAAAATGGTCAACTAGTCTTTTAATGCATTCGAAATGAATTTAAAAAGCTCGGAGCGATTAACGGGTTTATAAAAAATCCCTTTTACGCTCGTTCCTTTAATTTCTTCAGGGGAAACATGTGGAAGTCCGGTCATAAGAAGGCAAACCGGGTCATGCTCGGATTCTTTGACCTTTTTCATCAGAGTTATTCCATCACATCCAGGCATTTGAATATCAGATATAACGAGATCTACTTTTTCTTTGTTTAAAACACTCATGGCCGCTTCTCCTCCATTAGCAAAGAGAACATTATAGCCTCTGTGCAGAAGTTCGTAGCTAAGCAAATCGGCCAGTTCTTCATTGTCGTCAACAACCAGGATATTTTTCTTAGTAATGGGACCGTCTCCAGTTTGAGATACTAGGACTATTTTCGAACCTCCTGCAAAAACATTGATAGTAGAAAATTTAAGATTTACTTAATATTCCTAAGTTTCATTAACTTCAGCTCAATTCTCAAGGAAATATCAGTGACGGCAGTGCCAAATTTTTGAGACGGCTGTTTTGGCGCATCGAATGTCATGCAATGGAAGATGACTTTAGTTAAAGAAAAAATGGACACTAAAAAGGTATGAAACAAATTTCATCTGATGAAAAATTATTTCTCGAAGGACGTCATAGCAGAGGCTTTGAATTTGTAAGGGCAATAAAAATATTTTTGGAATACATCAAAGGTTTTCGTTCTCTGCATTTCATTGGTCCCTGTATCACGGTGTTCGGATCCGCCCGGTTCAAAGAAGATCATCCCTATTACATTATGGCCAGACAGATAGGCGCTGAAATAGCGAGAAGAAATTTTGCTGTGATTACCGGAGGCGGTCCGGGTCTGATGGAAGCTGCCAACAGAGGGGCTAAAGAATTTGGAGGGAAATCCATTGGCTGCAATATTCTTCTACCGCAGGAAGTGAAACCTAATCCCTATCTCGATCGTTGGGTTGATTTTGATTATTTTTTTGTCCGCAAAGTTATGCTCGCCAAATATTCCTACGCATTCATCGTCATGCCCGGGGGCTTTGGAACACTCGATGAATTTTTTGAAATTGCCACTCTTATTCAAACTGGAAAAATGCAGGGATTTCCAATTGTCCTTCTGGGAGAAACGTACTGGAAAGGGCTCATGTCTTTCCTCAATGAAACTGTCTACAAGACCGGAAGTATCGCATTGTCTGATCTTCAATCATTGAAAGTGACTGATGATCCAGTTGAAGCATTGGATTGGATCACTAAAGCTGTCGTAGGCAAGTATGGATTGCAATACAAAAAAGTTAAAAAGCCATTTTGGTTTTTTGGAGAGAAGGCCTGAATCAGTCCTGAAATATTTTTTATTTTGCCGACCGGTGCAAAACCTTATACATTGGCTAGATGAAGGACCGTATCAGCGTTATTATTCCAACTCACAACAGATCAGCTGTTTTGCTGAGAGCAGTTCATTCCGTTTTAAATCAAAGTTATCAGAATATTGAATTAATTGTCATTGATGACGGCTCGACAGATGATACTGAAATGCTTCTTGCTCCCTTCGTTGCTGCCAATTCTGTTCATTACTACAAAACAGAAAATGCAGGAGTCGCTGCCGCTCGAAACTATGGGGTCTCACTTGCAACGGGGCAATGGATAGCCTTCCTGGATTCGGATGACGAATGGATTTCACAAAAACTTTCAGAGCAAATGAATTTTCTTTCAAAGCATCCTCACCTCTTGATTGTTTACACTGATGAAACCTGGATTAGAAATGATGTTCAGGTGAATAAAAAAAATCATCATCAAAAAAAGAGTGGCTGGATTTTTGCTGATTGTCTTAAACAATGCTTTATTGGTCCCTCATCTGTTCTTCTTTCAAAGAAACTATTTCAAGAGATGAAAGGCTTTGATGAAAGTTTTCAAGTTTGCGAGGACTATGATCTGTGGATTAAAATTTCCGCAAAACATGAAATCGGATTTATCGAACAGTCATTGATCAAAAAATATGGCGGCCACGCTGATCAGCTCTCCACACGTTTCTTTGCAATGGACAGCTGGAGAATAAAGGCCATGCTGAATCTTCTTCGCGACCAGACTCTTACTGAGAATCAAAAAAAAGAAGTGATCGAAACAATAAAATCCAAAGGCTCCATCCTTCTCAAGGGTTATATTAAGCACGGCAACCAAAAGACCGCGCAGGAATTAGAATTATTGCTTGCGGCGCTTTGAGCTGCCGAGGTATACTCGCAGAATGACAAACAATGATTATCTAAGAAGCCTTCGTTATGTACTCAATGTAAGCGACTATAAATTAGTCGACATAATTAAACTCGCAGGATTAACTGTTCCACTTGAAGATGTTCGCGCGTATTTGAAACATGAGGAAGAAGATGGCTATAAAAAATGCAGTGATGAAATCATGGCGCATTTTTTAGATGGAATGATTTATTTCAAAAGAGGCAAAGATGAAAGCAAAGCTCCTTTGCCTTTCGAATTTCCTATCACCAATAATTTAGTGCTAAAAAAAATCAAAGTCGCTTTTAGTTTGAAAGAAGATGATATGCACGAGATTCTCGAACGCGCTGGATTCAAAGTCGGCCGCTCAGAACTCAGCGCCCTTCTGAGAAAGAAAGGCCATGAAAATTACCGCGAGTGCGGTGATCAGTTCCTGCGTAATTTTTTGAAAGGGCTTTCTACATAGCTTCAGGCGTATTTTACTGTTCGCGACCACTCATCAAAGGCAGTTTGATAATGAAACGCGTGTTTGGACACTCGTTATCGTAAATAAGCTCACCATTATGGCTTTCAATCAAGCCTTTAGAGATCGAAAGACCAAGCCCGGTTCCTCTTCCCACTTCCTTCGTCGTGTAAAAAGGGTTCATCATTTTCTCAGCAATCTCTTCAGGAATCCCTTTCCCGCTGTCGGTCACCGTCAGGTAAAAAAACTGCCCATCGGAATCAATCTCAATTTTAATCCAGGCATTGGACGTATTATGAATGGCATCGTAGGCATTGTTTAACAGGTTCAGCAAGGCTTGAGATAAATGGATCGATTGGCAGTATACAAAAATGTCTTTTTCAATTTCCAGTTTAAAGTCGATATTTTTTTGCTTAAATCTTTCCTCGCAAAAAACGAGCGTCTCTTGAATCACATCCTGAACGCGAACTTTTTCGTTTTTAAGAAAATCTTCATCTCTTGAAAAATGAAGAAGACCGCGGACTATTTTTGAAATTCGTTCTGTGGTCTGCTCAATTCGTTCAATGCCTTCGTAAATTTTGCTTTTGTTTTCACCAAAATTTTCCAGCATTTTTCTGACATGAAAAAGTTTTCCCTGGATGATTGCAAGAGGATTATTAATTTCATGAGAAATTCCTCCCGCCATTTCTCCGAGCGTTGACATCTTCGCAGAGTGAAGCATTTGCATGGAATTGATCTTAACGATTTTTTCTCTTTCAATTTGTTTTTTCAACTCCAGCCGAAGTTCCATTTGATTAACAACCAGGCGAGATAATTTTTTTAAAGCATCAATTTGTTCTTTGGAAATTTCACGTGGCTTATTGTCTACCACGCACAGAGAGCCAAGCTTATAACCGGATTTATCAATGAGAGGGGCCCCTGCATAGAAACGAACCTGCAGCTCACCTGTAACGGCCGGGTTATCAAAAAAACGTTCGTCTTTAGTGGCATCGTTGATGATCATGACCTCATTATCCAGAATGACGTGACCACAGAAAGAAGAGTCGCGCGGCCCCTCAATCGCATCCAGCCCTACTTTGGATTTGAACCACTGTCGGTCTTCATCGATTAAAGTGACAAGAGAAATAGGAGTATTGCAGATAAACGATGCGAGTTGCGTGAGATCGTCAAATTCTCTTTCGGCCTCGGTATCCAGAATTTCATATTTTCTTAAAATATCGAGGCGCTGAGAATCGTTTAACGGACGAGGGGCAATTTTCACTCTGAACCCGCTGAAAATTTATTTAATTTCTAAGACTATTATATTGGGGTTATTCTTAGTAGAAAAACTAAGGTTTTCTTAATTTTATTAATTTATAACAATTGGTTAACGGTTAAGCGTAAAAGGTGCCTTTTAGCACCTTTTAGAACTTTTTAAGTGTCTCGGCCTTTTCTTTTTGATCGATATTCAGGTATTGGTGGAAATCGAAAATAAAGTCACTGTCGTGGTAATTTCGAACCCATTTTTGCTGAAGCATGTAACTTTGAGTGTGAACAGTAAAAATCGCAACGGCTTCATTGGCGAGATATTGATTTAGTTTCGTATAGAGTGCAGTTCGTTCCGGCGAATCCTGCATCTTTGAAACAATCTCATACTGTTTATTAAATTCAGGATTATTGTAATTTGAACTGTTCGCGCCCGGTGAGGAATTCGGCCCGTAAAAAATCTGAAGGAAATTTTCCGTGTCAGGGTAATCACCGATCCAGCCGTAATCAATCATCATAGTCGATCTTCGCTTAATTTTCGCCTGCAACTCAGGTGAAAGATTTGTCACGACTTTAATTTTGACTCCGATTTTTTCCATCTGTTTCTGAAAAAATTCTGCTTTTTGGCGAGCGCTTGTCGAGCTGAAAGTATCGAGAGTAATTTCTGGTAAACCTTTGCCTTCCGGATATCCGGCCAGAGCAAGATATTTTTTCGCCTGCTCAACATTAGGCCCACGCCACGGATTTTTGAAAGCTGGATCATTACCAGCAATTCCCGGTGGAGCTACAGACTCGGCCGGAAATCCGGTATTGTTATAGAAAAGTTCATTCGCCAGTTTTGCATCGAACGCAAGGCTCATCGCCCGTCTAAGATTAACATTCTGAAAAATTTTATTTTCAAAATTAAATCCAATGAAATACACATCAAGACCTGGTGTAACTTTCAAAAACATTCCCTTGTCCTGAAGCTCTTTAGCTAGCTTATTACCGACAATTGAAGCATTGTAATTATCTTTGGGAATATAAAGATAATCAGTTTCACCTTTATTGAATTTCAACCACGAAGGCTGAGATTCAACCATGACATCGACGACAATCTTATCGACGAGTGGAAGTTTTTTTCCAGCATCAACCAACATCTCTTTGTATTCAGAAGATGCGTCCGTTGGATAAAATTTTTCTCTGAACGTTGGATTTTTTACAAACACAAGATGCTTGCGATTTTCAAACGAAGGAAGCATGTACGGCCCGGTTCCTACCGGATGATTGATAAACTCTTTTCCGTATTTCTCTACAACTTCTTTCGCTACTACATAGGAAAAAGGCATTGCGAGCGCGTACAAAAATTGAGGAAACACTTTGGCAAGCTTCAATTGAAGCGTGTATTTGTCGAGCGCTTTTACGCCTTCAACTTCTTCATCATAATTGGCCGCCGGAAGTTTTTCATATTTCGTTCGCCATTCATTCAGGCCCTTTAACTTTCCGTCAAAAAGCCACCATCCAGTTGATTGATTTTTTGTATCGGCGTGGCGCTTGATTGAATAGACAAAGTCCGCGGCCTCAAGTTCTCTGCCCTTTCCACCTGGAAAAGCGGCATCGTCCTGAAAACGGACTCCTTTTCTGATTTTGAAAATATAAGTCATGCCGTCTTTAGAAATTTCTGGCATGGATTCAGCAAGATTGGGAACAAGTTCGAAAGGAATTTTCAGCCAATGATAAGACAAGAGCCCTTCATACACTTTCGCGATTTGCGCAGCTGAACCAACATCACTGGCCATCATCGGATCAAAACCTTTGATGTCACTCGGAGCTGTTACGCGAAGAACCCGTTCACTTGAATCCTGATTCTTACTGCAGGCAGAAACCAAAATCAAAGTCAAAAACACTATACATTCAAATATTTTTTTCATCCTTAAAAGGTGCCACTAGACTTCTTGTTTCGCAACTGCAAAGACGCGGACCTCTACTAAAAGTCTCCTGGCACCTTTTTATGAATGGCATTCACTTTATCAACTAATGAATTTTAAACGGGCGTGATATTTTAAACTTTACTAAAGTTCTTAATCCCACCGAGGAGATCACAATGAATAAAATAACCTTCGCAAATCTTTTAAAAATCCTGACATGCTTGTTGTTGTTGATTTCATTTGCCGGCTGTTCATCATCAAAGAAAAATGAAACACCAGGACAGTACGTGGATGATTCCATCATCACCACGAAAGTAAAAAAGGCGATCTTTGATGAGCCTACTCTAAAAACGCGCGAGATCAGCGTGAAGACAAACAAAGGTATTGTTCAGCTAAGTGGATTTGTTGATTCTTCCACTGAAGTGAACAAAGCCGGAGACGTCGCTAAAAATGTCGAAAATGTTCAATCAGTAGAAAATGATTTGATTGTCAGAAAGTAAACTCGTTGGATTTTTAATATTTATTGGTGCCGCAGACCTCTACAAAAAGTCTGCTGGCACCTTTTTTCCTTTTTTACTTTTGGAAAAAGCTTTTTGAGTCGAGATTTTCTTTGGCCAGTAAAATATTGAGTGTGCAGTTGCGGTCGAGAACCAGTGCCATTGTTCGATCGGCGTTAGTTTCTTCAGGATTCGGGTTATAGATAATCATTCCATGCGTGGCCTTAGGATCTTTGCAGTTTTCAACTTGAGCAAGCCATAAAACGAGTGGACTTGAATCCGTTGCAAATTCTCGAATAGTGATTTTTTCACCGGCCTGAAATTGTATTTCATCAGAGAATGTCAACGTTTGAGTGAGTTCGTAAGTTTGATGGGTTTGAATTTCTGACCACAAGACGGGCCGAGCCTGAGCAATAGTTGAAAGAAACATAAGAGCGAAAGCTGTCGATTTAATCATTTGGTATTCCATTACAAAAATTATTTTCTAAATTTCAGCACGAAAAGAATCGAATGTAAATTAAACTACTTCCCTCTTCAGCTTGACTTTTTTTTTGACCGGCCTACAATTGGTATAATGAGAACTTTCAATTGCACTCTCCTTATTCAATCTCGCACTACCGCTTCAG
>DAIQAU010000041.1:9644-16523 GCA_036781565.1 Bacteriovorax sp. | reverse complement strand
TTACCATTCCACTTAAGAGCAGAGGCAACCATATCGTCGATTAGTCTGTGTTCGTATGTGATTCCTAGAGACTCGAATTTTTTCTTGTAATCAGCTTGATAGATTTCTTCGAAAATATCTTTGAAGCGACCATCGTATTTTTTAAGAATTGTGTTTTTAGAAGAGAAGTAGAGAGGCCATTTTTTTGAAAGGGCCATGTTGAAACACGAGTGAGCAAATCCTCTGATTGATTCGTCAGTGTTGTACATAGAAAGAGCAACACCCGGACCTTTGAAGTTATAAACTTCTTTCTCGATCTTTTCGCCGTTTTCTCCAACGAAAATCACAGTGAGTTTTCCTTTTCCTGGAACGACAAAATCAGTTGCACGGTACTGATCACCGAAAGCGTGACGGCCGATCATGATTGGTGCTGTCCAGTTTGGAACTAATCTTGGAACGTTTTTACAGATAATAGGTTCTCTGAAAACAGTTCCATCAAGAATGTTTCTGATTGTTCCGTTAGGAGATTTCCACATTTCTTTTAAGTTGAATTCTTTTACGCGAGCTTCGTCTGGAGTGATCGTCGCACACTTGATACCAACGTTGTATTTTTTGATCGCTTCAGCAGCGTCTACAGTCACTTGATCATTTGTCTGATCACGGTATTCCATTCCCAGATCGTAGTACTTGATGTCCAGATCAAGATACGGAAGGATCAATTTATCTTTGATAAACTTCCAGATAATTCTGGTCATTTCATCGCCGTCTAGCTCAACCACAGGATTGGCCACTTTAATCTTTGTCATACGCATATTCCTTACGTTGGTGTTGTTTAAAATTAAGACTGAATCATAGGAAGAACGACGTTCTTCGTCGATATGCAGTGCCGTTTATTTTTACGAATTTTTAAGAAGAGTGAAGTATTTTTGAGCTCGTTCGACGATAGGCTGGGGGTTTTTGGGTTGAACGATATATTCATTGGCGCCGTTGAGGACCATTTCGCAAATTTCTTCCTCACTGGCAGTCGCTGAAATAAATAAAATTGGTAGCTCTGCTTTTGTCTTGTGAATGCGCACCAGCTGAATCATTTCTTCGGCAGGCATATCATCCATATTTTCGTGCATGATGACCAGATTGAAGTCCCAGTGTTTTTCCAGAGTGTGGAGCAAGTGAAAGCCGCCTGAAGCGAATTCTACGTGAAAACCCATCATTCTCAAACGGCTGGCAAGCACGTTACGGAACTGGACGTTTTCATCAACGATCATGATTTTAAAATATTTTTCTTCGTATGCGAGCATGTTTTATTCTTCGTATTTTTTTACTGCGGACTCAACAAGTTTTTCAGCCTCTTTCATAATTTTATCTTCTTCATTGCGGCTGAGAGGTGTGCCCGAAAACTTGGCCATTAAATATTTTTCGCGAATGTAATCTTCGGCGATTTTACCATTTGGAGTCAGTCGGACTTTTTCCCAATTCATAGAGTTCGAACCGTAGACCATTTTTGCCATAAATTTTGTGAAGCCGGATTTATTATTAATCTTGCCTTGAATACTATTCTTGATCAGAAGATCGCCGAAATTAGGAGAGTAGACCAGAAGCCTTGTGACTTTCCCCTGGACGACATCCATCCCGGCCTTTATTAATGGCGACTCCATGCTCGCTTGTTCCATCAGCATAGGCTTCAACATTTTTTCCATCACGACATCTTTAATCTGCTGGCCTTCAGGTGTAGCAAAAATAGTGTCGAAATTCGCTTTAGATAACAGTGAATCTTTCAATTCTCGTGGCACTTCAGAATCAGGAGTCTGATCAAGGGCCTCTTTTACTTTTCCTCTGACCATAGACTTGAGGAATTGATCGAGAGCACCGTTCTGGTAAAGATAATCAATCAGTTCTTTGCGCGATTTTGGATTGCTTGCGACATCTTTCAGATCGCCTGAAAGTTTTTTGATAATTTCATCCAGTGTTTTCTTGGCATCCTCGGGAGAGTAATCAATATACTGCGCGAGAAGAGAAGCAACCGGCTTCATGACAGATTGAACATTTTGATCAAGTCTCTGACTGTAAGGAGCAGATGGCATCAAAGCGCCGAGACAAGGAACGAAATTGGCAAATTCATTTTTTACCATAATCGTAGCCGCATCTTTTTGTTCACTCGACATCCAGTTGTTGACTGTACTCGTGACAAAATTTACACCGCGTTTTTGAAGAGAATCTGTACAAAGAGTCAACTTGTTTAGAAGTTCATCTCCCATTTTAACTTTTTGAAGATCATCGAGACAGCTGTTGTATTTCCCCAGAATGTCATCGATATTTTTTTTCTGTGAATTGTATTCTTCAGTACCGAGAACGGAACGGAGGAGAGTTGTCAGTTTCAATTCTCCCAGCGTTTTCGCAAAGCCGATCGAGAATTGTTTTGTACACTCATCCAGTTCAGCAGACGTTTTTTCAGGTTTGCGCTCTTTATCCACGCAAGCCGCAAAAGCTTCTTCGACAGGCTTAATCTTAGTTGGCGTTTTATCAGCATTCAATTGTTCTTTGATCTGTTTCTTACTGTAGCCAAGGACGATTGCTTTCGTTGCGGATTTTGTCAGATCGGCCACACATTTATCAAGCTGAGCGTCCGATGGATTGCTTCCGATACAGCCGCTGAATTTTTGATTGACTAGAGTACTGACCAGAGTATCCGTTTCGGCCGGAGAGATTTTTCCTTCCGCATTTGATCTGATTTGCTTGGTCGCAAGAGTAACAGCTACATTTTTTGTGAGTTCGCCTTTGCACTTATCAATTTTGTCATCCGTTGGATTCGAACCGATACAGCTGGTGAACTTTTGATCTACGGCCGAAACCAGCAACGCTTCAGTTTCTTTCGGACCAAGATTGCTTTCACGTGCTTTCATTCTAACTGTTTCACGAGCAACGGCCTTTGCCACATTCTGAGTCAAACTCCCTGAGCAGGCATCTGTAATGGCGCTCAAGTTTGATGCTTCCGAAATATTATCGGGAAGCTTTTTATCCATACATTTTTGGAGGTCTTTGAGTGAGCTTTTGACCACGTCATCTTTTATCGACAAATTATCCGGTATCGCCTTATCGAGTTTAATGGCAGCGACTGAATTTGAAAAAGAGAGGATTGTCTTTCTCAAGCAACCTTCGCGTTGAGAGCTGCTTTGATTATTGTCCCAGCATTTATCAAGAAGAGTTTTTCCTTCTTTGCTCAATTTTGCAGCGGTGTCGGAAGAATCTTTAAAAGAATCGTACGCTGTTTTGGACAATGTTTTAACGACTACTTTATAAGTGACGTCGTTGGTAATCTGTCCCTCACATTTATCAGTATTCAGCATCCCATTTTTGCGGATGTCTTTAGCTTTTTGATCGTCCACACAGGCCTTGAATGAATTCATCTTATCAAGAACCAGCTTGTTCATTTCTTCTTTAGTGAAATTGCCGGTGATCGCAGAAGTGTGAGTCAATTTATCCTGAACTAAAAGTGTACCCGTCGATTTCACTAGATCATCGATACAATTCATGAACTGGTCGCTGAGCGGTTCAGAGGACGATTTGTTTGTTCCGACTTTTGAAGTACAGGCGGTGAATCCGGGCCAGACATTGGTTTTAATCGATTTGCCTGCAGCACTTGAGGATGCCGCTTTATTAATGGTCATCGAAAGCTGCGTATCAGTCACTTTTTGTACGCCATTTCTCATGGCCACGAGAGCACAGTTCTTTACGTCGGAAGCTTGTCCCGCGCTTTTTCTCATACAATCTTTATAAAGAGTCACTTGATCATTATAAAAAGCGGTTTTGTGACTGTCCGGAATAGATGAGCCCAGGTTAGAGCGAGAGAGTTCGTAAACAATACCAATTCCCGCACTCGGCACAAGCGAACTCGTTAAAGCATCGAGGCAGTGGCTGGCGTCGTACATTGAATTAGAAGAACGATTGATACAAAGATTGAATGGGGTGAGCATTTTAGCAACCCAAAGCTTTCTTCGTTCAGCATCTTTAACACCTTCGTTGGAAAGAATTCTCGAGGCAATTCCCCCGATGAGTTGATTGCCCAGGTGTTTATAAAACTGAATCAATCCTGCATCGGTAAGATCATTTCCGAGGTAGCTGTTTTTTCCTTCTGTGGCAACTTTCGCGACGAAAGCATCTAGTTCAGCCTGACTTGAAAAATAGCTGGCGAGATCTTTTTTATAAGGTTCAATTTTCTTTTTAACTTCTGCTACAACATCTGTGTTAACCCAATCACCTAAAGTGACTTTTATTTTGGACTTAATATTTTGTGAACTTGATGAAGGTCTGTCGTAAGACATTGGTGTGATGAGAGAAATGTTATCAATTTCACCGGAGACTGCTGACAGACTCACACACAGCAGTAAGACGACTGTTAATAAATGTTTCATGCCCATTCCCATTTATAGCTTTAAAATTAGCTACTCTTAGTGTTAACGGCATTTTCGGGTACCTCCTTTAAACAAAATGGAGTCAAAAAGAGACTAAATTTCTTTCAGATATTCAAAAACACTTACACTTGAGTGATTTGGTCGACTTTATAAACACAAAACGCTATATCCCTTTTAGAAAACTGTCGGGTTACGACAAAAAAAAGAGAGGGGAAAATGTTAAGAACTCTATTACTAAGATTAGCTATGCTTTCTGCGCTTTTAACTCTTGCCAGCTGTGGCGGCGGCGGTGGCGGCGGTGGTTCATCATACGGACCTCACACTTCACCAAGCATTCTTGCTTCGGAATTCGTTTCTGCTCTAAACAGCGTTGACGGAACTTATTCATCACAAATCATGCTTTATACAAACGAAACAGCTCGTTCGTATCAACCTGGACAAGAACAATGGTTCGTTATCTGGGATGCTAAATACGGCGAATACAAAGCTGTAAGCCTTAACTACGTTCGTTCTATCGTTTATTACGATTATTATTCTAATAACCGCGCTGTGGCTTCTGAGTTCAGATCAATCGAAAGAAGCGATATTCTTTCTGGCCGCGTGAACGGAGACTACTATGGTAACGATTACGAAGTTGTTGATTACAACTACGGAACTGGTTACTACGAAGGAAGAAACTCTGGTTACCTGTATGAAGACGAAGCTGGTTCAACAGACGTTTCTCTTCTTGCTAAAGAACAAGAGCGCCAAAAATTCTACGAAAAAGCTGCAAAAGTTTCTTTCGTGTATAACGTAAGCCTTGAAACATCTATGTCGATGGTAACTCTTGGTTCAAAAATTGAGAAAATGCTTTCACGTGGAAACGGAGAGCTTACAGAACAAGACCAATCTGCACTTCTTTCTGACCTTAAAACTCTTACAGGCGTAAGTGTTCAGGAAATCCAGGACGCTGCTGGCAATTCAAAAGCTAAAGCAGAAGTTCTTTCAAAAGTTGCGGCTAAAATCGGAACTAGCGCTCAAAACCTTGAGCAAAAATTCCTACCGGAAGTTTTCGGAATCACTCTGTAATTTCCCAAAAAAGCTTATTCAAAAGAGGCCGCTGCAAAGCGGCCTTTTTTATGAAAATCTCATCGTGTAAAAAATATCCTGTTTATTCTAATTCCATGACCCGCCTTGTATTCTCCGGGCATTTTTAAATATCTCTTTTTTAACTTCCAAGAGGATCCTATGCTGAAAAAAGTTACTGCACTTCTTTTGTGTCTGATTACTTTCAAATCACACGCTTTTCTGGTCACTGCTTTAAACACTGACAAGCTTGATCCGAACAAACCGACACACATTCTTGTGGCCGGCGCGGGGGACGATCTCGGAACTCAGTTTCAACAGGTGGCAAGATCAAAGGCCCTGAAATATAGCCAACTTTATCCCGGTGATCAGATTGTATTAATTGCTCATGATGAACCTGATATGGACAACAAAGTCATGCTCAATAACTGGGGTTTCCAATTAATCAAAAAAGACCGTTCAACTTTTAACGGTAAAAGTTTTATTGAAGAAGCAGCTAAGTTTAATCAGATTGCTTCTATGGATATTTTCAGTCACAGCTCCGCTCAATATGGAATCCACCTAGATGGTAAAGCTCACCGTTTAACTTTAAACACAAAAGGGCTTGAAGAATTAAAAGGTCATTTTACAAAAGACGCTTACGTTTATCTCCATGGCTGCAATAGTGGATTTAACCTGGCACCATTCTTATCTGATGTCTGGGAAATTCCTGTGGCCGGATCAATGACTTCAACTAATTTTCAAAAACTACACAGCGACGGAAATTTCTATCTGACAGAAGAAGGTTTTTATCCAAACAATGAATGGGCGCAGACAAATGCGAAGTCATTCAATGAAGCTGTTTCTTGTAATAAAGCAGGAATGTGCCTTCGTTTAAAACCAGACAACAATCCTTATGTTGGTTTCTGGGGAGAATATCATGACGGTGGATTGCCGTTTTATAAATTTTTCTGTGTGAAGAACCAACCTGCTGACTGCAAAAAAGTCATGGCAAAATCGCTGCTTTCGTTCAATGGAACAACCAACATTAATAAGAATTCATCATTAACTGAATTCAAAGCAGTTCTTTTTGATTTCCTTTGCCCTGTCAGCGCCACTAAGAATCTAAGAGGAGAGTGTATCGCTGCTCTTGAGCAATCGCTTACGGGAGTAAATTTAACTTACAATCCTTTTTCACAAGATCAAGTCAACTGTGACTTCAAAGCTTGTAAAGTCGAAATTACCTGTGACAAAGTTCCTTTGACCGGAGTTTATAAGCCAGGAACTTGTACACTTGTAAATCTTGCGGGACATGGTTCAACAACGTTAACAACCGAATTCAAAGCTTACCTAGAAGGCTTTGCTGAACTTAAAAAATAACGGAAATAAGAATGAAAGCTAAATGGATTATAGGATTATTTGCCGTTGTCGCTGCATTATCTGTAGT
>DAIQAU010000041.1:5572-9544 GCA_036781565.1 Bacteriovorax sp. | reverse complement strand
TGTCCAAGTGGATTATCAATCAAAACGGCAACGATGTAGTTCATTACTTTGGCGAATTTAAAAACAAAAAATAATCTGAATTCCAAATATACAGCTGTCTAAAGTTTAGACAGCTGCCTTTCTCTAGCTCCCCAATACAACTGAAATTAAAAGCTGGACTGTGAATTGCATAGTTTGGTCGTATGAAAACATTAATAAGTGCAATTTTATTGTTCTCGTCGTTTATTAGCGTCCAGGTTTTTGCGGGCGAATCCTTTGTTCCTTTGCAAAAAGGAGTGAGGATGGCCAGTGATGATCTTCTCTATGGAGGCAATCAGCTGACGGCGAGGGAAGCGCAAGATCTTGCACAGCTGCGGAATATGGATCTCTCTTTACTTCAGCCGAAAGAGAATGAAATCTGGTCAAATCAGGCCAGTCGGTTAAATGACCAGGAAGCCATTGCTCTTGAAGAAAATCAAATCGTTTCATTTGAGGGTTCTCTGACATCCAATTCAGGTCTGTACCGTTTCAACGTCATTCCTGAAAATGGCAGCGGCATTTACACCATTCACCTAGATAAAACTCTGCATTCAATGCTGTTAAGAAAAAATCTCTTAAGAAAACTGGGCTATAAAATTCCGGCCATAAAGTACATCAAGAAAGTTCTTGTTCGTTTCAGCTCTTTGGAAGAACGTGAACAGTTCCTGAAAAAAGATATTCCCGAAAATACTCTGGGAGCTTCTGAGCGATGGGTGAAAAAAGTCGATGATCTTCTTCTTGAAGTTCAGGACGTCGCAGTCACTGAGCCGAGCGAGACCGACTTTTACAACGTGGCCCTGGGCGTACCGACACAAACAATCAACAGCCGAACACTTCGCGCTCTCGTTATTCCTTATTCACTTTCAGATCTCTACGAAAGCATCAACAAGTTCAGCTGGATCAGTGGTAAAATCGACAACAAAGCTGTTGTCCTTTCTCATTTTACCGGCAATGAATTTGCGACAACTCTGGAAGACGCTCAATGGATGTTGAGAAGACTGAATAAACTTTCGCGCGAAGAGATAAAGCAGATTATCGATGGCGCATATTTCCCGGCAGACGTATCGGCGGTTCTTGTCGAGAAACTGATTTCCAGAAGAAATTCATTGAACAAACTTTTTAGTGAAAAAGTCGCTGCACTTGCGTTCAATCACAAAATTACAATTGGAGATTCAGTCAAAGAAGGAAAACTTCTTGAAAAAGATTTCCCTGGTTATGCCTCACGTTTTGCTTACGGCGATGCGGAATCACCGTTTGAACAATTGCGCTTTTATCTTTACGCTAAAATTCAAAGCAACGTGATCGACAATGCAATTGCTAAATTTAATACGTATCTCGAGGGATATGATTTACAGAAAACCAGAAGTAAATTCTTTCAGAAACAATTTGAAGATGGTTTGAATCACTTTATTCAGACAGGAGAACTTCTTCCGATCGGCATCGATACATGGCACAGCCCGATCGCCAGTGGCCAACTGATTCTTTCAAGAGACATTGTTCTCGGAAATTATCTTGGAACTGACAACCTCGTTCAACTTGCCGATACCTTCGGAGCAAGTGTGGATTTGGGAGCTTTCCTGGGAATTGAAGGACTCGGTAATGGGATGTCTGCAAGTGTAAAAGCTACGACCTCACTTGTCCGTACGTTTTCACACGTAAAACCGGTTAAAAATCTTCGCGAAAGCTTGAAAGAGCCTTACAAGAATATGTTCGTCAATCTTCTTAAACGCTCTTTGCGCGAAAAATATTTTTCACTATCTGAACTTAAAAATTCAACCGAATCAAATGACGAGAAAGCAAAAAAGATTCAGCAGCTTTTAAAAGAAATCGATCAGTATCTCGATACTGGTGAATCACTCATCATGACAGATCGTCTTATGCCTACAGCAGAAGTGAAGCTCAATTTTTCAACCGGTCTGATTGGCGCGGGAATCGGAGCAGGCGCAGGTGTGACCGCCATCAAGAGAATTCATATTTATAAAAAGAGCCCGAAAGTTCTTCAGATTTACGATGACAAAGGGTTTGTTAAAAATATTAATCTCAGTTTCTCCATTACAGAATTCATTTCTCTGTTGAGAGTCTCAGGCCAGTTCGATGCTGGTCACTATAGAATGAAATCCTACATGGTCAATCTCTCAAGTGACCTTGAAGAGAATCCGAATTTTTATGCCAATGCTCTCGGCGTTTATAATGTGTTGAAGGATAAGGATTTTGAAATCCTCAACAGCAATATGAAGCCAGTGCAGATGGAAGCTGATTTTAAAGACCGCAGCGCTAATTTTTCACTGCTGTTCTGGAAAATGAAATCCATTAAAGGAAAAACGTATTACGACATCACTGCGAAAGACGGAATCAAAGGACGTTATTTCAGCGTGAATAAAGATTTTATGTCTGGAGTGAATGCCGAATCATTCTCTAAAAAAATGGCCAACTACTATCTCAATCAGCAGACTGACGGGAACGTGACAATCTCCGAAGACGGTGATGCCAACCCAGGGGATACCTTTTTCGGAAGATCGTATACACAGAGTATCCGCTATGAATCTGAAGTAGGTGAGGATCAAAAGTTCGGACATAAGTTTATGTCACTTTCAGATTCGAAGCAGGGCTGGTCGCTTTCTCCTAAAAAGCTGAAAAAGATGATGAACAAAGTTAATCTTAAATTTGAATCATCCTTGTTTGATGTTGATCAGATTGATTTTGAAAAATTAAGACTTTTTAGAATCGGATTTCATATCAATCTTTATGATCGCGGGATTGAACGTCTGAATACAATTAAACGTAGTGAAATCGAGACGATTGAAGCTCGTTATAAACAGGAACGTGGTTGTCAGAACTTGGAAGAGCAGGATCGCAATTCGGCCATGTGTGGTGATTTGTCGGCCGTCCAGTTTACTCTAAAGCGATGTCAAAAAACGAAAAATGAAGAAGATCTGGCGTCTTGTGATGTCGAATTGCTCGATGATCTTTTCACTTATCTCGAATTCAAAGATTTTAAAAATATTATAGGTGAAAACAATCTTTATATTTATGGAACGATGGATGGTTTCCGCCAGCACTCTGAAATACTGAATGACACTATTTATTCAAATACTGTCGGAAAAATCGGGAGCAAGCAGTGGAATGGTCCGCTAGATGTCGTGAGAGATCTGCTGGGGCTTTCCGGTGGCGAGTTCTCAGGTGCATGGTTGAGGGTAGGTCTATGAAAAAATCAATACTGTTAACTCTTGCGGCCCTGTCTGTTTCAGCTGTTGCCGGGGATAAAACATTTTCAGATCCTCTTTCATCGAAGCAATGGGCGCTTAAAAACTCAGGTCAGATTATTTTGAAAAATATTTCAGATCTTGACCGCATCAGAGTTCAGGGAATACCTGGAACCGACATCAATTGGGTCGATACAAGTGCAACTGCCACTTCAAAAAAGGATCTGATTGTGGCTGTCCTCGACAGCGGTGTGGATATTGATCACCCGGATTTGAAAGGGCGTATCTGGTTTAATGAAAAACTTTGTACGAATGCTCCCAATGCTAAAAATCTTCCTTGCTACGGATACAATTATCTCGACGGCAACACAAATTTAGCTGATGACGTCGGTCACGGAACCCATGTCGCCGGGATTATTGCCGCCAATAGAAATTCTATTGGTATCGCTGGGGCTGCTGATCCGCGAATTAAAATAATGCCGCTTAAAGTTTTAAATTCTCAGGTGAGTGGTTTTGTTTACAATTCAAAGCTGATTACGGACGTAATTGCAGACGCTATGATTTTTGCGATAAAAAACGGAGCCGAAGTCATCAACCTTTCGCTTGGATGGCCGAAATTAATTGATACAGCCAAAGTCCGTCAGGCCTTTCAATTGGCAGAAGAAAATAACGTGACCGTCATTGCAGCTTCGGGAAATAATACCAAAGATCTTCCGACTTTTCCTTGTTCTTACGAGAACGTCGTCTGTGT
>DAIQAU010000041.1:0-5472 GCA_036781565.1 Bacteriovorax sp. | reverse complement strand
GATATGAGTAAACTTTTAACACTTGCTCAGCAAGCTGATGAAACTGCTTTTATTAATCCTCAATTGAAGGCCATTACGGAAGTAAAATATAAAAACAGCGACAGGAAGTTTGTTTTTAACCTTCCTCTCAAAAATTTGTCAGAAACTTCGTACAGCGGAACTGTTTGCGTGAAAGCTGAATCGGAGGCGATTGCGCTTGATCAGGAATGCTTTGAATTGAAAGAAGTGACTCCGCATACGTCCTCAGTTTTGAAAGTGAGCGGATCTGTCATAGACACAACTAAAGACTCACACATTAAATTTAAAATTCTTGTCGATCAGAATGTTTTTGAAGCAAGCCTTGTTTTCAGCCGCGATTTAAATGGTGATGATGAACTGAAATCTTTTGCGGTTGCCGGCGGAACATTTGAAGACATGGCCGCCATTACTGCCGATAGAAAATTGTCCCGAATGATCAGAGTTATGGATAAGTTTCATCGCCTGAATCATCCGGAATATTTTTTCCTGGAAAGGGCAAAGCAGGATCCGGCTAAAACCGTTGTGTCTCTGCTGACAAATGACAACGGCAATTATGTGGTGAAAACGATCGAGCTTCCCAAAACGGGACGGGTTCTTTCCATTCACCGCCAGGATCTCAACATGGATGGAGAGCTGGATTATTTCGTTTATACATTGTCACCTGAGTTGAAAGACAAAAAATTTGAATTGTATTTCTATTGCCTCGATAAAAATCTGAAACCACTTTTTGGCCAGTATTCAAAATGGATTTTCCCGCTTTCAACTTTCGAAGGTCTGCCAATCGATGGCGGACAGGAGAAATTCGAATGGCTTCAGGTGGCGAATCCAAAGCTTGGAAAAATTCTCGTTCCTTCAGTTTTTAAAGCGTATGCAATGCCGGAAGTGGATAACTCAAAAAATATTCTCGATCGCGTAGTGAATGCCGACAATCACCATTTTTACATGAACCCGGTTGTTCAGAACGACAATACGGTGCAGGTCGAATTGAGAGTAATCGACAGTGTGGCCGCTATGAAAAAGATGCGTAAGGATTTTAAGCTTTACGAAGATCAGGCAATAGCTATTTTGAAACCATTGCCTCAGACCGAAGCGCAATCGCGTCGAGGGGAAATTCATTCACTCGCAGTTTTGAATGATGGTATTCAAAATTCTTTCATGGAGCTCGTGATTAAGCCTGAAGGTCTTCAGACACAATCTCTGGCCAGTGCCAGCTCGCTTGAAACGGCGTTAATTTATCCGATCACTCAGACAGAAAACGGAAAGATCAACGACGAGACAATGTTTACATCGCTTCTCAATCGTTCGAGTGCTGAATTTATTGTGAAGTCGGGATCCTCCGTTCAGCCGCCTCTTGTTTTAAAACAAGAATGGGAAAATCCGGTCATCGGAATGATCGGAGCTTTTTCTCAATCAAACGAAAAAAGTTTTCTTGTGGAAAACCGTTCGAGTATCAGTTTTGTGAAAGAAGGCGGTGAGCGTTCGGATCTTCCTGTTTACCGGGATTCAAGCTTCCCAGGTCAGAATTTCTCTGAAACCTTGATGCCAGTTCTGTCATCGGGGCGGCCGGGGGTTTTCATCAACTCAACTTTGATCTACGGTGAACGTCTTTACAGTATGATAGGAACGGATTCAGGCCTCGTTCGCCCGCTGTCTCTGAGTATCAACATTCCTCAGGGCTGCGTCCCGCTTTCTCCTGAGACTTTGGATGATTCTCGCACTCATAACTACGGCTTTTTGTGCATTGACCAAAAGAGGGAAATCTCTGTGAAATTCCTTCCAATGTGAGCCTTCTAGTGCTATCTTCCCCAGATTAAAACCAAGATTACTCGCTCTGTCCCATAGGGGGGCAGAGCCTAATTTTACATTAGTCCAGGGGGATTTATGATTTACGAGTTGTCAGTAGTGACAAAACCAGAGCTCGGTTCAGAAGCTCATGCACAGATCGTTGAGATCATCAAAGATGCATTAAAAGGGTTCGAAGGCGAACTTCTTCTTGCAGATGATTGGGGAAAACTACGTTTTGCTCAACCATACGCAAACGGTGCAAAGCACGGCCATTTCCATTACTTCATTTTCAGATCTAACACTCAGGCAAACACTGAGTTAACAAGAAGATTTGGTATCAATGAAGGCGTTCTTCGTTCACTTGTTTTCAACTTGGGAACAGATGCTGAACAAGAAAACATCGTTAAAAACTTCAAATCACCATTCTCAAAAACTCACCGTGGTTCAGTTCTTGATAACAAGAAAGAAGACGATGAAGAAGGATTTGAGGACATGGAAGACGATCGTCGCAAATTCGCGAAAAGAAAGTCTTGCTGGTTCACAGCTAAGAAAATTAAAGCAGACTGGAAAGATCCTCAAACTTGGAACTGGTTGGTTTCTGAGTTCGGAAAAATTTCTCCAGCTCGCGTTTCTGGTATCTCAATGAAACACCAAAGATTCTCTAACTCTGCTATTAAGCACGCTAGACAACTTGGAATTTCAAGCTACCTGTCTAACGCTACTGCTGAAAGAGCATAATTTTTTAGGCTAGCTAAATGACTAAACCAGAAGTTCAACCAGGAAAAGTTTTCGATCAGCGCGCTTCCTTCGGGAAACTGATCTTTCTTGCGGTCATTTCGATCGCCCTGTGTTCTTTTGGGCCTTTGTCAGTTTTTGCTCCCGTGCCATTGATCCTGGCCTTCCTTCTTTACGGGCGTCTCACAACGCTAGCGATCGGAGGAGTAACGACTACGGCTCTTTGGTTTATTTCTGCAAAGTATCCTGTGCCTTTCGTGATCGGTGGAATGTACTTAACTGCACTTCTCTATGCGATCCTGATTGCCGAGGTGATTCTAAGAAATATCAATCCAGTCAAAGGATTGATTACTTCTGGCCTCATTCTCGTCACGTTAGTTGGTGGAACACTGGTGGCCGCTAATCTTTCCGGAAAAGTTTCCGTGAAAGAAGAGCTTTCGAAATCAGTGACAAAACTTCTAACGATGGTAAAGGAACAAAATAAAGATAACGAAGCGATGAATGCCAGTGGAGATGAGGCAAGAGCGTTTCAGGATTTGCTTTCAAAACCTGACGAAATGGCCAATGAAATCTTCTCGATTCTTCCTTCAATTATTTTTGTCTTCGCGTTCTTTGGTTTGTGGGTCAGTCTTTATATGACGCTTAGAAATTCAATGATCTGGAGATATAAACATCTTTATGGTTACTCGCTGAAGGATTTGATTAACTTCAAAGCTCCTGAATTCTTCGTCTTTCCTTTGATTCTTTCATTGGTTTGCGTTGTCGGAGCAGATTACGGTCTTCCAAAGCTTGCAGAAACTATCGGTAACAACTTACTGTATTGCTTAGGCGTGTTTTATCTTTTTCAGGGATTCGGCGTGTACAATGCATTCTTGCAATACTTGCGCATTGGCGGATTCTTAAAAACGATGTTTGTCGTTTTCACTCTTGTGATGGCGTACAAATTTTTAGCGATCCTCGGAATGTTTGACCTATGGTTTGATTTTAGAAAATTTTTTACTAATAAGAAAAAAGATGAAGGAGATATATTATGAAAGTTATTTTGACTGAAAAAGTTCCTACACTTGGGAACATCGGTGAAATCGTTAACGTATCAAATGGTCATGCTAGAAACTTTCTGGTTCCAAATGGACTAGCGATGGTAGCTGACGAAGGAAATAAGAAACTACTAGCTGCTCAACAAAAAAGCCTTGCTAAAAAAATCCAAGGTCAAAAAGATGCAGCTCTAGCACTTAAAAAACAAATCGAAGGAACAACTCTTGAACTTATCAAGAAAGTTGGAGCTTCTGGAAAACTTTTCGGAACAGTAACAAACGCTGAACTTTCAAAAGAACTTGAAAGCAAAGGTTTCCACGTAGAAAGAAGACTTATTCACCTTGAGTCTCCGATTAAAGGTCTTGGAACTTTCAACGCAAAAGCAAAACTTTTCGCAGACGTTGAAGCGACTTTCAAAGTTAAAGTTGCTATCGATCCAAAACAAGCTGAAGAACTTAAAAAAGCTCAAGAAGAAGCTCTAAAAGCTTCTGAAGCTCGTAAGAAAGCTGCTGCAGAAGCAAAAGCTGCAGGTGAAACTGCAACTCCAGCTGCTGAAATGACAGAAGAGCAAAGATTAAAAGCTGAAGTTGATAAACTTCTTCGTTCTTAATCTTCACAAAATTTGCTACGATAGAGGGACCTTCGGGTCCCTTTTTTTTTATCCAAAAACAGTTTGCAGTAGGTGAATATGGCCGCCCATCAAGTCAATGAATTACCTCATGATCTTCTCGCTGAGAAAGCGCTTGTTGGTTGTTTAATCATCGACGGTTCCGTCTTTGATGAAGTTTCTAACTTGAAACTTGAGCCTTCACATTTCTACGATCCCCGCTATGGGATGATTTACGACGTCATTCGCGATCTTGCTCTCGGCAATCGCGCGATCGATTACGTTACTGTTTGCTCAAAACTTCAGGAGAAAGGAAAACTTGAAGAAGTGGGCGGACAATCTTTTGTTCTTTCACTTGTGGAAGATCAAGCCTCTTCAGCAAACGTTTATGAATACGGAAAAATCGTTCACGACAAACATTCGATGAGAGAAATTCTGAGAACAGCGATGAGAGTTGTTCAAATGGGGATGTCTTTTACCGGTGAAGCTGATGATTTTATCCAGGAAGTTGAATCTAGTTTCTTTAAATTAACAAACGAAGCAAAAACGGGCGGGATGGTTAAGCTCAATACAACATTGAAGCAAAACCTGAAAGAGCTTGAAGATACTTCGAGAGTAATGGGAGAGATCGCCGGTCTTTCATCCGGTTATCCTCGTCTCGATGAACTTTTACTAGGGATGCAACCAGGGCAATTGATCGTTCTTGCTGCCCGTCCAGCAATGGGGAAGACATCTCTTGCTTTGAATATTGCCGTCAGCTCATGTCTTCAATCAGGACTACCGATTGCCATTTTCTCTCTTGAGATGTTGGCGACAGAACTTTCAATGCGTCTTCTTACTGGACGAGCGAAAGTCGATTCAAAGAGAGTTCGTAAGAAAGCTTTCCTTGATACCGATTTGAGAAGTATTGCGAAGGCGACTCAGGAACTATCGTCGCTGCCAATTTATATTAATGATTCAGGGAACACGACAATTCTTGATATTCAATCTCAATGTAGAAAAATTAAAGCTGAGCAAGGTCTCGGCCTGATCGTCATCGACTACTTACAGTTGATGGGATCGACCAATAAATCACTTCAACGTGAACAACAGATCGCGGAAATTTCGAGAGGATTGAAAACGATGGCCAAGGAACTTGGTTGTCCGGTCATTGCCCTTTCGCAGCTTAACCGTGGTGTTGAATCTCGTCCGAACAAACGTCCAACCACTGCCGATCTCCGTGAATCTGGTGCAATTGAGCAGGATGCGGATATCGTCATGTTCGTTTATAGAGATGAAGTTTATTATCCCGA
>DAIQAU010000040.1:12211-16774 GCA_036781565.1 Bacteriovorax sp. | reverse complement strand
ATTTTTTTATCTTTGGGGAAATATAAAGTTGCATCTGTCACAACATTTAATCGCGTGGGTACCAGAAGAATACTAAATACTCCGAGGACCGCGAGTATAATAATTGCTGATTTAGAAAATGAATTGTTGAAAATATTTCTCAACATTAGAAGCTGTTTTCGCTCCTGTCTGATGTGAGAAGCAATGGGCTTTTCCCAAAGGTAATACCAGCCCAGAATATAAAGTGTGCAGCCGAGGACGAGTTGAGCCGCAATTAATCCAAACTGCCGGATAACCAGAATTTCAGCCCAGCCGAGACTCAGAAAACCAATATAGGTTGTGAAAGTCATTAAAAAGAGCGGAGCCCATTTATATTTAAAAAAAGTTTTCAGCGTTTTTAATTCCACTAGAGAAAAATACAAATGGAAAGAAAGTGAAAGACAAACAGTGAAGACAACCAAAGGAATAATGGACGTGACCATATTCATTTGGCCATACATTAACTTTAAAACGGTGAGGGAAAACCCTGCTGAAAACAAACAAGGCAGATAGACGATGAGGGCATTCTTCAGTTGACCGATGAACAGAATGGCTATGACAAGACCGAGAGAAAACATCATTGGGAAAAGCTGCTCTTGAATGGCAAGTGAGTATTTATCAAGAAGATAATTAGTGTAGGGGATTCCGGCAAAAGATGTTGCAGCATCATTCCAATAAGGAGTTGCTTCAAGGTATTTGAGAATTTTTTTCTGAACCTGGTCTTTGTCACTCATGACGAGTGCGGATAAAAAAGAATCTGTTTCAAATTTAATCAGATCATCTGTTGCTGAATTTTCAGCAATGCCTTTTTTAGCTCGTGCGGGATTTTTAATAACTTCACATTCATCCGCACACATTTCTTCAATTGTTTTTAACTGCTGATAAAATTCTTCTTTATTTGCGGTTGTTTTTTTAATCACCAGAGATTGTTTCTCCACCACATCTTTTTGAAAAAGCTTGTATTGAGAAAGAGATTTTTCCGTTAAGAAAATAGTTTCAGGATTGCGCTGAGGAAGATCTTTGGCAAAAATTAAGGCCAGAACACCGACAACGGCTAACGCCAAAACTGCCGCTTTTTTCCAGAATGTCATTCTTCAGCTCCTTATACTTTTTCTTTTCTGAAGGTGAGGGGAGATTCTTTAGTATGTGTTCTGAAAAAACGTGAAAAATAATTGGGATCCTCAAAGCCAAGTTCGAAACCAATTTCAGAGACACTCAATTCAGAATAGGCGAGATACCTTTTGGCCTCAAGTAAAATTCTTTCCTGAATCAAATGGCTCGGAGACTTACCGATCGCCCTTGTAATGGCCATGGTGAGGTTTTTAGAATTCGTTCCCATTTTATTTGCGTAAAAATTGACGGAGTGTTCGTTTTTAAAATGCTGTTCGATAAGTTTTTTTAATTCTTCTACCTGATGAAGCTTAGGCTTTGATTTGCTTTCTACTACACTCATTTTTAAATCAACGTTCCGTCCTAAAAAAATGAGAAAGGCTTCAAGAATGTTTTTATTAGCAATTTCATATTGAGTGTTTTTAGCATTGAACTCGCTGAGCATCAGCTCTGCCAGGTTGAGCATTGTTTGAAAATCTTTTTCAATTTTCAGGCTCAGGCAATCTGGCATGATTTCAATAAAGGCGGAGATGTCGAGTCCCAAAGCTTCGCGGCTGAATTCAATGACTATGCCTTTAATATCTTTGCTCAGACTCCATGAATGAACCTGGGCGGGCTTCATAAAAAAGAATTTTCCTTTAGAAACGGTGTAGCGTGAAAAATCTATTTCATGCCAGCCTTTACCGCCGGTCACAAGGATTAGTTGATAGAAATCGTGCTTGTGAGGAAATGGAATGCGGGGCTGAACCCGATGTTCCAGTTTTTCTACACGAATTCCTCGGTGTGAGATTTCCCGTGTGCCCAATGAATTAATTTGATATAGACGTTTCATATTCATTCATTGAGCATAATACTTTTGTGGCAATTGTGCTAATTTAAGTGAATTGATCCCCATCCAAAATCTGGATTTACCGTCTATAATCTGAGAGTATCTGATTTAGAGTTAAGGAGGCATTATGTTCAAGGCAGCATTAATTATGCTAGTGAGCGGATTCATTTTTTCTGCTTCGGCCAAAGATTTTGTCATTGTGAGAGAACATTCCAAAATATCTTTTGATATTGATTATATGACTATGACCAAAGTGGACGGGAAATTTAAAACCTTTTACGGTGATTTTAAATTCGATGAAACGAAAAAAGAAATTTCCAGCGTAAACGTTGATATTGTCGCAAAAAGTATTGATACCGGAGATGAGAAGCGCGACTTCCATTTGCGAGGACAGGAATTTTTTCTGGTGGAAAGCAATCCAACGGTCAATTTTAAAAGTAATGCTAAAGTACAGTTAAAAACGGACAATACATTTTCTCTTCCAGGGACGATTACAATCAGAGGAATCGCGAAGCCATTTGTACTAGCGGGACTCTATAAAGGAAAAATGAAAGATGCCTGGGGGAAAGAAAGTTACTTCTTTGCACTTACGGGAAAATTGAATCGTAAAGATTTTAATATGAACTGGAATAAAATGCTCGACAGCGGTGGTTATCTTATTGGAGATACTGTTGGAGTGACTATTTTAATTCAGGCGCAGGCGCAGGGTGAAGTCACCGCATTTTCAACGCATATGATTCCAAGTACAAAAGGGATTGTAGAAAGAGATCTTTTGAAAAAGGGAAAAATTAAGAAGTTGACGACATCGACGGATCCAAAAGACCACGAAAAAAAAGCGCAGCCATAGCTGCCTTAAGGCTGGTTAATTAACCCACTTTCTTTTTTATTTTTCCAAAACCAACGGGCTTATCTTTTTCGGCAAAGCCTTCAATTTTGTAAGACGGTTTAGGCGCGCGGAACGGAAGAACGTTTTGTGGCTGACATGGATCGAAATCTTCAGGCAATTCCCGATTGATTTTTCCATTGAGAACAAGTTGCTTCACACTGGTCGTAAAAAGAGTGAAGAGTTCCGGATCAAGTTTTTTTCCAACACTTTTTGCCATAACGGCAATGGCATCTTCCGTAGGAAGAACTTCGTGATAAGAGCGCTTCGTTGTTAAAGCATCAAAGAAATCAGCAATCGCCGTGATTCTCGCAAGCAAATGAATATCAATACCATTAAGCTTTTGAGGATATCCGGTGCCGTTAAAATTTTCATGATGTTCATGAACGATACGTTTGATAATTTCGAAATCTACACCTTCACAATCACAGCTGTTTTCATCGAGCAGATGAAATCCGTAATCAGGATGTTTTTTAATGACATCAAATTCTTCCTCAGTGAGTTTATCTGGATTATTAATGATGTCAGTTGGTATTTTAATTTTTCCGATGTCATGAAGAAGCCCGCCGAGTCCGGCCATGATAATATCTTCTTTGGGAGCATTGGGCTTGAGTGCAGTATAAAGTGCAATACAATACATCGAAACATTAATGGAATGATCGTAAGTATAAAAATCGTGAAATGATAAACTCGCAATCAGGCTTTGCAGCTTGGAAACGTCATAATCTTTAATAACATCGACCATCGATTCAACAGTCGTTTTACAGCCCTGAATTGTTTCAGAAAGAATTTCAGTCGTAAATTCCTTATCTGGCTCGAATAATTTATCGAGATAGTGAATGGCCGAGTCTTTAATGATTTCAGTTTTCTGTTCATCTGAAACTGTATGGCAGTGAATGAGGCTTTTCAAATATTCTTCACGTTGCGATTCATGCACGTAAAGCTGAAAATATTTTTTCTTAAAAACTTTCAGGTCTTCGAGAGTGAGCGTTTCGTTCTTGGGATAAATGCGAACATATTTTTCTTTGCTCTCATTCGCTGACGAATTGACGTATAGATCGTACGGAACAGTGCGATTCACGACAATCAAGTCGAAGGAGATTGAGAAAAAGTTGTTACCCATTTTGGTCATAGCTTTTTATCGGCATTTTCGTGAGCCTAATTAACATAAACTCAAGCTTTTTACTCTAATAAGTGTATCTTAACATAGTTCACGATCGTTATGGTCAATGCCTCCATAGACAGCTACAATACCGCCTATGAATGTAGATCCAATCAAAGCTAAGCTCCCAAAATTAGACCCCTATATCGCCCTCAGGTTTCCTGATTTCCGCTTCTTTGTCACAGTTAAAATTCTGATGACGATGGCGCTCCAATTTCAGTCAGTCATCGTCGGATGGCATATCTATTCGATAACTCATGACCCGCTTTCCCTGGGACTTATCGGCCTGGTGGAAATTATTCCCAATTTTTCAGTAACTTTGTTTGCGGGCCATTTCGCTGACTTATACGATCGAAAGAAAATCGTCTTTTCTTGTTTGATGGTCCTGTTCTTTTGCAGTCTCGGCCTTTTCTATACGTCGGCCTTTGTTAACGTCCAGAAACAAGTTGTGCTTCTTTACTGCATCATTGCAGTGAGTGGTTTTGCCCGCGGAATTGTGGCGCCTTCCATGTTTTCTATTCTGACTGAATGTGTGCCTAAGGAACATTATGTGAACTCAAC
>DAIQAU010000040.1:8432-12111 GCA_036781565.1 Bacteriovorax sp. | reverse complement strand
GGACCTCAGGGGCTTGGTTTTTTAAAAGCAGCTCCAAGTCTTGGATCTTTCATCATGGCCGCTATCGTCGTTCACTGGCCGCCGGTTAAAGATACGGGCAAAAAACTACTCGCTGCGGTTTTCGGTTTCGGGATCTGCATGATCATCTTTGGTATTTCCACAAATTATTATCTTTCGCTCTTCATTCTCGCGCTTTCAGGGGCCTTCGATAATATTTCTGTCGTTGTCAGAGGGACAATCATGCAATCGCTTGTTCCTCCGGACATGAAAGGTAAAGTGTATTCAGTGAATTCCATTTTCATCGGGTCCAGCAATGAGATCGGGGCTTTTGAATCAGGACTTGCTGCGAAACTTATGGGGGTCGTTCCTTCCGTCGTTTTTGGTGGCACTATGACACTCTTCGTGGTTCTTTTTACAGCCTTGAAGGCGCCAAAACTTAAAAACTTAAACTTTTTAGACAAAGATCACTCAAACCTTTGACTCAATATTTTTCCCTGCTATAGTCACCCGTCGATAGAAAATGGGGAGACAGGCAATGAAAAATATCTCAGTTTTAGCTCTTACGTTGGCACTCGCAGTTTCGTGTGCACCTAAGAATCAATCAGGCAAAAGCGGATTTATTCTTAGTGATTATTTCAGCATGCGCCAGCAAACGCCTACTACATACGTAGGATTGGTTCAGCTTCAACTTCCGGCCCTTCTTGCGAATGCAAAAATGGAAAATGGAAAAGCTGTTATTGACGAAGAAATGAAGAAAGCAGTTCTTGCTGAACAAGAAGATGTGATCTCAAGACTTCAGGACCTTTCACCAGACGTTAAAGTCATTGCTTCATACAAGTTAGTATTGAACGCAGTTGCTTTTGTCGCTCCATCTGAACTTGCAGATAAAATTTCTAAGATCGAAGGCGTAAGCCGCGTGATTGAAAACACAAATTTCGACAGACCAAAAGTTGCTTCAGTTGAAAAGAAACTTTCTGAGCTTGGCGGTGTTTTAGCGAACACAGATTTAAATGCTCACAATACTGTGACATTTATCGGCGCAGATAAAGTTCACAAAGCAGGTGTTTCGGGTCAAGGGATGAGAGTTGGGATTATCGATACTGGGATCGACTACACTCACTCAATGCTTGGCGGTTCTGGTAAAAAAGAAGTTTACGAATCTGTTGATCCAACGGCAGATGCACCAAAAGAACTTTTTCCAAATGATAAAGTTGTTGGTGGTGTAGATTTCGTAGGAACAGAATACTCTTCAGGTTCATCTGATATTGAAAAAACAATTCCTCGCAGAGATGCAAACCCTCTTGATGAAGGTGGACACGGTTCACACGTCGCTGGAACGGTTTCAGGTATCGGCGATGGCAAAAAATCTTATTCAGGCGTTGCTCCTGATGCAAAACTTTATGCTTTAAAAGTTTTCGGTAAAGAAGGTTCGACTTCAGATATCGCCGTTATTCAGGCGCTTGAATTTGCCGCTGACCCAAGTGAAAAACTTGATCCACAAGATCGCCTTGATGTCGTTAACCTTTCTCTAGGTGGCGGCTACGGTAAACCGAAAATTCTATACACTGAAGCGGTTAAAAACCTGACAAGAGCAGGAACAGTTGTTGTCGCGTCAGCTGGTAACTCTGGAGATAATCCATATATCGTTGGTGCTCCATCAACGGCCGATGATGCTATCTCTGTTGCAGCGGGTATCGATGATATGCCACAAAACATCGCTATTCCTGCCGTTGAAATGAAAATTGCAGGAAAAGAAAAACTTCTTGAATCAATCGAAGGAACAATTGGAACACCAGCAGCTGAAAGCAAAATCAGCGGAACTCTGGTTTACATCGGCAACGGTGCTGATCCAATTGCTGAAGAAGTTCAAGTCGCAGTGAAAGGCCATATTGCTCTTATCGATCGAGGCGCTATTTCATTTGTTGATAAACTTGCTATTGCTGAAAAACTTGGTGCAATTGGTGTTGTCGTGGCTAACAATCAGGAAGGAAATCCAATCCAGATGGGCGGAGACAAGCACTTTGATCTTCCAGCAGTTATGGTGACTAAAGCTGTTGGTATCGAAATGAAAGAAGCTCTTAAAGCAGGAACTGCAGTAGAATTCAATTTCTCTCCAGGTAAAATCATTACTCGTGATGATCTTATTGATACAATCACAGACTTCTCTTCACGCGGTCCACGTTCGATCGACTCTCTTATTAAACCAGAGATTACTGGTCCGGGTGCAAATGTTATTTCTGCAGCTATGGGCTCAGGATCAGAAAGTGTTCAGTTCTCAGGAACATCAATGTCAGGACCGCATATCGCAGGTGTAATGACACTTTTAAGACAAGCTTTCCCGACACTGACAGTTGCCGAACTTAAAGCGAAAGTTTTAAACACGTCGAAAATTATGATGAAGGGAAATGTTCATATTCCAGTTTCTCTACAAGGTGCTGGCCGTGTACAAGTAGAACAAGCTTTCAAATCAAAAGCGCTTGCAATGCCTGCGACGCTTTCTCTTGGCGAAGTTTCTGTTTCAAACAATAAGACTGTGGCGAAATCTGTCACTGTAAAAAACACTTCTGACAAAGACATGATTTTCACAACAAGATCACTTGCCGGAAAAAATGTTAAAGTAAGTCTTCCGGGATCTTTTAAAGTAAAAGCAAACAGCTCCGTTAAGATCACTGTGAGCTTCACACTTTTAAGAGCGACAGAAGAAAAATCAAGTATCGAAACTGATGGTTTTGTTATTATGAGATCTCAGGACGGTGCTGAAGTTATCAATCTTCCTTTCCTTGCTGTTGTAAATAAAGTGACAGACATCACTGCGAGTGATTTTCTGACGATGACAAATTCAGAAGTGGATAAACTTGGTGCTCAGGTTAACCTGAAGCTGACTAATAAAGGAGCTAACGATGGTGATGCTCTTGTGTTCAACCTTCTTGGGACAGATGAAAGAAAAGTTATCGCTCCACCGATGAATCTTTCTAAAGGTAACACATGTGATCTTGAAGCTGCTGGTATCCGCATTGTGGATAAAGAAGTAGAAGGTGCAACGAAGAAAGTTCTTCAAGTTGGAGTTAAACTTTTTGATTCATTAACTATGTGGCAGCCATGTGACATCTCTCTTCAGATTGACTCTGATGCTGATGGTGTAGCAGACCTTGAGCTTCTTGGAATTAAAGCAAACTACATCTCTGGTATTACTGCTGACATTTTTGCTTCAATCCTTCTCGATGCAAATATGGCACGCGAGCTGAGAAAGAACTTTGAATTGGATCCAACAACAAAAGAAGACTACAAAGAAGCTCTTTTGGACGCTGGAGAAATGAAATTCTATGATCACTCTGATGTCGCTGTCATTGAAACAGACATCACTAAAATTGCGACAGATAAAAAAGGAAACATCGGAATTAAGCTTGCTGTGACAAACCTTGAAGCAGATGCTGATGACGACTTCCTTGCTAATCATGGCGAGAAATGGCAAAAAATCAACATCGCAGAAAATGCTTTTGCGTTCTACGATATGCCTGAAGCAGTAACTGTTAAAGCGAACGATCAGGAAACTCTTGCGCTCAAACGTGGGGCCGGTTCATCAAGATTGCTTGTTCTTTATCCGAACAACGCAACAGCAGTGAACTCTCAATCTAAGGATAAGCAATCGCAAATCCTTACTGAGAAATTTCAAAAATAA
>DAIQAU010000040.1:3612-8332 GCA_036781565.1 Bacteriovorax sp. | reverse complement strand
CTCTCAATCTAAGGATAAGCAATCGCAAATCCTTACTGAGAAATTTCAAAAATAAGACGTTTCTCATCTTTTAATATTAAGACAAAAAAAATGCAGCCTGTTTGGCTGCATTTTTTTTGTCTAATTAAATCTTGATAAAACTATAAGAGATTGCCAAAAGCGTGATTCAGTCACGCTTTCTTTTTTACAAAACAAGAAATCCCACTCTGAAACTGTGCTATGAAGAGGTATGAGAAAATCATTCTTGGGCTTTATTCTGCTTTTTCTGGGAGTCATGGCAAAAGCCAATTCAGAATGCATTCCTCAAAATGATTCGAATGCGGAATTTACTCACTGTCTTTTAAAGATTGAAAATTATCCTCGTCCCATTCACGTTTATTTTTCTTCCAATCACTCTCAGAAGTATTTCGTGCATTTTCACGGTCACAATCTTGAAGGGTATTCTCATTTTGATAAACGCTGGGGAAATTACGGCCAGTATCTTCAAAGTTCAAAGTCAGATGCGGTTTTGATTGTTCCAGAGAGTGAAGGGAAATGTGCGACCTATGATTCCTTCTTTTCTGATGCTCTGAGAACGAAGAAATTCTTTCTCGAGCTGGAAAGTGAACTCAATCTGTCGGAGCTTATCGGACTAAGCGGTCACAGCGGCGCTTATCGCGTTTTAAACAGGCTCAGCGGTTACGCCAATAAAAACCTGCTCAGCTTTTCAGCGATCGGGCTTTTCGATGCTACCTATTCTGAGACACCGGAAATTAAAACTTACGTGAAATCCAATAATATTCTTTTTTATGATGCTTTTGTGACGGGTCCTCAAGCAACAACGGAAGATCTCAGCAGAGTGCTTATGAAGGATTTAAAAGGGACTAAGATCTTTTTTGTTCCAGTGGAAGGCGGCAATCAGGAAAGTTTGTTAGAGCAGCATTTCATGGTTTTAAAACGTGGAAGCCTTGAAGAATTTTTCTCCAAGGCTTCCGCGAACTGAATTATTTTGCGAAATGATTTTTGTAATCTTCGATACCAGCTTGAACTACTTTGTAAGCTTCTTCAGCACCGTAAACAGATTCAATCTGCATTTTGATCGGCTCACCTGGAATTGTTTTGTATGAAAGGAAATAATGTCTCATACGATCAATGATCACAGGATTGATTTGAGAAATATCATTTACGCCTTTGTAAAATGGATCGCCGTTAAGAACTGCGATAATTTTATCATCAACTTCCCCTGAATCGATCAAACGAATACCGCCGATAACTCTTACGTCCATGATGATGTCTGCACGGTGAATTGGAAGTTCTGAAAGAACACAAATGTCATGCGGATCACCGTCGCCATTTGTTGCCATTTTTGAGAACGCAGCAGTTTTTTCTGCTGAGTATGTTTGAGGAATTAATCCGTAAAGTACTGGTGGCAAAGAAGAGAACTTTTGTGGTCTATCAACCATGACAAATCCTGTTTCTTTATCGATTTCATACTTGATGACATCGTTCGCGATAATTTCAATATATGCTTTGACTACCTTAGGAGCCTCTGCGCCAACGTTGATTCCGTGCCATGGGTGTGGACGGCTAACCATAAAATTCTTTTTAGACATGTAATACCTCATCTTAAAAAATAGTGCGTCAAATATATCATGTTTTACTTAGAAAATCCATGGAAAGCGAATTTAACAAACAGTTCAAAAAGCAAGCTCGACGTCAATTGAGCAGAATTAAGGCCAGTCTGGTCATCGTTCCTTTAGTCATGATGGCCTTTTCATTCGGTAAATGGCGTGGCAAGTGGCAAGAGTGGATGGCCCCAGAGTTGAAGCGGGAAGTCCTTAGCAAGAGCACATTGAGTTTTGAAGCGCAAAAAAAGCTCTTTCTCGATTTTGATTACCGGGTCTGCAAGGCCATAATCCCCTGTGGGGAAGTGAGCATGACAGGAAATCCTGAGCAGATTCAGAAAACCTGTCAGATTGGTTTGAATGAATTGAATGCTCTTGTTATTCCGGCCAGCCTTCCTTCGGCTATCAAAAAAAATATGCAGCTTTATCTGCAATCTTCCATTAATGGCAATAAATTGATGATAGATGCGTGGCAAATTCAAGGCGATAAGGTCAAGGGGGCCAGTTTGATTTCCACAATGAAAAACTGGGAAATTGACACCTGCACTTATAAAAGTATTCCACAAAAAATGCGCAGACTTTATCAACTAAATGGATCTGATTCACATACGCTCATCACGTGCAAAGAGATTGAACAAATGTATTCAGCTAACGTAGAATAGAACGCATTAATTAGAAGAGTGTGAGAAAATTAAAATGAATAAATTGCTAGCCGTGTTTTTTCTCTTATTAGTTTCTGGTGTGAATGCTGAAGAAAATTTTGTAAAAGGTTTTTCTAAACATCAGTTAAGCCTGGGCATTTCGGGATTCAATATTAAAGAAGAAACGCTTCTTTCCAGAGGGGCGGCGACTTTCATCGAAGGCGATTTTCTTTATGGCATCGACACTGATCTGCAATTGCGTCTCACGCCCGTAGCAAGCTTTATCAGCGGTCAGCAAACGTCGAGAGATCCACTGAGTCCTCTGACTAATTCAATTTATCTGAAAGAAGCTTCAGTCGAGAAAAAACTTGGCTATGATTTTTCAATTAAGGCCGGAGTTCTATATCAAAAAGAATTTTTACCTTCGATTGCCGGTTATACGAAAGCCTTTCCCGGCATTGGGCTTCTGGCGCCTTTCAAATTTCAAAATCATGTATTTGAAATTCGTGCTCAAGGGGCAGTTCCTGCCAGTTCCGGCTTAGCTTCTACATCTTCCGAGCTCGAGTCGAGTGCTTCACTTTACTCAGGAACGGCATTTTTAAAGTCTAACTGGACTGACACAATTGCGACGACAATCAGTGTGTCTCGTTTTGGATTTAACAAACTCTCGACATCTGCAGCGAAAGAATCAATCACAAGAGGCAACACTGTTATTCGTCCTACAACAGATACAAATGTCTTCGTTTATAAATATGAAGGAACCGAAGTAACGTTTGGCTCAGATTACCGTGCTGAAAAAGCAGTTTTTGGAATTCTTGCAAGTTTTATCAGAAATGATTCTGCTCCTAAAAATATTAATCAAGGTTATTTCTTTTCCATCAGTCCCGGATTAGTGCTTGCTTCAAAAAGTATTGTTCGTCCTATTTTTGAACACTATCATGTGGAGGCAGATGCCATGGTTGCATCTTATTCTGATACGACTTATGGACGTACAAACAGAGATGGTTACCGCTATGGGATTGCCTACGACAGCAATCGCTACAGAGTAAGTTTTGTTTACGCTGATTCAAAACTCATTAAGGCGACGCCTTTTCAAAGCGCAGATAAAACATATTTTATGAATCTCAACATCGATAATCTTTTCTAGAATTTTTTCCCATTATGTTTAAGCTTTAGACGGCCCTTCTCGGGCCGTCTATTCTTTAGTCATACCAGTTTGAAAATGATCCCGAAATCAAAGTGATAGGTCCAGGGCATGAGAATTGCTTATGTTTAGGTTAAACTGAACTTTTAAGCGGGAAATTGAAATGTTATCACATTCAAAATCTGTTTACTCTCAACTCGTCCTTCTTTTACTAGCGGCTTTTTTGAACGCTTGTTCAAATAAAGTTGATAATGCTGACGCTGGAAAGCTGGCTACGTTTTACGTCGACAACATTGATGGATCGAGTGAGGTTTCTAAAGTTGATGCTGTTTACTCTCTTCCAAAAGAGCGACTGTATAACTTCAAGGCCTGTGTAAAAGACATTATGCAATCGAAGGCCATTCAGGGACAGTCTTTTAAAATTTCTGGCGGCGATGAAGAAAAAAATGTCGAGTCAGATGAACAAGGATGCTTGAACTGGAATGAATCGGTTGAATTTAATTTTCTTGCTCAATCCAATTATATCAAAATCACCCGTACAATTATTGCCAACGGTCTCCACAAAGGCGTCGCTGACGTTCAGTTTGCCATTAATCCATGGGCCCATGGAGACGAGGCAGGAACTGTCATTGATCCAAAGAAAAAAGCAGTAGCAGCTCTTTCATCTTCAAAAGAAGGCACTTCAGCTTTTCTTGCAGACAACTCGCGCTCACCACTCTGGGCAATTACTCCAAGAGTTTCCGTTGTGGAACAGGAGTTTTCGGCCGGTGGCGTGAAAATGGTTTTAAAATACCAGACTAAACTTTCTTTGGTTCTAAAAAATGCAGCTCAACAAAATGTTCAGTACCCAATCACAACTGGTGCGTTTGATGTTGAAATGATTCTTTATAATGCTGTAACAGAAAACGGAAAAGAAACTTTGATGCCCATTGCATCGGCTTCAGAGAACGGTGTTGTTTTTACTCAGGACACTTTGATCGCGGAATTTCCTTTTACTCTGAATAGTCTTCCCAATAAAGGACAGATCTTTTTAGGAATTAGAATAAATGCTTCCTCGAACGACATCGGGTTAGATCCCTTTGAGGGCGTCTACATGATTTCGAACAATCCGTCAGTGAAAACAGACGGTATTCCAGTTCCTGCAAAAGGAAAGACTTTTAGTGAACTTAAAGTTCAGTTCTCAGGATCGGCGTCAGAAAAGAAGGAAGACAAAAAGGAAAACGTAAAGGCCGGTTTAGAAATAGAAAAGCTCGACATTAGATTTTTCAAGATTGGCTCTGAAAACACAACTGATAGACAGGTTTTCTTTAATATCAAGGCTTGTGTGAAAA
>DAIQAU010000040.1:0-3512 GCA_036781565.1 Bacteriovorax sp. | reverse complement strand
TCTGAAAACACAACTGATAGACAGGTTTTCTTTAATATCAAGGCTTGTGTGAAAAGTAATTTGGATAAAAGACCAATCAGAGATGAAGACTTCTCTGTTCAAACTATTTCAGCAAAAGCTCCGGTTAAATTGAAATCTAACCAGGAAGGCTGTATCAGTTGGGATGATTCAATCTGGCATAAAGTATTTGCCAAAGAAAGATTCATCAAAAAATCAGTTTTAATTTCCAATGGTGGATTCGGTCTCAGTAAAAAGATTGAAGTTGTGATTAATCCTTGGGACGAAAGTTCAAATTTCGGCCGCGATCAGCGTTTTGTTGAAGATTTTAATTCAATCAACATCAATCCTTCATCTGAAAATGCAAAGATCATGATCGATAACTATAATTTCTCTGTTGTGAATTATAAGTACGAAATTAATAAGAATCTTGATCTTACGATTGTTAAAAACGGAATTCTTGCACTTAGTGCAAAAGTTGTAAATCATTCTTCACTGTCCAATGGACGAAGTGGTTATGAGCCACTGAGAGATGGAAACTATTTATTAAAGTGGTCTGTTGTAACTTTGGATGAAAATGAAAAAGCAGATTCTGTTATCAGTACAGGCGAAAAGAAAGTAACCACATTTGGCGGCGATCTGAAAACAGTCGTGAGCTTTAAGGTCTCAGCATTTGAAAAACTTAATACACGCTCGAGACTTGTTGTTGCACTTTATACAATTAAAGAAATTAAAACTAAAAATGGCAAAGTTGAAATTGACAGAAACAGTGGTCTTGAGGCCACTCCGTATATGGGAACAATTGTTCTTAATCGCGACGAAGACGGCCAGAAAATGATGAGAGCTGAGGATAACCTTGGCCTGGGAAAAGGAGATCTGTTCGACAGACTTTCTTCACTTGGGAATGGCGTTTCAAATTCGGCAGTGGCGATGGAAAAAGTTCTTCGCTCACAAAACTTGCAGAAAATTAATGTAGCTAATGAGAAAGAATCTCTTTTCATAAGAGATGGATTGGCAAATCCGATGAAGTATTACACTTTAACGAAAAAGCCAGCCTATTACCATGAAGCTGAACAGAAACCTGCAGCCTCTTCAGCAGTTCTCGCAAATTTTGCCAGAACGGGAAAATTGAGTTCTGATCTGGCTTCACAGTTCTGTTCATTCTGGTTTAATGATTATTTTAGACGTCTGTCAGTGGCCAATAAATCGGTTGTCCTGGATGAGATGACAACTCAGCGCCTTGTTCAGTCTTGTGTAATGACAGTGAGAAAAGATCCTTCTCGATTCTTTAAAACAGATAAGAAACTTATCGTGAAGAAAGTAGGCGGCATTAAATACGCTTCAGGAACAACAACTAATTTTAGTGTCGGGAATTCTTTCAGCGTAGCTAAAGCAGAATCTTCTTCTAAGACACAAACATGGTCATGGACAAATTCAGTGGGCTTGTCATTTGAATTGTTTGACATTTTTAAAGTTAATTCAACAGGAAGTTACGCCATTGCTTCTGCCCATTCAAAATCAGATACAACGAGCAGTACAGCGGTCGTGAATGCTTCAACTTATATGTTCATGCAGACAAGCACTTTTAATGTTGAGCTTACGAGCTATGAGGAATGTTCTGCTATCAGACTTTCTCCTGAGCTTTTCGCTGGTTCAAGAGCAGCGTTCAACTTTGCTTTCTCAAATTCAATGAAAGCACAGGAAATTGCAAAAGTTGCCACTTCCGGATTTTTTATCTGTACAGGTATCGACAATACAACTTCTGTAGTGAAAAAAGAAAATTACTACCTCGTCTCTCAGGATATGGGGTCAAAGGGCGGCGAGCAGGACAGTTATTCAAGAGAAAACCAACAGCTCTTCATGACTTTCAGAGGTCAAAAAGATCTTAATAATTTCCTTTCAATTATTCAAAGTTCAGTCAAAGGTCCGTCTTCATCAGGTGCTCTTGAAAATGCATCGAGTACAAATGTAACGGGAGCGGCAAGAACGCTTGGCGGTCTTCCTACGTGGCCAGGAGTTTATTCAGACGGAGAATAATTAACTGAAGTGAAATAAGGTCACACTGTTTTGATAGGCTTGTTTTAAAACTGTATCCAATGACAGGTTTTTAACTTCCGCAATTTTTTCGGCAACAAAGGGGAGATAATAGGGAGCATTCTCCACGCCCCGATACGGATCAGGTGTGAGAAAAGGCGAATCTGTTTCCAGCAATATTTTTTCGACTGGAGTAATTCTTAAAGCGTCTCTGACATTCTCGGCATTTTTAAAAGTAATAATCCCATTAAAACCGAGATAGAATCCTTCATCCAAAGCAAACTGGGCGAGCTCAAGACCCGATGTAAAACTGTGGACGACTCCTTTTCGTTTAAGGCGCGGGCTGAAATTTTTCAAGATAGCTTTAGTATCTTCATCTGCATCACGCGTATGAATAACCACCGGTAAGTCAAAATCAATAGCAATCTGCAACTGCTCTTCAAATGCTTTAATCTGTTCATCACGTGGGGATTTTGAATAGTAATAGTCCAATCCAATTTCACCGACTGCCACAATTTTCTTTTTTCTTTCTGTGAGATTTTTTACAACATGATTTTTGACTTCTTCATTCCATTCTTTTCCATCATGCGGATGCAAACCTTGTGTGCAGTAAATTTGCGGAAAAGTTTCAGCAATAGAAATGACTTCATCGAGATTTTCCGGTGAAGTTGAAATCGTCACCATTTTTTCAATATTGTGAAGTTTTGTTTTTTCAACAATTTCTTCGCGCGACATGGCCTTCAACATGTCCAGGTGAAAATGCGTTTCAATAATGGGGATTTCAAGAATAGGAATGTCGCGCTTTTTTTTGCTCATGAGTAAGACTATACATCAATTTAAGTCTTGAGTGTAAAATTCAAAATCACTGAACCACATAAAATAAAGGCAAGACCGATGACTTGTGCGAGGTTAAATTTTTCAAAAAAATAATAGTGATCCAGACAAAGCGAACCTATGATTCCTACCGCAGACCACAAAGCATAGACCGTTCCTAAAGGAAGGTTTTTCACAACATGAGAGAGGAGAAATGTCGCGATCGCATAACCCACGACGACCCCCACACTCGGAATAAGTTTTTGAAATCCGTTTGAATGCTTCATTGCAAAGGTTCCGAAAATTTCAGCGGCCACTGCAAAAAATAAATAAAGCCAGTTCATGGTTGACAAGCTTACCCGCTTCTGGTTTGATACGTCAAACTTTAATATTGCACTTTAAACATTTAGATTTTACCCTATGAAAAATCAAGAAAACGAAGCTTCAACGACAGGCCGTCGCGATTTTATCAAGATGTCGGCCTTTTCATTTTTCTCTTTAGGCATTCCAAAATATTCTGAAAAAATTTTGAGTACTGTCGCACATAAATCGCTTCTCCCTCTTAATATCGGACCTATTCAAAGAATACAGAATACAGAATTTCAAAGTCTGGATTTCAACGGCGATAATATTAATCGTCCACATGATCTTCTCTGGAATGTTGATGG
>DAIQAU010000039.1:10475-16795 GCA_036781565.1 Bacteriovorax sp. | reverse complement strand
CCTCCCGTCTTGATATTGCTATCAAGGCCAGCGATGATTTCCTCTTCTCGGTAAATGTCTTATGACCTAGTCGCCAGGAATACGTCAATACATTTCACTGCACACACGAACTAACTATTCTCAATTACATTAAGAAATCTTGATGAAGGCTGCGCTTGCAGAGAATTAAGGTGGCCCTTAAGATTATAAGACATGGCCAAACCACAACCCCCAATAAGCAACCGCCCTGCTCAGGTAGGAGTGAAGATTGTTTCTGGTGATGATTATTATGATGAATATATTTTTCCGCTGATTACTGCGGGAAAAGAAAAATATAATTTTGTCGCTTGTTTTTTACCCTTCATTTGGTTTTCAAGTAAGGGATTGTGGAAGCAATACTTTCTCTGTTTTCTTCCATTCGCGGTCTATGCCATTTGTCGAAATGTAACCACATTTGAAATTTCTATTTTGTGCCTGGCCCTTCTGCTCCTGCTGATACATTTGTATCTTGGCCTAATGGCTAACGGTGTTTTTTATCGTCATTGCAAGCGATCAGAACCTCATTCCTTTTTGAGGAAAACATTCAACACTTTAATGGGGATGTGTTTTTATTTATTGATCAGTTCATTTGTTTTTATCCCCAATAGCATCTTGGAAAAATTTGCAGCGAAAGTCGGGATTATGACGAGTGAACAACAGGAAAAATTAAACTTCCACAATAATTTGCAAAGTGCGGATTTAAATTTTCCCACGGGAATTGTTTCAGCAGAAAAGAAAATATTTGTCGTGGATAGCGGCAATAACGTGATTAAGAAAATCAATCTGATCACTGGAGAAGTTTCCCTCCTTGCCGGAGCCGCTGGATTGGGTGGGGCCAATGACGGCGTTGGAGCGATTGCCCGGTTCAATTCTCCCACCGGTATTGCCACAGATAATAATTATCTTTATGTAGCAGATACGAAAAATCATATTATCCGTACAATCAATATCAAATCGGGTGAAGTTAAAACTCTTGCAGGAACAGGGGGAGAAAGGGGAAGTCTTGATGGAACAGGTACCGAAGCGAGATTTGGATTTCCTTCGGGAATTGTGAAAGTGGGTGATGTTCTTTATGTTTCAGATTCAGGAAACAATACCATTCGCAAAATTAACATCGCGAGTGGGGTTGTAGAAACTGTGGCCGGAAAAGCAAAGACCAGAGGATTTTTAGACGGAGTTGCCAAAGAAGCACGTTTTGATTTTCCAACAGGTTTAGCGAGTGACGGAAAGAATTTATTTATTGCAGATACAGACAATCATTGCTTGAGAAAAATGGACCTCGCTACCAGTGCAGTAACTACCTATGCAGGACGCTGTGATGAATACGGCGATACTGACGGCTATAGAGAATCGGCTCTGTTCAACCTTCCTCTAGGACTTGCTCTCGAAAAAGGGACTCTCTATTTTTCTGATATTGGAAATCATACTGTCGCGAAAATTGAATTGAATTCAGGAAAAGTTCTCACTCTTTTTGGAGTTGCCGGTGTCGATGGACATATCGATGGTGAAGGGGCGAAAGCACGCTTCAATTTTCCATCTGCTCTTTTGCTTTTCAATAAATTTCTCTTTTTATCAGATTCTAAAAACAATTCATTGAGAAAGCTAAACCTCATTACATTGAAGGCGGAATCTTTTGCGGGGGGGAGTTCAAAATGAATGGAACGGTTTCTGCTAAAGTAAGATATGCAAGCAGCGCTAAAGTGAATCTTTCTCTCATCGTAGATTTGCTTATGGTGGCTTTTCTAACATTCATCTCGTTTCAAGTTTTTCCTTTGAAAACTGTCCTCGATAATTTTTTACCCATCGTTCAATATTTTTATATTTTTCTTTATTTTCATTTTCTTCTCGTCATATTTCCCATAGCTATTTTTGGTCAGACGCTTGGTCGTTTTATCATGGCGATCAAGGCCGTATCAAAAGACAAAATTGAAACATTAAGCATCTTGCAAGCTTTTCACCATAGCTTTGGTATCAGGTTTTTATCCAATGGGGTAGAGGTCGAAGCAGATGATTAGATTACGGAATACGGCTACAGATACTGTTGTTTTTATTTCCTATCATATTTTTGTCATAGTTGTTTCAATAGTATTCTTTATAATTTTTACGACAAATCTTGGAGTCATAGAATTCTTTCTTGTAAAAAATAATTCAACAGAAATTGCCGACACTGCAACTACAAATGTCAGGCAGATAGTGTCTGTTGAAAAATTAAATGGAACAGTTCTTGTCTCAGGTCCCAATATCGTGACTCATCAATTAGTTGCTGATGAAGATATTCATGAAGGAAGTTTGATTGAAACTAAAAATAAAAGTGCAGTTCTATTAAGTTTCGGTGGCAAATACACTTGTAAAATCAGGCTTGGGGCAAATACCATTGTGAATGTCGATGAATTGATGAAGCCTTCTAATGAAATGAAGCAAGAATTTAGCATCATGCGATTGATAAAGGGCGCCGTCATTGTCCATCTCAAAAGCCACAATAACCCCGTCCACATAGGAATTAAAACAAAGATTGCTGCCTTTGGAGTTAGAGGAACAATGTTTTATGTGGAAACTGACGAATCGAATTATTCCTTTCTAGGTGTAAAAGAAGGAACAGTAGAATCTGAAAGCTTCATCAGCCTGGCAAAAAACTTAATCTCAGGAGGGAAAAGTTTTATTACGAACAAGTCTTCAGGCGATAAAATCTTGAGCAGCCCGGCCATTATCGATCGTATCAATTGGGATTATGAAAATATCAGAAGTGATCTTTTATATGCTCTTCAAACTGAGAAAACAAAGGAACAGCTTGATACAATTGTTTCTTTCTTTCCATTCATGAACACAACAAGCAGAGCACGGCTGCATAATTTAAGAAGATTAGTTGATAACGATGAAGTTGAAGAATTTATTTCTCTGAATAAACAGTTGTATAAAAATCTAGAGGAAAAAAAGAAAAAATATGATGAGGCTAAAACTAAAGCGGAAGCTCATCCTGAAGACAATAATTTGATGACAGAAATTAGTTCATTGAAAAGTGAAATTGAACTTTTAGAATCTTCTATTCAACGTAGAGAGCAAGTTATTGAAGAGGCACTCCGCCAGATTAAAACTAATGACCAGCGGAGTAGGTAGTATTATTTATTCGATGTAAATGGTACCGCTTTTCTCAATCAAATACCCCGAAATTTCCTGACCATTTTCAAGGCCCATGCGGCAGTCTGAATCAAGAAGTTCCGTGCTTGCAGCTACACTTTCATCAAGAGGACAAACCATGCTTGAATCAAAATGTGTAAATTGAACTTTGAAATAACAGTCTCTAATTCCCTGATCGATTTTTACAACGCGAAGATCGCTCACTTTTCCGATAAACTGAGCTTCGTTTTGTTTGCAATCAAAAGCGTGGGCATTGGCCATGATTAGAGCAGATAAAGCGACAAGAATCGTTTTCATGAAATCTCCTTATTGGTTTTGATGCGGGCTTTTTAACAGAGAATGCAGGGTGAAAGCAATCTTTCGTTCGTTAGATTTCTGTCAGGAATACGCCGGGCGGTTAGTGTTTTGAAAACAGAATTTTTTTCATCTCAATTAAAGTTATCGGGATGAGCGCAACCGGTAGAATGAGTTCAAAGTTTTCAAGGGTTAGCGGAATTAATTCGAACATTTTTTGCGTCAACGGAATGTAATGTAAGGTTACCTGTATAAATATTGTCAAAATAGAGACAACGATAAGCCATAGATTGCTGAAAGCGCCGAGTTTCCAAAAAACCTGGGTTCTGGAACGAGCTCCGAAAGTTCTCAAGACCTGACTTGTAACCAATGTGGTGAAAACAATATTTCTAGCCGACTCTATGCTGTGGCTTTTTAACAGATAGGCGTAAAGGATAAGACAACAAGTCGCTTCGATAAATCCAACAGTAAAAATCTGCATCCACTGTTTTTTTCCAACCATCTTTTCTTTTGGCGATCTTGGCTTTTCCTGCATGAGTTCGTCAGTGAGAGGATCCATCAATAAAGTCAAAGCGGGTAGAGCGTCTGTGACGATGTTGATCCACAAAAGATGTGAAGCCAGCAGCGGAATAGGCAACCCCAAAAGAATCGCTCCAACAACGAGAGACAATTCAGCGAGATTTCCCATGAGTAAATACATAACGGCTTTGCGGATATTTTGATAAATACCGCGGCCTTCGTGAACAGCTGCTACGATCGTAGCAAAATTATCATCCGTAAGAATTATATCAGCTGCCTGGCGTGTGACTTCTGTTCCTTGCTTGCCCATGGCAATTCCAATGTGAGCTTCTCTTAAGGCAGGAGCATCATTAACTCCGTCGCCGGTCATCGCAACAACATGTCCCTTTTCTTTCCAGAAACGAACGAGCTGTAATTTTTCTTCCGGAGTCGCCCGGCTATGAACTTTTCCTTCAGGATTTTCATTCTCTTCAATCAATCCCATTTCTTTGGCGATGGTAGCTGCAGTATGAGGATGATCACCAGTAATCATGATTGGAGTAATTCCTGCAATTTTTGCCAGACTGATGGCCTCCATAGCTTCAGGTCGCGGTGGATCTGCAATGCCCAGTAGTCCGGAGAAGATGAGATTTTTTTCTTCAGCCGTTTTCCCTGTGGCTACGGCCAGAACGCGCAGACCTTTGTCCGTCATTTTTTCTGTTTGTTTGAGAATGTCCTTTTTCTGATTTTCATCCAAAGTACAAATACTCAAGATGCTTTCAACCGCACCTTTAACATAATTTATTCCGTCATTTCTAAAAATAGACATTCGTTTTCGTTCGGAATCAAAAGGTTCGGATGATTTACGACCATTTTTTTCTTCGATCGATTTTCTGGAAATTCCTTTCTCTCTTGCTGCTATTAAAATTGCGAGCTCTGTTGGATCTCCTGTTCCTTTCTCGGACTCATTGAAAAGTTCAGCATCACAACATGACGTCGCTTTGATCAGCAAAGAAGAATCATCTTCAGTTGTCCACAGTTCACGAACACGCATGTTTCCAGTTGTCAGCGTTCCGGTTTTATCTGTACAGATGATGGAAACGCTTCCCAATGTTTCAACGCTGGGTAATTTTCTGATTAATGCTTTTTTGCGAGACAGTCTTTCCACTCCAAGGGCCAATGCAACAGTCACAATGGCGGGCAGACCTTCAGGGACCACCGCTACGGCAAGAGAAATGGAAAAAATCAAAAGTTCCGAACCGGAAATTCCGCGAAAAAATCCAATGAGCGCAACGAGCAGTACAATAACAATGCAAAGATAAAGCAGAGTTTTTCCCAATTCTTCGAGTTGTTTTTGCAAGGGGGTGAGTTCTACTTTGGCAGTAGAAATAAGATGAGCAATGTGCCCGAGTTGCGTTGACATACCGGTGGCAATGACGACTGCCTCTGCTGTTCCATTGGTTACAGATGTACCCATGAAAACCTTGCCACTTTTGTCTTCACTGATTTTTTTTAAGGCCGGGACACTTTCTCCGGTGAGTATCGCTTCATTGATCTGCAAGCGTGAAGAAGTCAGCAGTTTTGCATCAGCAGCTACAATATCTCCTGCTTCAAGCAAGAGAACATCACCTTCGACAATTTTATCCGCGTGTATAAGTATTTTTATTCCATCTCTTAGAACTGTTGCCCGCGGAGCCGTTAAATTTTTTAAAGCGGCAATGGAAGTCTCTGCTCTGTATTCCTGAAAAAAACCAACGAGAGCATTTATAACCAGAATGGTGCCGATAGCGAGAGACTCTTTGACTTCACCAAGCATGAAAGCGATGAGAGAAGCGAAAATGAGAATAATGACTAGAGGACTTTTGAATTGCTCCAACAAAACGATCCAGCCGGATCTTCCAGCTTCCTGCTTGATGATATTTGGTCCATTCAATTGCAGTTTTTTTAAGGCTTCTTTTTCGCTTAAACCAGTCATGCCAAAAGCCTAGCACTTCCATTTGCTAAATTAAAGAGCGGAGCCTGTTAAAGGCCTTCAAGCTTTACAGATTTTTCAATCACTGATTTTAGTTTTTGAAGATAGATTTTATTTCCATAGACTAGAGAAGGGGCATAACCCTTGTCCAGCACCTTTGTTTTTGAAGCCATAATCATATCACCCTTAGGAAGTGAAAAAAGCGTGACCGGCATATCCGCCATATCTTCGCCTTTCGCTTTATATTTGAGTGATAGCTTTTGTTTTAGAGTGGCCAACGTTTTTTCGGCTTCTTCTTCCGTAAGTGGTTTCACAGCGTGAACGAGAATCGTTACCTGCATAAGCTTGTTTTCATGAAAATTAAATTGAACTACGGAATCTGGATTGTCCGCAATTTCTTTGA